>NZ_CAJMYY010000002.1:0-500077 GCF_905220185.1 Paraburkholderia sp. J11-2 | reverse complement strand
CCTGCCCCTGCCACGGTTCGCCAATCAGCGTACGCCACGCGGCGGCGGTTTCAGGCGCGGGCGGGTCCGAATCCTTTCGCAGGAGAAACTGTATCTGTCCCGCCGTGCTCCCGTCCGGCAGTGCCACGTTCTGGCATCCTTGCGCGGCGATGCCGGTATACGCGCCATTCACGAGAAGCCTGTACTTCTGGACGACCGCAAGTGACTGACACGGCTGCTTCTTGAGCGTCACGGCGACAATGTCACCCAGGGCGACCGGCCTTGGCCTGTACAACGTGGCCGGCTTTGTCGATGTGTCCGTTGCGCCCGGCGCGTCCGCCGCATTCACCAAAGATGCGGCCACAAGAAAGAGCATGGCCAGCAGGCCGTGTATCGCCTTCACGATTGTCCCCTTCTCAGTTCAGGAAGAGTGTTTGCTCTGCTTCTCTTCGCTTGAGCAAGCCCGGCAGCTGTTTTCCGTTGGCGAAACTCCAGCGCGGGAACTGCTTCGCCGCATCGTCGAAGTCTCTCGCGTTCAATAGCTTGAGGAGCGTCGAAGAACGCAGATTGCCCAAGCCGAGATTGAGCGTGAAACTCGTGAGTGCGCCGTACTGGTTGTCATTGAGCGCAACCGTGACGACTGAGAGTACGCCGCTTCCGGCATGCATCAAGTCGGCCTGCAGGAAAATTTCTGCCTGCGCCTCGCTGATTCCGTCCGGATAGAGTGCCTTGACCTTGTCGAGATCGGCATTGCCGCGCAGGAAACGACCATCGACTCCAATGGCGTGCCCCCATCCGATCGTCCAGATGCCTATCGGATCCATGTAAGGATAAATATCGCCAGTCGTAATACCAGGAATCCCCTCAGCCTTTTTGACGAGTTCAATGGTTTGCGCGTTGACAGCGCGAGGTTGAGCCATGATTTCCTCACTATTCAGTTATTCTCACGCACCGCATCCCGATCGAGCCACCGATCAATTTCGTGCTGCTTTCACGGGACCATTCTGTTTTTTCGTGAAACGCAGTAGTCGAGCGTCATACTCAATTGCAAACGAATGGACCGTCATCGTAGTTTTCCGGAAGACGCTACATTCATCGGTTCCCGCGACACGAATGACAAGTTTCCGTAAGGATTTGTCGAAGGCCATCAAGTCGGCGGCTACGCGACACACGTTGCCATTGGAGGTCCTGCAGAAGGGGCTGGACTTATGCCCGAACATTAGAAAGCTGCATCTCAGTTTTCCTGAAAATTTACGCCCGAATGTGCGCAAGCGCACACGCGATCGAATTGCGGCAGCACAGAGAGGCAACCGCCGGCGATGAATACGATAAGTAATCCAAATTGAATTTTCGAACCCGAGAAAATTCACAGCCACGCCATGCCATGAAGCACACGTTTAAAGGCTACTTGGTTCTGTCGACAGCAAACGGCACTTCCAGCACAAGCACTCAGCAAAGGGCAATCAATCGTTGCGGAGAAATCAATTCGTGCGCGGCGCCGGTTCCGCCCCCCGGTTGCACCGCGGCTCATGGCATTTGCGCGAGGCCACACCCTGGACAACTTTGATTGCCGGGCCAGGACAGCTTTCGTTTGCAAGCCACCATAACGGACCGTTTTCTGCACGTATTTAAAGGCGGCGCTACACTCAACCGGTTGTCGAAAGGCCGTGCTCATGTGCCTGTGCTTTGCCCCCCATTAGGCGGGCAAAGCGGAACAGCCGGCGCGCGGACACTTCGATTGCGCGATCAATATCGACAAATCCCCACTCCCGGAGAGCCGCTTCATGACGACGCTGATCATCAACGGAGAAACTCATACAGTCGACGCGCCACCCGAGATGCCGCTGCTCTGGGTCCTGCGCGACATCGTCGGCCTCACCGGCACGAAGTTCGGCTGCGGCATTGCGCAGTGCGGCGCATGCACGGTGCATCTCGACGGTGAGGCGGCGCGCTCGTGCGTGCTGCCCGTCGCGGCCGTAGCGGGCCGCAAGATCACGACCATCGAGGCGATCGGCACGACGCCTGCGGGGCAGAAGGTGCAGAAGGCCTGGCGCGAGATCGACGTCGTGCAGTGCGGCTACTGTCAATCGGGGCAGGTCATGTCGGCGGCAGCGCTCATTGCCGCGAATCCGAACCCAAGCGACGCGGATATCGACGCTGCAATGGCGGGCAACATTTGCCGCTGTGGCACCTATGCGCGAATTCGCGCCGCCATCAAGCAAGCCGCGAAGGAGGCCTGACATGTCACAGGGTCTCCTCGATGCGCAGAACGGCGCGCCGCGACGCAAGCCGCAACACGACGGCGGCGGTCAACTCTCGCGCCGCACGTTCCTCAAGCTCGGTGCGGCAGCAGGCGGCGGGCTGCTGCTCGGCATCAGCTTTTCCGCAGGCGCCCAAGGCGACAGCCAGACGCGCAAGTCGATCATCGGCGGCGACGGCAACGAAGCGCCGCAAGACGGCGTGTTCGAGCCCAATGCGTTCGTGCAGATCGACCGCTCGGGCAAGGTCACGCTCATCATCCCGAAGGTCGAAATGGGGCAAGGCGTGTACACGTCGATTCCCATGCTGATCGCGGAAGAACTCGAAGTGCCGCTCGATAGCGTCACGGTCGACCACGCGCCGCCCAACGAGAAGCTCTTCACCGACCCGCTGCTCGGCGGCCAGCTCACGGGCGGCTCCACGTCGATCCGTTTTGCGTGGCAGCCCATGCGCGAAGCGGGCGCCGCCGCGCGCACCGTTCTGATTCAGGCGGCGGCGCAGCAGTGGCAGGTCGACCCCGCCAGTTGCCATGCCAGGGCAGGCGAGGTGCTGCACGACGCGAGCGGCCGGCGCATTGCCTATGGCCAGCTCGTCGATGCGGCCGCGCACCTGAGCGTGCCGCAGAAGGTGGCGCTCAAGGACCCGAAAGACTTCACGCTGGTCGGCAAGCCCACCCGGCGCCTCGACTCGCCGGAGAAGGTGGACGGCTCGGCGCAATTCGGCCTCGACGTGCGCCTGCCCGGCATGGTCTACGCCGCCATCGTGAACTGCCCCGTGTTCGGCGGCACGCTCGCGCAGGTCGACGACACGCGCGCGAAGCAGGTTCCCGGCGTCACGCAGATCGTGAAGATCGACAACGCCGTGGCCGTGATCGGCGCGCACACGTGGGCCGCGAAACGCGGCGCGGCGGCGCTCGTCGTTCAGTGGAACGAAGGCGCGGGCGCGAGCGTGTCGATGCAGCAGATCGTCGCCGATCTGGCGAGCGCCTCGCAACGAGAGGGCGCCGTTGCGCGCAAGGACGGCGACGTGCAGCAGGGGTTCGGCAACGCGAAAACGCGCATCGACGCGGTGTATCAGCAGCCGTTCCTTGCGCACGCAACGATGGAGCCGATCAACTGCACGGTGCACGTGCAGCCCGACGGCTGCGACATCTGGGTGGGCACCCAGGTGCCCACGCGCGCCGTGGATACGGCCGTGGCCGTCACCGGTCTCAAGCCCGAGCAGATCACGGTGCACAACCACCTGCTCGGCGGCGGCTTTGGGCGGCGGCTCGAAGTCGACGCGATCACCCAGGCGCTCAAGATCGGCAAGCAGCTGAATGTGCCGGTGAAGGTGTTCTACACGCGCGAGGAGGACATTCAGCACGACATGTACCGGCCGTACTACTACGACCGCATCTCGGCCGCGCTCGACGCGAACGGCAAACCCGTGGCGTGGCAACACCGCATTGCGGGGTCTTCGATCATGGCGCGCTTTGCGCCACCCGCCTTCCAGCACGGCGTGGACCCCGACGCCGTGGAAGTCGCCGCCGACCTGCCCTATGACCTGCCGAACCAGTTGATCGAATACGTGCGCCAGGAGCCGCATGCGGTGCCTACCGCGTTCTGGCGCGGCGTGGGACCGACGCGCGGCACGTTCGTGGTGGAGAGCTTCATCGACGAGCTGGCCGTGGCCGCGAAAACCGATCCGGTCAGCTATCGCCGCAATCTGCTCGGCAAGTCGCCGCGCGCGCTGGGCGTGCTCGACGTGGCCACGCGCGCCGCCAACTGGGGACCGCCGATGCCGAAGGGCCAGGGGCGCGGCGTTTCGGTGATGCACGCGTTCGGCAGCTTCCTCAGCATGGTCGCCGACGTCACCGTGGACGACGGCGAGGTGCGCGTGAACCGCGTGGTGTGCGCCGTGGATTGCGGCATGGTCGTGAATCCCGAGACTATCGAGGCGCAGATCCAGGGCGGCATTGCGTTCGGCATCACCGCCGCGTTGTGGGGGGAAATCACGATCGAGCGCGGACGTGTGACGCAAACCAACTTCACCGACTACCGGATCATGCGCATCGACCAGATGCCGGTGATCGAAGTGCATATGGTGAAGAGCGCCGAAGCGCCTGGCGGGATCGGCGAGCCCGGTACCGCGGCGGTCATTCCGGCCGTGGCGAATGCGATCTATGCGGCCACCGGAAAGCGTCTGCGGCATTTGCCCGTGGGCCGCCAGCTCGCGAACGCGGGCGCATCCGCACAGTCGGCGTGAGGGAGCGAACCATGACGAAAACGATCAAGGCATCCCAACGAGCCCGCGGCCTGCGCCGCGCCGCCGGCCGCGGTGCAAAACTCGCGCTCGCCCTCGCGGCCTTCGCGTGTGCCGGTGCGCGCCCCGCTTTTGCAGCGGCCGCAGCGGACGCCGCCACAATCCAGCGCGGCGCGTATCTCGCCACCGTGGGCGACTGCGCGGCGTGCCACACGGCGCCGCACGGCAAGCCGTTTGCAGGCGGCCTGCCGATGAACACGCCGCTCGGACGCATCTACACGACCAACATCACGCCCGACCCCGACACCGGCATCGGCAACTACACGCAGGCGGACTTTGCGCGCGCCATGCGCGAGGGTGTGGCAAAAGACGGCCACAACCTCTATCCGGCAATGCCCTATCCCTCGTACGCGAAGGTGCGCGACGAAGACGTCGCCGCGCTCTACGCGTACTTCATGCAGGGCGTGCAACCGGTCAGGCAGAGCAACCGCGACGCCGACATCAAATGGCCGATGAACATGCGCTGGCCGCTCAAGCTCTGGAACGCCGTCTTTCTCGAGAAAGGCGCGTACCAGGACAAAGCGGGCAAAGACGCGGCATGGAACCGCGGCGCGTACCTCGTGCAGGGCCTCGGCCACTGCGGCTCGTGCCACACGCCGCGCGGCGTCGGCTTCAACGAGAAGGCGCTCGACGAAAGCGGCGACGCCTGGCTCACGGGCGCCGCACTCGACGGCTGGTTCGCCTCGAACCTGACGGGAGAGCACAACACGGGCCTCGGGCGCTGGAGCGAAGCGGACCTCGCGCAGTTCCTGAAGACGGGTGCGAACCAGCACGCCTCGGCGTTCGGCGCGATGACCGACGTGGTCAACAAGAGCACCCAGGCCATGAACGACGCGGACGTGAACGCGATCGCCGTCTACCTGAAGTCGCTGCCGGCGAAGGGCGGCGATGGTGGACCGGCGTATGCGTATGACCCGCAGGCGACGAAGGTATCGCTCTCGCGCCCGGCCAACGATGCGGGCGCGCGCGTCTACACGGCGTATTGCATGCATTGCCACGGCGCCGACGGGCGCGGCTTCGCGCCGATGTTCGCGCCGCTCGCGGGCAATCCCAACGTGCTGGAGAAGGACGCGTCGTCGCTCATCAACGTCACGCTCAACGGCACCGGCGATCTCGTGATTCAGGGCATGCCCGCGCCGTACCCCATGCCCGCTTATGCAGATGTCCTAAGCGACAAGCAGATTGCCGACGTGCTCACGTTCGTGCGCGCGGGGTGGAACAACAAGGCGGGTGCGGTGGGCGCGGCAGAAGTGGCGAAGATGCGCACGAGGACGCAGGCGGCGCGCTAAAAAGGAGTGTTGAAGCGATCGCGCCGGCCGTGAATGCGGCCGGCGCGAGTGAAGCAAGGTGTCGCGTTAGTGAGCGAGCGGTTGCGTCACGTCCTGGCCGAACCACTGCATGGAGATCTTCTTGAGCGTGCCATCCTGCTTGAGCGAGGTGAGCGCGTCGTTGATCGCCTTCTCGAACTTCGGATTGCCCTTGCGGAACGGAATGGCCATTTCCTGATCGGCGCCCGGCAACACGGCGCCCGGACGCAGCGGCAGGTTCGACGTCTTGATGATGTACGGCAGCATCAGGCGGTCGTCCATCGTTGCGTCGATGCGCTTCGCGGCCAGGTCGCGCAGCTTCTCCGGCGCGCCGGGATACGTCTGCACGTTGATGCCCGGCACGGCGCGCGCCATCTGGTCATAGTTGGTGCCGAGCGTCACGCCGAGCTTCTTGTCGCCCTTGAATTCGGCGAGTGTCTTGAATTCGCGCTTGTCGTCGGCGCGCTGGATCAGCTGGGCCGCCGAATACGTGTACGGCTGGCTGAAGTCGAGCGCCTGCTGGCGTTGCGGCGTGATGGTCACCTGATTGACGATCACGTCGAACTTGCCGGCCTGCAGCGCCGCGATAATGCCGCTCCATTCGGTGGGAATGAACTCGGGCTTGACCCCGAGCTTGGCCGCCACCGCCTTCGCGACGTCCACATCGAAGCCGACGAGCTGGCCGCTGCTGTCACGGGAATCGAACGGGGGATAGGTGCCCTCCAGACCGATTTTCAGCACCCCGGCCTGTTTGACGGAATCGAGCAGATCCTCCGCATGGGCGGAAATGGCGGTGAATCCCAGTGCCGATACCGCAAGCGCGCTTGTGAACAGGAGCTTCTTCAACTTCATTCAACCTCTCCTCTTTATCTGGATGTCTGGACTGCTTCGCGATGGCACATCAGCGCCCCCCCGAGGCCGCGTCGCTAGAGAATACTACGATCGGCAGCGCCATCGTAGCCCGCGCAACTGAGTACTTTCCCGCGCTCAAGCGGCATCCAGGACGGGGCAAACCCGAATAGCCGAAGCGCCGCGCTATCAGCCCGCCGAGGCGTTCATCGCCTTCACGGCCTCGAGCGCGCCGCCCACCATCGCGCTCACCGCCGGCTCGATTTTCTGCGCGAGCGACGGCGCGTAGTCGAACGGCGCTGCCTCGCTCATATACGTCGACTGGCACATTTCGAGCTGCACGGCATGCACGCCGTCTTGCGGCGCGCCGTAGTGGCGCGTGTTGTAGCCGCCCTTGAAACGGCCGTTCGCGATCCATGTGAAGCCGCTTGCCGAAGCCGCGCGCTCGACTGCCGCCTGGACCGCCGGCGCCGCCGTGCGGCCGTCCTGCGTGCCGATGTTCAGATCAGGCAGCTTGCCATCGAATAGCCGCGGCAGCACGCTCGCAATCGAGTGCGCTTCCCACAGCAGCACGTTGGCGTGTTGCGTGCGCAAGCGCTGCAACTCGGCGCGCAGCGCGTCGTGATACGGCTGCCAGTAGGCGGCGACGCGGCGTTGCCGTTCTTGCGCATCGGGCGCACGGCCCTCGCGATAGAGCGCCGCGCCGCGAAACGTTTCGGTCGGGCACAGCGAAGTCGTCGTCTGCCCCGGATACAGGCTTTCGTCATTGGGCGGCCGGTTCAGATCGATCACATAGCGCGACACGCGCGCACCCAATATCGTCGCGCCCAATGACTGCGCAAACGCATAGAGCCGGTCGAGATGCCAGTCGGTATCGGCAACCGTGAGCGCAATGTCCGTATAGGCGTCGCGCAGCGGCTCGGGTATCTGCGTGCCGAGGTGGGGAATCGAAATCAGCAGCGGCGCCGTGCCGCGTTCGAGCAAATAGAGGTCGGTCATGTGGGCTCCGTTCGGTTGGCCACGCACTCAAGCGCTGGCGAGGAGATGGTTCAGCGCCTTGCGATAGCCGGCGTACAGGCGCGTTTCGTCGCGGTGGCGCCGGTGCGCGACGACTGGCTCGCCGCCCACGTACACGTCGCGCACCGGCGTTTCGCCGTGCTCGCAGAACACCACGGAGGAAAGCCAGCTTTGTGGCGTTTGCTGCGCGAGGTTCGGGTGCTGCGCGTCGAGCACGAGCCAGTCGGCGCGGGCGCCCTCCTGCAACGCGCCCACCGCGCGTCCGGTTGCGCGCGCGCCGCCAGCGAGCGCCGCGTCGAACAGACGGTCGGCCACCTGCGCCGTCTCGTGCGATGCGAGCACATTGCGTTCGCGCCGCGTGAGCCGCTGCCCGTATTCGAGCAGGCGCAACTCGGCGCGCCAGTCCACGCCGATATGGCTATCGGAGCCGATGCCGAACGTGCCCTGCGCCGCGAGGTAGTCATGGGCCGGGAAAAAGCCGTCGCCGAGATTCGCCTCCGTCGTGAGGCACAAGCCCGCCACCGCGCCGCTCCTTGCGAGCGCCTGCGTCTCGTTCGTGTCGATGTGCGTCGCGTGCACGAGACACCACCGCGCGTTCACGTCGAAGCGATCGAGCAGCCATTGAACGGGCCGCGCGCCCTCGGTTGCAAGGCACGCGTCCACTTCGGCGGTCTGCTCGGCAATATGGATATGCACAGGCGCGTTCGGTAGCGCGGCATCGAGTCCTTCCAGCAGCGCGCGTAACGCGTCCTGCGACACCGCGCGCAGCGAATGCGGCGCGACGCCATAGCGCAACGCGCCGTGTTGCGGCCGTAAGCGTTGCAACGAGTCGACGATGGCGAGCAACTGGTCGGGCGTGTTGATGAAGCGCCGCTGGTCGTCGCGCGGCGGTAGCTGGCCGAAGCCGCTGTACTGGTAAAGCACCGGCAGCATGGTCATGCCGATGCCGCTGACTTCTGCCGCCCTAACCACACGCTGCGCCAGCTCGGCGGGACTCGCATAATGCTGGCCGTCCTGCGCGTGATGCACATAGTGGAACTCGCACACGGACGTATAGCCCGCTTTGAGCATTTCGACGTAAAGCCAGCTCGCAACGGCCTCAAGATCCTCGGGCGTGATGCGCGCAGCGAAACGGTACATCAGGTCGCGCCAGCTCCAGAAGCTGTCGGTGGGATTCGCGCGGTATTCGGTGAGGCCAGCCATCGCGCGCTGGAACGCATGCGAATGAAGATTAGGCATGCCAGGGATGAGCGGACCGGCCGCGCATACGACGCCCTGGGGCGCGTGCGCGAGATCGGGCGTCACGCCGCGCAGCGTGCCCGTTGCGTCCCATTCGAGCAGCACGTTGCGGCGCCAACCGCCTGGCAGGTATGCATGGTCTGCGAAAAGCGCGTTCACGATGGAAAGCGGAGGAATAACGGTGCTCATGAAATCAGGTTCGCGCAATATCGAGTGTGACGGCCAGCAGCGTGCCTTCGCCGCGCGCTTTGAGGTTCATTGCCTGCCCGGCGTCCACGCGCAACGTGTCGCCTGGCGCGAGCGCGATGAAACCCTCTCCGGCCACGCTCACCGCAACCTCGCGTTGCACGGCATGCAGCAACACGGTCTGCGCACATACCGTGCGCCGCCCTGCTTCTCGCCACACTTCGAGCGCGCCATGCGCGACGCCACGGCGCACCATCAGGTTGAACACGCGCACGGGCCCTGCGGCAATCCGCGCATCGATCGTGGATTCACCGGCAAAGCGGGCGATGTCCAGCGCGCTTTCCAGCCTGTGCGTTGCGTGGGGCATCTCTGCGGCAGCGCGCACTTCGTCCAGCTGCAAGCCCGCGCCTTCGAACAATACGAGCGTACGGTCGACGCCATCGAAACGCGAAAATGGCCCGGCCTGCGCGATATCCGCGAGACTCACGCGCCAGGCGAACGCATCGGGCGGCGCGAGCGCCGCGCCACCCGCCGCGATTTCGCGCGTCACCCCGCCGCCATTCTTCCAGGGTGCGGGCGCAAGATCGACGCCGCGCAGCAGCGTCACCGTTGCTACGGACGAGCGGCTCATGCTCGTGAAAGCACCGCTTGCAGGAAGCTGCGCGTGCGCGGCTGCGCCGGCGCGGTGAAGATCGTCGAAGGCGGCCCCGCCTCGACGATCTCGCCGCCGTCCATCACCACCACGACGTCGGCCACTTCCTTCGCGAAGCCCATTTCGTGCGTGACGACCACCATGGTCATGCCCTCGGAAGCCAGCAGCTTCATGACCTGCAACACCTCGCCCACCAGCTCCGGGTCGAGCGCCGAAGTCGGCTCGTCGAACAGCATCACGCGCGGCTGCATGGCGAGCGCGCGCGCAATCGCGACACGCTGCTTCTGTCCGCCCGAAAGGCTGGCCGGCATCACATGCGCCTTGTGCGCGAGCCCGACTTTCTCGAGCAGGGCAAGCGCGGCGGACTCGGCCTGCGCCTTCGAAGCGCCGCGCAACATGCGCGGCCCAACCGTGATGTTGTGCAGTACCGAGAGGTGCGGGAACAGGTTGAACGACTGGAACACCATGCCGACTTCGGTACGCAGCGCGTTGAGCGCGCGGTCCTTGAGCATCGCGCCGTTTTCCACGAGGCGATGACCGCAGATATCGACCGTGCCGCCCTCGGGCTGCTCGAGGCCGTTGCAACAGCGCAGGAACGTGCTCTTGCCCGAACCGCTCGGGCCGATCACCACGACCACTTGTTGCGGCTGAATATCGAAGTCGATGCCGTTGAGCACGAGGTGCGAGCCAAACGACTTCTTGAGTCCGCGAATGCTGACGATCGGATCCGGTTGCGTGCTCATTGCACCATCCCTCCTGCGCGCAAGCGGCGCTCGACGCGATGCAGCGCATAGTTGGTCGTCTGCGTGAGCACGAGGTAGACGAGCGCGACCACGAGGTACACCTCCAGCGAGCGATACGAAACGCTGATGATCTTCTGGCCTTCATGCATGAGGTCGTCGATCGTCAGCAGCGAGACCAGCGCGGAATTCTTGATGAGCGCGATGAATTCGTTGCCAAGCGGCGGAATCATGCGAACAACGGCCTGCGGGAGAATGATCGCGCGCATGGCCTGCCCCGCCGACATGCCGATCGAACGCGCAGCTTCCATCTGCCCGCGATCGACGGACTGAATCGCGCCGCGCACGATCTCCGAAACATAAGCCGCCGAATAGAGCCCGAGCCCCAACATGCCGCAAACGAACGCCGGCAGCAGAATGTTGAACTGCGGCAGCCCGAAGAACAGCAGGAACAACTGCACGAGCAGCGGCGTGCCGCGAAAGAAGACAAGGTAGCCGGTGCAGAAGCCGTAAATGAGCCGCCGTTGCGGCGCGAGCCGGCCGATGCCGATCAAAAGGCCGAGCAGGCAGCTGAGCACGAGCGCCGCGGCGGTCACCTCCACCGTGACCAGCGCGCCGTGTGCGATGTCGGCCCAACCGGCTATGGCCGGAGAGAAGTCGAGTTGCATGGATCAGATCCGCCGCATTACTTCGAACCGGCGCCGAACCACTTGTTCACGATCTGGGCGTAGGTGCCGTCCGCCTTGATCTTCGCAAGCGCTGCGTTCAGCGAATCGCGCAATTGCGGTTCGTCCTTGCGCACCGCAATGCCATAGGCCTCCTTCGTCAGCTCCGTGTCGAGCACGCGAAATCCGGGGCGCGTGCGTGCGAACTGATACGCAGCGGGCTTGCCGGTAACGGCGGCGTCGGCGCGGCCAATGCCGACGAGGTCGAACATTTCCTGGTTCTTCTCGACCTCGACGCGCGTGACCTTCGGGTAATTGTCGCGCAGGAAGTTCACCGACTTCGTGCCGACCTGCACGGAGACCTTCTTGCCCTCGAGATCGGCGAGCGTCTTGATCGGCGAGTCGGCCTTCACGAGCGCGACGAGGCCGCCCGCGAAATACGGCTGCGTGAAGTCCACCACCTGGCTGCGTTCAGGCGTGATGTAGATGCCGGAGATCGCGGCGTCGAAGCGGTGCGCGATGAGCCCCGGAATCAGCCCCTTGAAGTCGATGTCGGTCCACTGGACCTGCTTGCCCATGGCCTTGGCGAGCGCATTCATGAGGTCGACGTCGAAGCCGGTGCGCTGGCCGTTTTCCGTGAACTCCATCGGCGGGAACGTCGCGTCGGTCGCGACCTGGAGAACGTTCTGCGCTTGCGCGCTCGCGGTGCCGGGAGCGGCGGCGGCGAACATCGCGAATGCGACGCACGTGGCGGACAGCAGTTTGTGCAGTTTCATGGTTGGACTCCGGTGTGTGGTTGATCGGGACGCTACGGTTGTTGACTTCTTTCGTTGCGGTCTATCGAAATGCAATCGCATTCGTTCGCATTCGTTCGCATTCATTCGGTTTGCAGGCGGGCGGAAATGGCGTGCGCAGTGCGCAAGGTCCAGTCGGCGAGTTGAAGCTCGCGGCCCGCCACGCGCGAGGACGGCGCCATCAAGGTGATCGACGCGTTGGCGAGCGCGCCGCGCGCAACGCGCCGGAACACCGGCGCGCTCACGCCCCATACGCCGGGGTCGACTTCGCTTTCGCTCACCGCGTAGCCGCGTGCGCGAATCTGCGCCAGTTCCGCTTCGATCGCGGCGCGGCCCGCTGCGTCGCCGGCGAAGAGGCGATCGAGCGCCTCGCCGCGCGCTTTTTCTTGCATGAACGCGAGCAATGACTTGGCCGACGCGCCGGCCTTGAGTGCAACCGCGCGCCCCTTCTCGAATGAGCAGCGCAGCGAATGCGTGCTCTCGACCATTTCGAGGCAGACCACCTGGTCGTTCACGGCAACGACGAGTCCGACGCTCTCCTGCGAGGTCCGCGCGAGTTGCAGCATGCCTTCGCGGCTCGATTCGACGAGCAGCGAATTGACGTCGAAGCCGAGCGCAAGCTGCAGACTGATGGGGCCCGGCGCGTAATAGCCGGCGTCTTCGGTCACGAAGCCCCAGCGCTTGAGCACCGCGACCTGGCGGTAGAGTGTGCTCTGCGCGAGACCCGTTGCCGCGAGCATGTCCTTCGCGGACATTGCCTTGCCGCGGCTCGCGAGTGCCGAAAGCACCAGTAGCAGGCGCTCTGCGCCAGTAACACCGGGTTCGTGTTTCACCTGGAGGACGAAGGCTGAATGGATGCAGTCAGCATGCCACGTCACTCCCAGAAATCAAAAATACGATTCCCAG
The DNA here is from genome assembly GCF_905220185.1 of Paraburkholderia sp. J11-2. Classification (NCBI taxonomy): domain Bacteria; kingdom Pseudomonadati; phylum Pseudomonadota; class Betaproteobacteria; order Burkholderiales; family Burkholderiaceae; genus Paraburkholderia; species Paraburkholderia sp. J11-2. The sequence continues at coordinate 487,180 of NZ_CAJMYY010000002.1, read as the reverse complement.
CGAATGGGAATGAGATGCGAGGGTTTTCCCTGGAGCGGTCCCGCGTGGTCCGCGCGGTGTGTTTTACCCGCTTCTGGTAATGTCACGCACATGCAAACGATCCTCTCCATCGAGAATCTCTCGAAAGTCTATGCATCGGGGCTCCACGCGCTCACGAACATCAACCTCGACATCCAGCGCGGCGAAATCTTCGCGCTGTTGGGGCCGAATGGCGCGGGCAAGACGACGCTCATCAGCATCATCTGCGGCATCGTCAACGCGAGCGAAGGCAGCGTGCGCGTGGCCGGTCACGATATCCTCGCCGACTACCGCGCCGCGCGCTCGCTGATCGGCCTCGTGCCGCAGGAGCTCACCACCGACGCATTCGAAACGGTCTGGGCCACGGTGTCGTTCAGCCGCGGCCTGTTCGGCAAGCCAGCCAACCCCGCGTATGTCGAACGCGTGCTGCGCGACCTGTCGCTGTGGGAGAAGCGCAACAACAAGATCATGACGCTCTCGGGCGGCATGAAGCGCCGCGTGCTGATCGCGAAGGCGCTCGCGCACGAGCCGCAGGTCCTGTTTCTGGACGAACCGACTGCGGGTGTGGACGTCGAATTGCGCCGCGACATGTGGGAACTCGTGCGCGGGCTCAAGGCGAACGGCGTGACGATCATTCTCACGACCCACTACATCGACGAGGCCGAAGAGATGGCCGACCGGATCGGCGTGATCAACGCAGGCAAGATCATGCTCGTCGAGCACAAGGACGTACTCATGCGCAAGCTGGGCCGCAAGCAACTGACGTTGCAGCTCGAAGCCCCGTTGCGCGCCATTCCGGAAGGGCTCGCCGCCTGGGGGCTGGAACTGGCCGGCAGCGGCGCCGAACTCATCTACACCTACGACAGCGAAAACGAGCGCAACGACATCATTGCGCTGCTGAAAGACCTGAGCGATGCCGGCATTGGCTTCACGGACCTGAAAACGAGCCAGAGTTCGCTGGAGGACATCTTCGTGAGTCTCGTCCATCAGGACCCGGCGGCCGCTGCGCCATTCGCCGCGCCTGCGGTCGAGGAAGATGGCAAAGCACAGGTAAAAGGACAGGTAACCTCGCGATGAACCATTACGCAATTCGCGCCATCTACCGCTTCGAAATGGCGCGCACCCGGCGCACGCTGATGCAAAGCATCGTTGCGCCGGTGATTTCCACCTCGCTCTACTTCATCGTATTCGGCTCCGCGATCGGCTCGCGCATCAAGGAAGTCAACGGTGTGAGCTACGGCGCGTTCATCGTGCCGGGCCTCATCATGTTGTCGCTCTTGTCGCAGAGCATTTCGAACGCGTCGTTCGGCATCTACTTCCCGCGCTTCACGGGCACGATTTACGAACTGCTCTCGGCGCCCGTGTCCTACCTCGAAATCGTGATCAGCTATGTCGGCGCGGCGGCGACCAAGTCGGTCGTGCTCGGGCTCATCATCCTCGCGACCGCGGCGCTGTTCGTGCCAATCCAGATCCAGCATCCCGTGTGGATGGTGCTGTTCCTGCTGCTAACGGCGGTCACGTTCAGCCTGCTCGGCTTCATCATCGGCATCTGGGCGGACAACTTCGAGAAGTTGCAGATCGTGCCGCTGCTGGTCATCACGCCGCTCACCTTCCTTGGCGGCGCGTTCTACTCGGTCGACATGCTGCCCACCGCATGGAAGGTGATCACGCTGTTCAACCCGATCGTCTATCTCATCAGCGGTTTTCGCTGGAGCTTCTACGGGCTCGCGGACGTCGACGTCGGCGTGAGTCTCGGCATGACAGCCGCCTTTCTCGCGCTGTTCCTCGTGATTACGGCGTGGATCTTCAAAACGGGCTACCGGCTGAAGACCTGACGTTAGCGAATCAGCCGGATGCCCGCCTCTTCACGCGGGCACCTGCCCCGTTGCGCTGTCGTGCGGTCCGTCCTGGGGACGGTTCAGCGGGCCGTCGAATGAGCCGTCCAGAATACGAAGCTTGTCGGTCATATCGGGAAAGCTGTGACCCGCGGCGCGAAGCTCATTGACGATCCGATGCCCAACGGCCCGGCAGTGCGCCAGCGTCTCATGCAAACGCGGCTCGGACTGCAGCCCCGTCACCGCCCGCTCCAGCTCAGGCGGCGATTCGCTCAGCAGTGCGGGCACGACTTCCTCCGGCGGGATCAGCGAGCCGTGACTCAGCAGTTGCGCCGTCCAGTCGCACCCGTACAGCAGCGCGCGCCGTTCGGCCCTGCGCGCTTCGTCCTGCTCGAGCGCGGCGAGGCTGGGGCGGCTCTTCTGGATCTCGGCGCGCCACGGCGCAAGCACGTCAGCACGTAGCGCCGCGATCGCTTCGCCGAGCGCAGCGTTTTGCCCGCCCGCTACGAGGCGGCGTTCATCGAGCCGGTCGACTTCGTCCCGATAGCTTTCGAGGTAGGCCAGCCAGTTCAGCGGCAGCTCCGGCTTTTCGAAGAATGCGCGCCTCACTTCATTGAGTTCGTTGCGAATGTCCTGCAGCGCCTGATTGTCGGCGAGCCGCGCTTCATGCACGTCGTGGGCCGTCACCATCTGCCGGTGCAGAGGGAAAAGCGGATTGCTGTAGCGCCGCTGCAAGTGGCGCTCCGCCGCGCCGGGCCGGGCGCTCCATTTCCAGTTGGGCAGCGACTTCGCGTCGAATTCGACGGCCTCGATCATCGGCCGGAAAACGGCGAGCGCTTCGTCAGTGGCGTGGCGAAAGCAGTCCGCCAGCTTGTAGTCGTTGCCTTGCAGGGAAGCGCCCGCCTCCCCCGCATAAGGCGACTCGGGCCGAAGCCTCAGGGTGCCGGTGGCGAGAAAGAATTCCATCGGCAGTTCAACACGCATGCCTTCCACCGCGAACGCGCGCTGTTCGGCGGAAATCGCTTCGACAGCACGCGCCAGGCGATTTTCCTGGTCGAGCAGTGCATCGATCGCGTCTCCCGACGACGGCTGCGCGGCATCGGCTAGCAGGCAAAACGTTTCGCGCGCCATTCGCGCCGCGATGGTGCCGTGCTTCTCGGCAAACAGCCAGAACCACAGGGCAAGCTGATAGCCCTTGACCCCATTTTGGGCGGTCGTTTCGACTTCGGGGGTGAACGCGATGCCGGGCGCGGCCCAGTTCGCGAACGGCGGCGTGCCAACGCCCTGGTACATGCCCAGGAGTTGGCGTATGGATTCATGCGTATCGGTCGGCCAGTTGCGCGCCTCTTCTTCCTGGCGCTTCTCGGTCTTCCAGAACCTCCAGTCCATTGTGCACCTCGCAAGAGAGCAAGAGTATCGGTGCTACTCGCTGCGAGGGATACTTGCACACTCCGCCGGGGGCGTAAACCGGTGATGTCCGCTCTTGCTCTTCAGGCTCCGCTCAATTCCTGGTGTAGCGCGACAAACTCGCGTGTGAGTTTGTGCGCCGGGTCGAGGTGCACGACAGGCTTGGCCTGCTGATGCGATTCACGAATCTTCACCGACGACGACAGCCGCGACGACAGCACCGGCAACCCTTCATCGACGAGTTCGTCGACGAGCTTCTGCGGCAGGCTCGCGCGCGGCTGGAACTGGTTGATGACGATGCCTTCGACCGTGAGCGCGGCATTGTGATCCTGCTGAATCTCCTTCACGTTCTCGAGCAGCGTGTAGAGCGCGCGGCGCGAGAAGTCGTCGCAGTCGAATGGAATGAGGCAGCGCTCGACCGCGATTAGCGCGGAGCGCGTGTAGAAGTTCAGCGCAGGCGGCGTGTCGATGTAAATCGCATCGTACATGTCGAGTTCTTTGAGCGCGTCGCGCAACTTGTAGATTTTGTAGCGCGACTCGAGCTTCCCGTGCAGCGTGTCGAGGTCCGCATGCGCGGGCATCACGTCCAGATTCTCGAACGGTGTCGAATGAATGAACGACGTGACGTCGATGGGCCTGAAGCTGAAAGTCAGCGCGGTTTCGAAGAAGTCGGCGACGTTGGGCTTCGCATCGGCGGAAGCGGCCCCGAGCAGGTACTGGCTCGAATTTGCCTGCGCGTCGAGGTCGATCACGAGCGTACGCTGACCCTCATTCGCGCTGATTGCGGCGAGATTACAAACAATCGTTGACTTGCCTACGCCACCCTTCTGATTGAATACCACACGCCGCATGTCTTCGCTCCCCTGTTTCTCGTCAATGCAATGAGACGGATGGGGATGAGCATACCCGATGCGGCGGTGCAGAAAAGTTTTTTGGTGGCGGTTTTCCCGGCCAGCGGCTAGTTATATGACCGCTTCATTTTCCCGGGCCGTTTGGCTGGTTATAACCACTACCGTCGCATGCGTAACTCGCGGTTGCCGGAAGCGCGAGGACAAGCGATACAGCCAGCAGGGCTGCAAACACGCGTCGAGCTTTCATTTGCTTTCCTCCTGTTCAAACGAAGCCGGTGCGTTAAGCATAGGTCAGATGACTTAAAGCGCAATTGCGCGTGATTACGCCCAATTACGCCCCCGCGACGCCGCTCAACGACGCCCCCAAAACCTGCGCTGCACGTCCATCACTTCTTCCTCGACCTCGGGCACCGGCCCGATCAGCTCTACGCGCTTCTGGCAATGGTCGAACACATAGCGCGACGACACACTCATCGTCGGATTCTCCGCATGGTCGCCCGTGCATTGCAGCAGCCGCTCTTCCGTCATGCCGAACACCACGCGCCCAATGTTCGCCCAATAGGCCGTGCCCGCGCACATGCAACACGGCTCAACCGTCGTATACAGCGTGCAACTCCACAAGTATTGCGGCGTAAAGTTCAGCGCAGCGGTACGCGCGAGCACCGCCTCCGCATGATTGACGGTATCGACATTGCCCTGTTCGATGAGCACCGACTCTTGATCGGGTCCGACGAGAATGGCGCCAAACGGGTGGTGACCCAGGAGCGTCGCACGCTCCGCGACAAGGCTCGCGTGACGCAAATGGCGCACGATCTGTTCGCGCGTCGGCGCGAGCCCTTGTTCGGGAAACGCCGACGCGCTTTGTTGCGGCAAATGGGTCAGGCTCAAACTATGTCTCCTCCTTGTTGTCGTGTTACGTCGGTGGCGTTACGTCGGCGGTGTTACTTCGGCAATGCGCCGTCTACGCCTTGCACGAACCAGTTTAGCCGCTGCAACTCGGCATCGGGCAGCGACGTGCCGGCGGCCACCTTGATCGCGCCGCTCTGATCCTTGATCGGTCCCGCGAACGGATCGAACTTGCCGGCAATGATATCGTCGCGTTTTTGCGCGAGCGCCTTTTGCGCGGCAGGCGAAACGGTTGCCGTATTGATGTCGGCAAGGTCGATGGCTTTTTCCTTGAGGCCCCACCACGTTGGCGCATTGGTCCACGTTCCCGCCTGCACCTGTTCGACCAGGTGAGAGTAATACACGCCCCAGTAGCTCACGCATGCGCCCAATTGAGCATTCGGGCCGAACTTCTTCATATCGGAGTCCCAACCGAACGCGTGCACCTTCTTCTGCTCGGCCGTCTGCATCGTCGCCGTCGAATCGGTGTTCTGAATCAGCACGTCCGCGCCCTGGCCGATCAGCGTTTCGGCCGCCTGCTTCTCCTTGCCCGGATCGAACCAGCTATTGATCCAGATGACCTTGACCTTCGCATTCGGATTGACCGAGCGCGCGCCCATCGTGAAGGCGTTGATGTTGCGCACCACTTCCGGCACCGGCACCGAGGCGACGAAGCCGAGCGTATTCGTCTTCGTCGTATAGCCGCCGACGAGCCCGGCAAGATACGCGCTCTGGTACGTGCGCACGTCATAGGTCGCGAAGTTCGCGGCCTTCTTGTAGCCCGTTGCGTGCTCGAATACCACGTCCGGGTAATCCTTTGCGGTCTTCAGTTCGAAGTCCTGAAAACCAAAACTCGAGCCGACGATGATCTTGTTGCCCTTGCTTGCGAGATCGCGAAACACGCGCTCGGAGTCGGCCGATTCGGGCACGTTCTCCACGCGCGTGACCTTGATCTTGTCGCCGAACTTCGCTTCGATCGCCTTCACGCCCTGCTCGTGCGCATAGGTCCAGCCTGCGTCGCCGGGGTTGCCGAGATAGACGAACGCAACGCCGATCGGGGCCGCGGCGGTAGCCGCGGGGCTTAGCGCGGCACAGGCGCCGAGCGTGGCGACGACCGTCGCCGCGAAGCGCAGTGAGCGCACCGCCGCGCAAGCGAATTTTGTTGCCATGAGGTCTCCGAAACAGGATTGGGAAGGATGCGACGCTATTCGACAGTTGTCCGCCGGATAACGTCACGTTAGCGAAAATATTGGTCAGTCAAAATTAAGGCCGAAATTTCGATTCATTATGTGATGAATAACAGAATCGATATAACCGGCCACGGCGTCATAGAAGAACCCGAATGTTCATGGCCTCACGCTGGAACGCGTCGTGCTTGTCGAACCCGTTGCCCCTTCAACCTTCGCGCTCGGGAGACCTGTCATGCAAACCGCACTCGCCACGGACTTTTCGCACGTCAAGCCGCAGGACACGTCATTTACGGGCGGAGGGCTGCGCGACTTCTTCGTCTATCGAGACCTGGGAATCGCCGATGCGACGCACGGCAAGGTGGTCGCGCAACTCGTCAGGGCAAATCTTGCGCCGGAATTGGGCACGGGCTGGCACCGGCATGAGGCAGAATTTCACATTGTCATCATGCTCAAGGGCTGGGCGCGCTTCATGTACGGCGACAAGGAAACCCTCGTCGAAGCGGGGGACTGCGTGCATCAGGCGCCGGGCATCGCGCATTACCTCTTCGATTACTCGCCCGACATGGAGTACCTCGAAATCGTGAGCCCCGCCGACTTCAAGTCGATCGATGTGGAAGCGCCGTGCGCCGTGCCGGCGCCGACGCCATGGCAAACGAGCGCCGCGACGTAACGTGAAGTAACGCGACCTAAGGCGCGCCGTCCGTCCTATTTGGGCTGCGTTTCGGCCGCGCGGCTGATCGCCGATGCCGCATGTGCGTCGGCGTCGAGCAGCGCGCGCAGGGTCACCTGATCGCCGCCTACCGCCTCCGGCGCCGCAATGCGTCGCGCGCGCGGCTCGTGGTCGTGAATGGTCGAGCGCACGAGCGGATAAATCTGCGTGTCCCAGCGGCGGCCATTGAATACGCCGTAGTGGCCCACGCCCGTCTGCACATGATGCGTCTTCATATAGGGGCGCAGCCCCCGGCACAGATCGTGGGCGGCCACGGTCTGCCCCACCGCGCAGATATCGTCCTTCTCGCCTTCGATCGTGAGCAGCGCCGTACGGCGGATCGCGTGCGGCTCGACAAGGCGCTCGCCCACCTTGAGCTTGCCGAGCGGCAGTTGGTACTCCTGAAACACCGAGCTGACCGTTTCCAGATAAAACTCCGCGGTGAGATCGGAGGTGGCGAAGTACTCGCGATAGAACACGTTGAGCGCATCGGCTCTCGCGGGGTCGCCCTTCGCCCGTTCGTGGCGCATCTCCTCGAATGACGCGAGATGACGCTCCAGATTCATCGACATGAACGCGCTGAGTTGCACGAAGCCCGGGTACACGCGCCGTTGCGCGCCGGGAAAGCCGCCTGGCACCGCGCTGATGAGATTGCGCTCGAACCACGTGATCGGCTTGCTGTTGGCGAGTTCGTTGACCTTGGTGGGATTCACCCGGCAATCGATCGGCCCCGCCATCAGCGTCATGCTCGCGGGCTGCGCGGGATCGTTGTCGGCGGCCATCAACGAGACGGCCGCCAGCGCCGCGACCGTCGGCTGGCAGATCGCCACCAGGTGCGCATCGGGCCCGATGCGCCGAATGAAGGACATGACGTGCTCGACGTATTCGTCAAAGCCGAAGCGGCCCGCCGCCAAGGGCACGTCGCGCGGGTTGTGCCAGTCGGTGATATAGACGTCGTGGTCGGCCAGCATGGTGCGCACGGTGCCGCGCAGCAGGGTCGCGAAGTGCCCCGACATGGGAGCGACGAGCAGCACGCGCGGCTGCGGCACGGCCACGTCCTTGCGAAAGTGGAGCAGCGAGGCGAACGGCGTGCGCTTGACGACGCTTTCGGTCACCGGCGTGCGCACGCCATCGACCTCCACGAAATCGATTCCAAACGGCGGCCGCGCGTGCGAAAGCCCGGCAAGCTCGATCTGCTCCCACCATGCATCGAGATAGCGCGCGTCGAATCCGGATGCGAGCGTGGGCCAGGCCGCGATCGCCGCACGGGAAAACGACGCGGCGGCACGCCCGAACCTCGTCGCGTCCGCGAACGTCTGGTAGGCCAGGTAGGCAAGCAGGTTCATGGGCACGGGTCTCAATTGTCTTGAACGCGAAGTGAAGCAGGCAATACATATGCCAGAAGCGTTCATTGGCACAGTGTTTGCACCTTTTCGGCGTGGCGCGGCCTGCGCGCCGCGCCGCGACAGCGGGGCGCGAACGCCTCGCACAGCGCGCCGGCTGCGCCGTCCTGCATGCCGCAATGTAGTGCGGCCGCCTGGCGCGAAAGGTGCATGCTGAAGCGATGCGCGCATTCGGTGCATGCGGCTTCCTTCCCGCACCTGCCCACCGTTTCCTTACCGTTCTGGAGCACCCATGAATCAGACGAATACGACCCTGACGATCAGCAGCCGGAACTATTCGTCGTGGTCCATGCGCGGCTGGCTGCTGGCCAAACTCGCTGGACTCGAATTCGAAACGGTAACCGTGCCGCTCGACGACGCCGCCGCGCGTGCCGAGTTGCTGCTGCTTTCGCCCTCCATTCTCGTGCCCTGCCTGCGTCACGACGGCATCACGGTCTGGGACACGCTCGCGATCTGCGAATACCTCAACGAGATCCAGCCGCGAGCGCAATTGCTGCCCGCGGACCGCACGGCGCGCGCGCACTGCCGCTCCGTATGCGGGGAGATGCATTCGGGCTTCAGCGCATTGCGCTCGGCGCTGCCCATGAACCTGCGCGGCCACTTCCCGAACTTTCGCGTCTGGTCGCGCGCGCAGGACGATATCGGGCGTATCGTGACGATCTGGCGCGAATGTCTGCAAAAGTATGGCGGGCCCTGGCTGTTCGGCGAGATCGGCGCGGCGGACGCGATGTATGCGCCCGTCGTCACACGCCTGCTAACCTATGACGTGCCGATCGACCCCGACATCGGCGACTACTGCATGCGCATACTCAAGCAGCCTTACGTTGCTGAATGGATCGCGGCGGCCCAGTCGGAAACCGAGGACATCGACGAACTCGATATGGAGTTCTGATCGTCACCGTGCACCAACAACGGGCGCGACACGCCCCCGCCCGGCATCGGCATGGAAGTTGCATGACCCCATGCAGCCCGATTATCGAACTGTATGAAGAAGCGCGAAGCAACAGCGCAGAAAAGCAGCGGACGGAAAAACGAACATGAAGCAAACATTCTTCAACGAGATGTTCGAGTACGGGGAATTCGACGTTCGCGGCCTCTCCGCCGCGGCGTTCGCGCAGGCCGGCGAGCCGCGCGCCCATTACCGCGAATTCTTCACATGGATGCGCAGCCAGAGCGAGCAGCAAATGCTCAAGAAGCGCGCCGAAGCCGACGCCATCTTCCGGCGCGTGGGCATCACGTTCGCCGTCTACGGTGAAAAGGACGTCACGGGCGCGGGCACCGAGCGCACGATTCCCTTCGACGTGATCCCGCGCATCTTCCAGCGCCAGGAGTGGAACACGCTCGAGCGCGGCTTGCGCCAGCGCGTGAATGCGCTGAACCGCTTCATCCACGACATCTACCACGAGCAGGAGATCGTCAAGCGCGGCATCGTGCCCGCCGACCAGATCCTGCGCAACGCGCAGTACCGCCCCGAGATGCAGGGCGTGAATGTCGCGCACGACATCTATGCGCATATCGCGGGCATCGATATCGTGCGCGCCGGCGAGGGCGAGTTCTATGTGCTGGAGGACAACCTGCGCGTGCCCTCCGGCGTGTCGTACATGCTGGAAAACCGCAAGATGATGATGCGGCTCTTTCCCGACCTGTTCGTGCGCAACCGCGTGGCGCCGGTCGCGCACTACCCCGACCTGCTGCTCGACACGCTGCGCGCCGCCGCCCCTTCCGGCACCGACAACCCGACGGTCGTGCTGCTCACGCCGGGCATGTACAACTCGGCGTACTTCGAGCACGCGTTTCTCGCGCAGCAAATGGGCGTCGAACTCGTGGAAGGCCAGGACCTCTTCGTCGAGAACGATCACCTCTATATGCGCACCACAAAGGGCCCGCAGCGCGTGGACGTGATCTACCGGCGTGTGGACGACGACTTTCTCGATCCGCACGTCTTCCGCTCCGACTCGACGCTCGGCGCGGCGGGCCTCATGAACGTCTACCGCAAGGGCAACGTGACGCTCTGCAATGCGGTGGGCACGGGCGTGGCCGACGACAAGTCGATCTACCCCTACGTGCCCGACATGGTGCGCTTCTATCTGGGCGAGGAACCGCTGCTCAAGAACGTGCCCACGTGGATGTGCCGCAAGGCCGACGACCTGCAGTACGTGCTCGACCATCTGCCGGAACTGGTCGTGAAGGAAACGCACGGCGCCGGCGGCTACGGCATGCTGATCGGCCCGGCCGCCACGCGCGCCGAGATCGAGGAATTCCGCGCGGTGCTCGCCGCGAACCCCGACAAGTACATCGCGCAGCCTACGCTGTCGCTCTCCACGTGCCCGACGTGGGTCGAAGCGGGCGTTGCGCCGCGCCACATCGACCTGCGCCCGTTCGTGCTCTCGGGCAAGGAAGTGCGTATGGTGCCGGGCGGGCTCACGCGCGTCGCGCTGCGCGAAGGCTCGCTCGTGGTCAATTCCTCGCAGGGCGGCGGCACGAAGGACACCTGGGTGCTCGAGCGCTGAGCCGGCGCGTTGGCGAACACAAGAGCGCAAAAACGCAAGCGGCGCGTGGACGTTCACGACCGGGAAGACGAAGCCGAGATCACGCGATGAACGAAGCGCAATTTGTCGATGACAGGCGTTGCCAGCGCGAACGGATAGCCGTCCGGCATGCCGAGGCTGCGGTTCAGGCTATTGAGCGCGTAGGTGAGCGGAAACCAGCGCGCCATGAGGCTGTCGAAGCTCGCCTCGTCCACCGGCGTCTGGTCGACCAGCACAGGCTCGTCGCGGCTTTCGGGCAGCAGCGCGAGGCCGCAGGCCGTGGCTGTGTCGAGCGTATCGACGATATGCAGGTAATGCGCCCACGTCTCGGCCCAGTCCTCCCACGCATGCACCGACGCATACGCGCTCACATGGCGTTCGGCCCAGTCCGGCGCGGGGCCTTCGGCGTAATGCGCGGCGAGCGCTTCGGCATAGTCGGCGCGCTCGTCGCCGAAGCAGCGGCGAAACGGTTCGAGCCAGCGCCCGGTTGGCTCCTGCGCGATGAGACGGTCGAAATAGTAATGGCCGACCTCGTGGCGGAAATGCCCCAGCAAGGTGCGATACGGTTCGTGCAGCGAGACGCGCGTGCGCTCGCGATGCGCGTCGTCGGCCTCGGCGATGTTCATCGTGATGAGGCCATGATCGTGGCCCGTCATGACCGGCTCGCCATCGTCGGTTGCCTCGAGAAACTCGAATTGCAGGCCGTGTTCCGGGTCTTCGGCGCGCGTGACGAGCGGCAGGCCGAGCGCACCCAGCGTATAGAGCAGGCGCCGCTTGGCCGTTTCGAGGCGATACCAGTACAGGCGGTTCTCGGCTCGCGAGAGGTTGGGGATCGTGCGCGTGAACTGGCAGGCGCGGCACAGCGTGTCCCCGGAATCGGCCGGAATCATGCCGTTGCAGACGTTTTCGACCGCGTAGTTGTGGCACTGGCGAAAGAGCGCGCCGGCGGCCTTGGCATTCAGGCTGCGCCAGCGGCCTTCGCCCGCGTCTTCGAAAGCGTGCATCTCGCCCGTCTGCGGCACATAGCCCAAGCGCGCCTCGCATCGCTCGCAGCGCTCGTTTTCGAAAAACACCAGCTGATTGCAGTGGTCGCAGTGAAAGGTCTTCATGGCCGCATTCCTGTGATGGCCGCGCGGGCCGCAGCGCCTCACGCAGCACGCGGCGTGCCTCGCACGCGCGCGGGCGGCGCTTTTGCCCCGGTTGCCGCCGCGGCTGTCACATCCCGCACTCGCGCCGACTGCATCATACGCACGCTGCGCCGTGCGCCGCTTATCCGTTTTGCGCCGTTCCAACCAAGTCGATCGAGGAGTCGGGTGTGTCCATCCGTGTCGCGTTAAACCATGTCACGCAGTATCGCTATGACCGGCTCGTGCGCCTCGCGCCGCACGTGGTGCGCCTGCGCCCGGCGCCCCACTGCCGCACGCCCATCCTCTCGTATTCGATGCGCGTGGAGCCCGCCGATCATTTCGTCAACTGGCAGCAGGACCCGTTCGCCAACTATCAGGCGCGGCTCGCGTTTCCCGAGCCGACGCGCGAGTTCCGCGTCACGATCGACCTGGTCGCGGAAATGGCGGTCTACAACCCGTTCGACTTCTTTCTCGAGCCGAGCGCCGAGCGTTTTCCGTTCACCTACGCGCCCGAGCTGGCCGCCGAACTCGCCCCGTATCTCGTGCGCACCGAGCCCACGCCGCGCTTCGCCGCGTTCGTCGAGTCGATCGACCGCACGCCGCGCGTGACCATCGACTTCCTCGTCGATCTGAACCAGCGCCTGCAGCACGAGATCGGCTACCTGATCCGCATGGAGCCGGGCGTGCAGACGCCCGAGGAAACGCTGGAAAATGGCTCCGGCTCGTGCCGCGACACGGGCTGGCTGCTCGTGCAGACGCTGCGCCAGCTCGGGCTCGCCGCGCGCTTCGTCTCGGGCTACCTGCTGCAGCTCACACCCGACGTCAAGGCGATCGACGGCCCGCGCGGCGCCGAAGCCGACTTCACCGACCTGCACGCGTGGTGCGAGGTCTATCTGCCGGGCGCGGGCTGGATCGGGCTCGATCCGACCTCGGGGCTGCTTGCGGGCGAAGGCCATATTCCGGTGGCGTGCACCCCGGAGCCCGGCAGCGCCGCGCCGATCTCGGGCGCGCTCGACGAATGCGAAGTCGAGTTCTCGCATTCGATGTCGATCTCGCGCGTGCTCGAAACGCCCCGCGTGACGAAGCCCTACACCGAAGCGCAATGGGCCGGCATGCACGCGGTAGGCATCGAGGTGGACGCCGCGCTCGCCGGCCAGGACGTGCGCCTCACGATGGGCGGCGAGCCGACCTTCGTGGCGGCGGGCGACCGCGACGCGCCCGAATGGAACACCGACGCGCTCGGCCCGACCAAGCGCCGCTACGCCATCGCACTCATGGACAAGTTGCGCGCGCACTATGGCGCGCTGGGCTTTTTGCATATCGGCCAGGGCAAGTGGTATCCGGGTGAGCAGTTGCCACGCTGGGCGCTGTCGCTTTTCTGGCGCACGGACGGCGAACCGTGCTGGCGCGACCCCGCGCTGTTCGCCGACGAGCGCTCGCTCACGCACCACACGGCCGAGGATGCGCAGCGCTTCATTGCACATCTCGCTACCAAGCTCGCAGTTGATCCCGAGCACGTACAGCCCGCTTACGAAGACACCTGGTATTACCTGTGGCGCGAGCGCCGTCTGCCCGTCAACGTCGATCCGTTCGACTCGCGCCTCGACGACGAGATGGAGCGCATGCGGTTGCGCCGTATCTTCGACTCGGGCCTCGACACCGTGACGGGCTACGTGCTGCCGCTCGCCTGCGAGCGCGGCGAGCCTGGAGCGGGGCAACCCGCGCTGCAGGGCCCGCGCTGGATCAGCGGCCCATGGTTCTTCCGTGACGAGCGCATGTATCTCATTCCCGGCGACTCGCCAATGGGCTACCGGTTGCCGCTCGATTCGCTGCCGTGGGTCGCGGAGGCCGACTACCCGTGGCAGCACACGCGCGATCCGTTCGCCGCGCCGGCGCCGCTGCGCAGCGCGGCCGAGCTGCGCATGCAGTACGAGGCGAACTTTGATGCCGCTGCGCAATTGCGTAGCGGAGAACGCGCTGGAAGCGCGGGAAGCGCGGGAAGTGCGGGAAGCGCCGCCTACGCCGAAGGCGCGGGAGGCACCGGCGTGCCCTCTGCTTCACATCGCTACCCCGAACGCGGCGAGTCGGCCGCCTGGATCCATCGCACCGCGCTGTGCGTCGAAGCGCGCGACCCGGCGCGCGCCGCGGGACCGAAAGCCGAAGCCGCAACGTTCGGCCGCGCGCAGGGCCAGTTGCACGTCTTCATGCCGCCGCTCGCCGAACTCGACGACTACCTCGACCTGCTCGCCGCCGTCGAGGCCACCGCCGCCGACCTCGCGCTGCCGGTCGTGATCGAAGGCTATCCGCCGCCGCGCGACCCGCGCCTGAAAATGCTCCAGGTCACGCCCGACCCCGGTGTGATCGAAGTGAACATCCACCCGTCGTCGAACTGGGACGAGCTGGTCGAGCGCACCGAATTCCTCTATCAGGCCGCGCACGAAACGCTGCTCTCCACCGAAAAGTTCATGCTCGACGGCCGCCACACCGGCACCGGCGGCGGCAATCACCTCGTGCTCGGCGGCGCCACGCCCGCCGACAGCCCGTTCCTGCGCCGCCCCGACCTGCTCGCGAGCCTCGTCGCCTACTGGCACAACCACCCGTCGCTTTCGTATCTGTTTTCGGGCCTGTTCATCGGGCCGACGAGCCAGGCGCCGCGCGTGGACGAAGCGCGCAACGATCAGGTCTACGAACTGGAAGTCGCGTTCGCCGAGATCCAGCGCCAAGTCGATCTGCTGCGCGGTTTCGGCAGCCCCTTCGACAACGGCCCGCGCGTGCCGCCGTGGCTCATCGACCGCACGCTGCGCAACATCCTCATCGACGTGACCGGCAACACCCATCGCGCCGAGTTCTGCATCGACAAGCTCTATTCGCCCGACGGCCCGACCGGGCGCCTGGGCCTGCTCGAGCTGCGCGGCTTCGAAATGCCGCCGCACGCGCGCATGAGCCTCGCGCAGCAGCTGCTGCTGCGCGCGCTCGTCGCGCGCTTCTGGAAAACGCCGTACACGCAGCGCCTCACGCGCTGGGGCACCGAGCTGCACGACCGCTTCATGCTCTCGACCTTCGTGCAGATGGACTTCGACGACGTGCTCGCCGAAACGACCCAGGCGGGCTTCGCGCTCGACGCCGCGTGGTTCGCGCCGCACTTCGAATTCCGCTTCCCGCTGGTGGGCGAGGTGCAGACGGGCGGCATCGCGCTCTCGGTGCGCCATGCGCTCGAACCGTGGCACGTGATGGGCGAGGAAGGCGGGGCCGGCACCACGGTGCGTTACGTCGATTCGTCGGTGGAGCGGCTCGAAGTGCGCGTGCTCGGCATCAACGAAAACCGCCATATCGTCAGCGTGAACGGCCGCGCGTTGCCGCTTCAGCCCACTGGGCGCGTGAGCGAGAGCGTGGCGGGTGTGCGCTTTCGCGCGTGGCAGCAGTCGGCCGCGCTGCATCCGACCATCGGCGTGCACGCGCCGCTCACGATCGATATCGTCGACACCTGGAATGCCCGCGCGATTGGCGGATGCCAGTATCATGTTGCGCATCCTGGCGGACGCAATTATCAGACGTTTCCGGTCAACGCCTACGAGGCCGAAAGCCGCCGCCGCGCGCGCTTCTTCACGACCGGCCACACGCCGGGGCCGGTGGAAGTGGCGCCGCCTGAGCGCAGCCTCGAATTTCCGTTCACACTGGATCTACGCCGCGGCTAATTGCGGCCGATAACCCGTCAATAGCCCTAACCGAAGGCGCGCCTCGCGAGCGAGGCGCGCTGCCACGAATCACGATCTTGCCGACTCAATCCACCCTGCCGTTCGATTCCTCCGCCAGCGACGACGAGGCGCTCGCGCCGCTGCGCACGCTGCCGGTGCGCGCCGGACACTGGGACGAGCTGCAAACGGCAGAAGGCGAGCTGCGCGAGCCGTGGCGGCAGTTCTTCGGCCTGCTCGGCAAGCCGGGGGTGGCGGGATTCGACAGCGCGGCGGCCTCGGTCGAGCGCCAGGTGCGCGAGAACGACATCACCTACAACGTCTACGCCGACGCGGGCGGGCCGCGCCCGTGGGCGCTCGACGTGCTGCCGTTCATCATCGACGAAGCCGAATGGGCGCAGATCGAGCGCGGCGCCGCGCAGCGCGCGCGCCTGCTCAACGAGATCGTCGCCGATATCTACGGGCCGCAAACGCTGCTCGCGCGCGGCCTGCTGCCGCCCGCGCTGGTGTTCGGCCACCCGGGCTACCTGCGCGCCGTGAAAGGCTTCGTGCCGCCGGGCCGCCAGTATCTGCAGATCGTCGCCCTCGACCTCGCGCGCTCGCCCGAAGGCCAGTGGACCGTCGTCTCGCACCGCACGGAAGCGCCCTCGGGCCTCGGCTATCTGCTCGAGAACCGGCTTATCGTCTCGAGCCTCTTTGCCGAGCCGTTTCGCACCATGCGGGTGCACCGTCTCGCGCCTTCCTATTCGCAGCTCGTCGCCACGCTCGCCGCGGCCGCGCGCGAGATCATGAGCGCCGACGAGCGCAGCGCGAGCGGCGCGTCTGCGCATATCGTGCTGCTCACGCCGGGACCGTTCAGCGAGACCTACTTCGAGCACGTGTTCCTTGCGCGCTACCTCGGCCTCACGCTCGTCGAGGGCAAGGACCTCACGGTGCGCGACGACATGCTGTACCTCAAGACGCTCGATGGCCTCGAGCGCGTGCACGCGGTGCTGCGCCGCCTCGACGACACGTTCTGCGACCCGGTCGAGCTGCGCGCCGACTCGACCATCGGCGTGCCGGGCCTGCTGCAGGTCATGCGGGCGGGCAACGTGATGGTCTCGAACGTGCCGGGCGCCGGCTTCGTCGAATCGCCCGCGCTGCACGGCTTCATGCCGGGCATTGCGCAGGCGCTGCTCGGCGAGGAGCTTGCGCTGCCGAGCAGCGCGACCTGGTGGTGCGGCGAAGACGCGGCCTGGCACGACGCGCTCGCGCAGGTGCCCGAGGCGCTGCTCGTGCCGACGTGGCCCGGCGCGGCGAGCGCGTCTTCCGCGCCCGGGCTCGCCGCCGGCCTGCAAACGCTCGCCGACTGGCGCGAGCGCATCGAGCAATTGCCCGACGCCTTCACGGTGCAGCAGCCGCTGCGCTACAGCTATACGCCGCGCTATGAAAACGGCGCGGGCATGCTCGGCGCGCGGCCGGCCGTCCTGCGCGTCTACGCGATTGCCGACCACGAATGCGGCTGGCGTGTGCTGCCTGGCGGCTTCACGCGCCTGGCGGCAGAACATCAGGAATCCGTATCGATGCAGATGGGCGGCAGCAGCGTGGATACCTGGGTGCTGTCGAGCCAGCCCGGTTCGACCTTTACGCTCCTGCCGAGCCCGATCAAGCCCGGCGAGCTGCACCGCGAGCGCCGCCGCGTGCCGAGCCGCTCGGCGGAGAACCTGTTCTGGGCGGGCCGTTACGGCGAGCGCGCCGAAAACGGCGTGCGCCTGTGCCGGTTGATTCTCGGCTCGCTCGAAGGCAGCGACGCCGAAGAATTGTTCGGCACCTTCATCGAACTGGCGGCCGCCAATGGGCTCGTGCCCGCCACGGGCCATGAAGCGCGGCGCAGCCTCGACGACTTCGAGCGCGCGCTCGTCGCCAATCTGCACGAGAACGCGGGCGCAACGGGAATCGGCCGCACGCTCGCGAGCCAGGCGTACGCCTGCGGCGAGATTCGCGGCCGGCTTTCGAACGACCATTGGCGCACCGTGCTTGCCTCGCGCAACGACTTCCGCGACGCGCTGCACGCGCTCTCGCTCGTGCCAGCGGCGCCGCGCAACGGCACCACCCTCGAATTCAGGCGTCCCACGCCGTACGACCGCATCGCGCTGATGGGCGCGCTCGACACGCTCGCCACGCAGCTAAGCGCCATCAGCGGCTGCCAGGGCGACCGCATGACCCGCGACGAAGCCTGGCGCCTGTTGTTCGCGGGACGCCATATCGAACGCGTGTCCGCACTCGCCACCATGCTGCGGATCGCCGCGCACGAACGCACGCTCGCCACGCCCGCGGGCTTCGACGTGCTGCTGCAACTGTTCGACAGCACGCTCACGTATCGCTCGCTCTACCCGGGGCGCCTCGAAGTGCCCGCGCTGCTCGACGTGATCGTGACCGACCCGACCAATCCGCGCGGGCTCTACGGCGTCTATGCGCGGCTGCGCGCGCGGCTCGACGAAATCGCCCAGGCTTCACGCGGTCCGAAGCGTGAGCCGTTCGCCTCACACCTCGCGCCCGTCGAGGCGCTGCCCACACTGGAAGTGCTTTGCGAGCCCGGCGACGACGGCCGCTACCCTGCGCTCACCGCGCTGTGCGACAGTTTCGCCGAGCGCATGGCCGCGATGTCGAACGAGATCAGCGCACGCTGGTTCAGCCACGCCGTGCCGCTCGCCGCGCAGGTGTGGTCATGAGCGGCACGCGCCTCGCGGTCACGCACCGCACGACCTACCGCTATTCGACGCTCGTCGAGACCGCGCAGCATCTCGCGACGATCCGTCCGCTCGACCTGCCGTGGCAGCGCGTGCTCACGCACCGCGAACGCATCGAACCCGCGCCGTCGTATCAAACCAGCCGCTGCGACGCCTTCGGCAACGAGGTCCTCTACTTCTCGTTCGACGCGCCACACGACTACCTGCAAATGACGAGCGAGACGAGCGTGCTGCTCACGCCTCGCTACGCATCGCTCGATGTCGCCGCGACACCGGCCTGGGAAGACGTCGAGCGCATGCTGCGCTACACGGCGGGCGGCGCGTTTTACGCGGAGTCGGAGTTTTGCTTCGCTTCGCCGAATATCGCCCTGCAGCCCGGATTGCGAGCCTACGCGCTGGAAAGCTTCACGCCCGGCACCCCGGTACTGGCCGGGGCGATTGACCTGATGCATCGCATCCATGCCGACTTCGAGTACCTGCCCTCGGCAACGGCGTTCGACACACCCGCAGCGCGCGCGTTCGAACTGCGCCATGGCGTGTGCCAGGACTTCGCCCAGGTGATGATCGGCTGCCTGCGCTCGATCGGGCTCGCCGCGCGCTACGTGAGCGGCTATCTGCGCAACGACCCGCCCGAAGGCGCGCCGCCGATGATCGGCGCGGACGCCTCGCATGCGTGGGTGTCGCTCTACGTACCCCCGGCGCCGTCCGCACTCTCTGCGCCCCCGGCAGGCTGGATCGATCTCGATCCGACCAACGACGTGCTCGCCGATCAAGGCCACGTTACGCTCGCCATCGGCCGCGACTACACCGACGTGTCGCTGCTGCGCGGCGTCATTCTTGGCGGCGGCGAGCATCGGGTGGACGTGGCGGTCAGTGTGAACGCGGACTGACCGTCGCGTTCAGACCCAGCGCCGAAGCGGCGCCGCGCTGGGCGCCAACGGCGCTGATACCCCAACCTGTATGCACCTGGCTGGCTAACGAAAGCAGTGAATCGACGTGCCCGGCCACGCTGGCGTCGTAGAGCACGGCTTTGCCTTTCTCCATCTCGGCGGGTTGGCTGGCAATTGCGCGCCTGATCGCCTCGCGCAGCGATCGCACGTCTCCTCGCTCGAAGACGTGCTTCGCTTGTGTGGCGATCACATCGCCGCAACCCATCGTCGAAGGAATGATCACAGGCGTGCCGCACATCACCGATTCGATACCCACCAACCCGAAAGGCTCGTAAGCGGAAGCCAGGATCGTGAAGTCGGCAGCGCGATAACAGTCCTCGATTTCGCGCTGAAAGCCGATGTAACGCACGTGCGGCGAGAGGCTGCCCACCGGCCGCCCCGCTACTGCGACGACGACGGGTTCCTTGAGGTCCCGCGCGGCTGCCTCGATGAGCGGCAGGCCCTTGCGCATGTGACTGCTCGAAGGAAACAGCAACACGCACTCGTTGTCCTGAAAGCCGAGCCGCTTGCGCAGCGATGCGCGCGCAGCGGTATCGACAGGCGTGAAGCGCGCTGTGTCGACGGGGGGACGCAGAATGCGCACCTTGGCCTCGTCGATTCCGTACAGTTCGATCAGTTCGTCACGCATCAAAGGCGAATGCGCCAGAATGATCGCCGCGTTGGCGTACAGGCGTTCCTCCAGTGCAATCTGCCAACGGTCGGTAAGCTTGGTTCTGCGGCCCGTTGCGCGCAGGAAGCCACGATGGGTGCCGCCACACACGGCGATATCCGAACTGTCGACACGGTTGCAGCCGATCATGATGTCCACGGCGGCTACACGCTTCGCGCGGCGCAATCGCCAGGAGAACCAGGCATCGCGCAGTTTGCCTGGCAAAAACGACACGTTGATGCGATGCGGCTCGACCATCGCGTACTCGGGCAGCGCATGGTCGAGGCTGCGCGCGAAATAGGCGGGGCGAAAGCCGCGCTCGGCAATGCCGCGCGCAAGGTCTCTCGCGTAGCGCTCCATGCCGCCGCTATGCTTCATCACGTTGCAGGAAACGCCGAGTTTCATGGCATCCCCTCCTCTACAGTTGATCGATCCAATACTTCAAAACCGCCGCGTTTGATGGCTCGCGCTCATGAACGCGACTGCAGCGCCTGAAAGTGCGCCATGACACGACCCACGCTGAGCAGCTTTGTCCACAGAAGCTCCTTGAGATTGCCGAACGGTATGACGTTGGGCGGCAATACGATGTGGCCAGGCCCCCAGCGCGGGCGCCACGTGCGCGCCAGTCCGCGCCGCATGAAAAGCGTGAGCGTGGGGACTCCGATCGACGAAGCGAGATGACCGAGCCCCGAGTCGTTGCCGATGAACCACGCGGACTCGGCGATCCAGGTCGCCACGTCCTCGAGTCGCGGCAGTGAGTGAACCTCGTGCCCTTGCGCCTGGCTCTCCCGCCAGGCCGCAAACTCCCCGGGCGCGACGAGAAAGCTCGGATGCAGGTGCGCACGGCTGAGTTCGTGGGCGAGCGCGAGAAACTTCTCGCGGCTCCACATTTTTTCGCGGTGGCTGCCGGTGGGATGGATCACGACACGATCCGCGAAGCGGCCGCGCTGCACGCCGGGCGGCACGACGAGGCCGTTCGAATGCGTCACATCGCGTAACGCGAGCACATTCACGGCAATGTCGACCACGCGGTCGACCATGTGCTTCCCGCCGCCATATTCGGGCAGTTCGGCCAGACAAAGCGTCTTGCCCGAGCGGCTCAGCATCGGCCCGAACTCGGTGCGGCGCAGTTCGATGACCGTGTCGAACGCGCCGGCATACGCCGCCTGATACCCCACCGTCATGTGGGGAAACCAGGCCGCGAGCTGCTCGGCCACCCAGCCGAACACGATGGGCCGGTAGCCGTTTCGAATGAGGTTGTTGACGAGAACGAGCCCAATAAGGCTGTCGCCGATTGGCGGCGGCAACGCCACCGCAACACTGCCCTGGATCTGGAATTTCATGTCCATGCGAAGGTGGGCCGGAAGATTCCGGCGCGGTAAACGTTAGTAACACTAATCATTGATTCGATGCTTGCCTCGATCGCCGATATGCGTTACCGCGAAGGCAATTTCAGGCCGGCAACGCCACCCGTTCGCGCAGTACCCGAAAGGCGCGGTGCACGCGTCGCACCGAGATCGCTTCGCGCCACCACTTTTCCTTGAGGCCAGCGGTCGGCACCCACCACGGCGGCAGCACGATCTCGCCGCACTGAAATCCAGGGCGCCAGCGCTGCGCGACGCGTCGCCGACGAAACACGGTCAGCGTCGGGATGCCGAGTGCCGAAGCGAGATGGCCCAGGCCCGAATCGTTGCCGATAAACCAGCCCGATTCGTAAAGCCACGCTGCAAGGTCAGCCGTCTCGCGAAACGAACACAACGGCGGTGCGGTGCTGGCAAGCGGCAGCCAGCGCGAGCGCTCGCCGTCGGCAACGACGAACTCAGGCGCAAAACCTTCCCCGCTCAAACGCTGGGCGAGGCCAATGAAACGGCGCGCCAGCCAGCGCTTGTCCGCTGTGCTGGCCTCCGGGTGCACCGCTACGCGTTGGGCGTGGCGGCGGTGCTGAAGCTCCGGCGGCGCGCGCATACCGTTCGAAATCTCGACGGTTGGCAATCCGAAGTGACGCGCCGCGAACGCCGCGAAGCGGTGCGCTATACAGCGGCCGTCGTCCGCGTATTCGACATCGTGCAGATCGACGAAGCCCGGATGCCATGCGCGTAGTTGCTTGAGCGGCCGGTCGCGGTGCATCTGCACGACGACGCCGAAATCCGCTAGCCGATCGCGTGCTTCTTCCTCGCCGAGCGCCGGCTTCATCGACAAGTGCGGGAACCAGCGGGCAAGCGACCACGCGTGATTACCGAATATTTCCACCTGCCAGCCCGCGAGCACGAGATTGTGCGCAATGAGCAACAGATTCAGCGAATCCCCAAGCGCCGGCGACATCACAAACGCCGCGCTGCGTGCTTGCTCGCGCGCCAGGGAGGGACACGTTGCGTCGTGCTGGGCGTGGCTCTCACGGTCGAGGTGTTGCATCGTTGCGTGTCTGATCGGGGTTCGGCAGGGTTTCTGCGGGTTAAGGCTATGGACACGCATGTTGCCACCGTGGCGCCGGTTCCGGGTTACAGGATTTTTCCGTACATTTCTTCCACGCCACGCCAGCGTGCGCGAACGTTACAGGACCGGTTACACGTTAAGAAATAGCAATGGTTCTGAAGTTCGAAAATGCGAAATCATCTGCTACGCTGGTCTCACCTGACATTGCGCGGTATGCCTCAACCGTGGATGAAGGGTGCTATACCTCCAACTCTTTGCATACCCGGCGAAAACGCCGGGTTTTTTTTCATCCGCGGGCAGCCGCCAGGTCCTGGTCGGGAAGCGCGTCGTCGGGGCAGAAAACATAGCCGTCCCTGTAACGCGTTTGAATATATTGGCGGCCGCACGGCGACAGCCCGAGCAGCTTGCGCAGGCGGAAAACGACCACGTCGACGCTGCGCGCATGAAGCGACGAATTGCGATCGATCATGTTCACAATGCGCTCGCGCGACAGCGGCCGCAGCCGATTCGCGGCGAACACCGCGAGCACGGCGAGCACGAGGGGCGGAGCCGGGATCTTGCGGCCGTCCCTGAACAGTTGATTGTCGATGGCGTCGAGTTCGAAGCCGTCGAAGACGTATTTCGTTTCCCTGCGCGGCGACGCTGGGTAATCGATCCTGCAGCGCAACGCGTGGTGCATGCGCGCGAGCAGTTCGCGAGGATCGAACGGATCGACCATATAGTCGTTGGCGCCGAATTCGAACGCGAGCACCTTGTCGGCCACGTCGCCGGATTCGCTCACGATGATCGCAGGCGTGAGCCACCCTCGCTCGCGCAGCGCGCGTAGCGTTGCAATGCCGTCGATCTTCAGCGCGTCATGCCGAAGGATGATGAGCGAAGGCGTTTCTCGCGCGAGACGCTGTTCCAGTCGCTCGACGCCATACAGCACTGACACGGCGATCTGCTGACGCTGCAAATAGGTACGCAGGTCGTCCCGATATGCCTGATCGGGTTCGACAAGCAGCACGTGTATGTCCATCGATCTGTCCCTTCCTGTGTCATGCACGTCATTCCAGCCAGATCGCGCGCACGAGCGGCATGCAAGCGCTTCGATCTGCAGCGGATCATACGGAACAACCGTGCAGGAAAAAGAAGGGAAATCTGGAGAAAATAAGGATTCGGACGGGCCACGCCCACCTTACGGTACGCTTCAGGCGAAAATAGTGCCGAATTTGCGCGCACTCACGTTTATTGCCTTCTGCTGAATCCGTCATGAAAGTCAGCGTCACCTCCAAACTCTTCCTCGCGATTCTTTCGGCTTGCGTGCTCGCCGCCGTGGCCATGGGCATCGCGGTCCGGACGAGTTTCGAATATGGCTTCGTGGATTTTCTGCAGGAGCAAGGCGCGAACGATCTGGCGGCGCTCGAACAGGAGCTGGAAGCCTCGTATGCGCAGCACGGCAATTGGGATTTCGTTCGCGCTCGCACGCGAGGCCGGCCCCCATTCGATGGCGGCCCGCCGCCGGGCGAGCCGCCGCGCGACGCCCGTCCGCCCGATGCGCCGGGCGGCTTCCACGACGAAGGCGGTAAGGATGGCCCCTTCACCCCAGGCTTTGCCGAGCACTCGCGGACGTTTCGACCGCCCTACATGCTCTACGACGCGGACATGAAGGTCGTCGCGAGCGAGGGGCCACCCCCGCCGCCCGAGGCCGTCCGCCATCCGCTGCGCGTCAGGGGTCAAACGGTGGGCTGGATCGCGGTGGCGGGACCCACGTCGCTCATCAATCAGGCGGAACAGCGCTTCAAGGACCGCCAGACGCAGGCGACGTGGATCATCGTAGGCTTTACCACCTTGCTCTGCGCTGCCGTGTCGATCATCCTCGCGCGCACGCTGCTCACGCCGATCAAGCGGATCGTCACCGCCACGCATCGCCTCGCGGGCGGTGACTACGCCACGCGCGTGCCAGCCACGGGCCGCGACGAACTGCAAATGCTCGCGAGCGATTTCAACCGGCTCGCGGCGTCGCTCGAAAAAGCCGAAAGCGACCGGCGCGACTTTATCGCCGATATTTCGCACGAGTTGCGCACACCGCTTTCGGTGCTGCGCGGCGAACTCGAAGCGATCGAAGACGGCGTGCGCCGGCCCGACGCCGCGACCATCGCTTCTCTGCAGTCCGAAGTAGCGATGCTCAGCCAGTTGATCGACGATCTCTACGAACTCTCGCTAGCGGACATCGGCCAGCTCTCGTTCGAGAAAGTGCCGCTCGATCTCGTACCGATCGTGGAAGCCGCATGCGACGTCTTTCGCGAGCGGCTCGCAGCGAAGCGAATCACGCTGGACTTCGATTGCGACGATGCTCGCGCGACGCTCTCGGGCGATCCCTATCGCCTCACGCAGCTGTGGAAAAACCTGCTGGAAAACGCGCTGCGCTACACCAATGAGGGCGGCCGCGTGCGGATCTCGGTCACGTCGAACGACAACCATATTTATGTCGATGTCCAGGACTCGTTCCCGCCGGTTCCCGCGCCGCTGCTGCCCCATCTGTTCGACCGGTTCTTCCGCGTCGATCCATCGCGCAGCCGGCAAAGTGGCGGCGCGGGTCTCGGACTCGCATTGTGCAAGCACATCGTGGAGCAACACGGCGGCACCATCGAGGCATCACGCTCCCCGCTTGGCGGGCTGCGCATCCTCGTTCAACTTCCTCGCCTGAACACGCATCATGATTGATCCGACCATGCGGCCATCCATCCTCGTCGTCGAAGACGAGCCGAAGCTCGCAGCCCTGCTCGCCGACTACCTCGCGAAGGAGGATTTCGCCACGACGATCATTGCGGACGGCCGGGAGGTCGTGCCCTACGTGCGCGAGCATCAACCGTCGATGGTGCTGCTCGACCTGATGCTGCCCGGACGCAGCGGCCTCGACGTGTGCCGCGAACTGCGCACGTTCTCCGCCGTTCCCGTGATGATCATCACGGCGCGCGTGGACGAAATCGACCGTTTGCTCGGGCTCGAACTCGGTGCCGACGACTACGTGTGCAAGCCGTTCAGCCCGCGGGAAGTGGTGGCGCGCGTCAAGGCGATCCTGCGGCGCGCCGAGTTGCTGGCGCGAGCGCACCAGGAAGCGGAAGGCACTGTGCCGTCGCCGTTTTCGATCGACGTCGCGCAACACGCCGCGCGCCTGGACGGCCGGGATCTGCACCTCACGCCCATCGAATTTCGTCTGCTTGCGCTACTGCATTCCGGCCCTGGCCGCATTTACGCACGGGACTTTCTGCTGCGCGCGCTCTACGACGATCACCGTGTGGTCGCCGACCGCACGATCGATTCGCACGTCAAGAACCTGCGGCGCAAGATCCAGTCGATCCGGCCCGACCAGGACATGATTCGATCGATCTACGGTGTGGGTTATCGTCTGGAGATCGCGCCTGCGGGCGACTGACGTTGGGTAACTGCGTAAGATTAAAAACGTGGCTGAATGCAGGCGCGCGTGCGCCATACGCGCGCCTGCATTGCATTTCGCGTTATGGCGCGATCGGCTTGCCGCTCGCGTCCTTGACCTTGTCCTTCCACTGCGACTTGATTTCGGCGACGACCGAATCCGGCAGCGAAATGTAGTCGAGGCTATCGGCTGCCGAAGCACCGTTCTTGAAAGCCCAGTCGAAGAACTTGAGCGTTTCCTTGCCCTGGTCCGGCTTGTCCTGTGCCGTGTGCAGCAGCACGAAGGTCGCGCCGACAACCGGCCATGCGTCCTTGCCCGGCTCGTTCGTGAGGATCTGGTAGAACGACTTCTTCCAGTCCGCGCCGGCGGCGGCGGCCTTGAACGTTTCGGTGCCCGGCTGAACGACCGCGCCCGCTTCGTTCTTCATCGCGGCATAAACCATGTGGTTTTGCTTGGCGTACGCCCACTCGACGTAGCCGATCGCGCCCGGCAGGCGCTGCACGAAGGCGGCGACGCCGTCGTTGCCCTTGCCGCCCGTGCCCGTCGGCCAGTTCACGGTCGTGCCTTCGCCGACCTTGCTCTTCCACTCGGGGTTGACCTTCGAGAGGTAGTTCGTCCAGATGAAGCTGGTGCCCGAACCGTCGGCGCGGCGGACCACGGCGATGTCGAGGTCAGGCAGCTTGACCTTCGGGTTCAGCGCGGCGATAGCCGGATCGTTCCACTTCTTGATCTTGCCGAGGTAGATGTCGCCGAGCACCGGGCCCGACAGCGTGATTTCGCCGGCCTTCACGCCTGGCACGTTGATCGCCGGCACGACGCCGCCGACCACCGTCGGGAACTGGAACAATCCGTCCTTGGCCAGCTGATCGTCCTTCAGCGGCGCGTCGGAGCCCGCGAAGTCGACGGTCTTGGCCTGAATCTGCTTGATGCCGCCCGACGAACCAATGCCCTGGTAATTCACCTTGCCGCCACCCGACTTCTGATAGGCGTCGGCCCATTTCGTGTAGATCGGCGCCGCGAAGGTACTGCCCGCGCCGGTAATATCCGCGGCATGGGCCACGCTCGCGCCCAGCGCGAGAACGACAATCGCATACAGACTGAGTTTCATCCCGGACTCCTTAAAATCGTTATCGATGCGCTGGACCTTACGATCGCAATGTGACGATTGGGTGACACTGGAGTCGATCGCAGTAGCGGACTTATGGATGGCGACGCGACCATTCAGAGGACGTGTTAGCGAGGGCTCCCGGAAGACGTTCGCGTGCGCGTTACGGCATGAGTGGAATGCCGGAATAAACCGTATATACTGTTTATACAGTTTTCAGACCGGAGAGACCGACATGACTACAGCGACCACGCGCAAGCCCACAAAAAAGGCGTTCCACTTCCCGAAATCACCCGCGACCGGGGAGGAACAGAACGGCGCGGCCATGCTGGTTGAGGCAGCACAAACGAGCAAGCCCAGCCGCAAAAAATCCGCATCCAAAGCGGCGACACCCGCGAGCGCCCCAGCAGAGGCAGCGGCTCCTGCAGCTGCCGAAAAGGTCAAGACCAAGCGCGTGAAGAAAGAAAAAGTCGTGCGCGACAGTTTCACCATGCCCAAGGCGGACTATCAGCGCATCGCCCTCCTCAAGCGCAAGTGCCTCGACGCCGGGGTTGCGGTGAAAAAGAGCGAGATACTGCGCGCGGGCCTGCAATTGCTGGAATCGGCCCCACAGAAGCGACTACTGGCCGCCATCGCCGCGCTTGAAACCGTGAAGACAGGCCGTCCGGCCAAAGGCGACGACAACGCTTGATACGCGCGAAGCGTGGGTGAGGGGCGCGGGCCGCGCCGATGGAAGACAGATGCACTTGAATTGAGCGCTGTGAGCGCTCAATTCCTCGCGGCGAAAGCTGTGGCGTTACTTCCTGCGCCGCTGGTTGACGAGCCGCAGAATATCGCTCGTTGGCCCACTCGTTGCGAGGCGCGGGATGTCGTCGAGATGGACCCAGCGGCATCTGGCGATCTCGCTGCTCGGCCGCGCCTTGGCCTGCCTGGGAATTTCGCAGGAGAACACGTGATGGTGTTTCTGCTTGCCGCGAATGTCGAACAGATACCTGGCTGCCTTACCGGAGAGCCGGGTCTCCTCCCTGAGTTCTCGTAGCGCGGTTTCCATCAGATGTTCGCCGCGCTTCAATATGCCGCCCGGTAGTGCCCACTTCGACTGACTGCGTGCTACCAGGAGAATTCGCTTACCTCTGCGACAAATCACGGTGGCCCGTTTCTTCAACTCGAACTCCCACTTCGTTCCTGGGGGGCGCCTCACGAAACATCAGCATTGCATCGGCTGACTTAGCTAAGCATCGTAATACAGAAAGTCAGAAGTTCAACCTGCTGAAAGCACGATGGCCGTCACCTTGCCAGATTTTAATTATTTCATCAAACCGTCATAAAGATCCGTTTGCCGACAGCCCTTGTGGTATGGTTTTGGCCACACATATTTTTTGTCAGACTCGAGGCTGCAATGGATATGGACAGTGACTGGCCGTTACCACGGCCGCGCACTCTCTTCAGAATCGATCGGCGGCGCTCCGCTGCATCACTCACCAGCAAGACCTCTATCGCCAGCACCTTTTCGTCATTGGCCATGCCAGTGGTCAACGAGGCGGTGCAACGAGCGAAAGCCCTGGCGACAGAAGCCGACCCCGAAGCATTTCATCAGCTTCGGGTCGCGTTCAGAAAACTTCGTGCCTTGTATTGGGCATACTCCCCGTGGCTTGGCGAGGAAGCCACCGCGCAAGCGAGCGACGAATTCAAGCGGCTCGCTGCGGTGGCAGGCGGAACGCGCGACTGGGACATCGCAGGCGAGCTCCTGAGAACCGCGCAGAAGTCGGACGCCTCCATCGAGCTGCTCGTGAGCGCCGCGCGTGAAAAGCGCTCACAGGCGGTGGCGCATAGCCAGGCGATGATCAACAGCGACGCTGTCGAGGCATTTCTGAACGACGCGCTGCTTCGCGCGCAAACCACGCTGCAGTCGTGTTGCAGTGATCTTCCGATACGCGCGTTCGCAAAAAAGCGAGTCCGGATGGCGCAGCGCACGCTTCGAAAGCGCAGCCGGCGCGCCGTGCAAAGCGAGGCTGGCCACGAGGAGAGTCTCCATGACGTGCGCAAGGCCGGTAAAAAGCTGCGCTATCTGCTCGAATTTTTTCAGCCGGTAATCAAGGGCGAGCACCAACGCACCCTTAAGGAACTGACGTCCGTGCAAAAGATGTTGGGCGAATTCAACGACATTGCCGCAAGCGAGACCTTGATCCGCAACACGACATTCGACGAGGTTCCAGCCGACGTCGTCGAGAAATCACTGCAATGGCTGGAAAGGATCAAGTGCCAACGAATCGAAGTGGCGGCGCAAAGCGTAAAGGCCATATCCGGCTGAGCCAGTGCCACCGCCATTACTGGCAGGTCACGACGCTCACAGGCAAGTTCTCGCTCGCCGTGCCGAGTCTCTCGCGCGATGCCGTGGTGATCGAACCGCCCGGCGGCAGGCATGCCGATTGCCCCATCCCGCCACCTTCCATTTGCGGCGCGCCGTTATTGAACGACTGCCATGTGATGACGACCGACGCGCCGCAATTGTTGATCAGGTCGGTGTAGTCGAGTCCCAGCTTGGCGTTTTTCCCGCGATATTCCCGGTCGATGCAGTCTGTCGAAAGCTCGCTCGGCTCGAAGCGCGGCGAAGCCGGCGGCGCCGCGCGGTCGCCGGCGGCACTCGCTGCGCCGTGCGCGAGAAGCATCAGGAGAAGGACGGCAAGTTGGCTGTGCGCCAGTTTGCGGGAAGCTGTCATTTCTTCACCTCGTTTTTTTGGGTGTCGATCACCGTCAGTTAGCTTCCCGCAGAACCAGGCGTCAAGGGCCAGGAGGCGCCTTACGTGGGCAAACAGACAGTGTTCGCCACCTTTTTAGTAAGGAATTCGAAATGACTGGCGCGATACCCACGTAACACTCACAAGGCCTGCACCTGCACTGCGGGTCCGGGAGCGCCGCCCACATTGGGCGCAATCACAAGGTATCGGCGGTGATCGGCAACGCCCGCTGTGCCCGGCGTACCGGGCGTAACGACTTGCCGAATCTGGCCCAGCGTGTTGACGATGGCCGAGCCGGCCGGATTGGTCTTGAAGCTCGCGAGCACGTCAATGCTGCCACTGCCGTCGGCGTGGTCGGAGAGACCGAGGAAATACGGCTGCCCTGCCTGCAGCCCGGTGACCGCCGCCTGCAGCACCTGCAGCAAGCCCTGATCGAACAACGCCACCGAAGTGGGCGCACCGCCCTGTCCGGCGGGCGCGCCACCCACCGGAATCAGCGACACGTGCGTCGCCTCGCCCGCCGCGCCAAGCGGCTGTGTGTTGGCCGTGCCATCGCCCTGCGGCACGGCGTCGGGCACATACGCCACGGCTTGTGGCGCCTGGCCGACCGGCACCGTGGCGATGACCTTGTTGGTCAGCGTGTCGATTGCCGTCATCGCATCGCCGTTTTCGAGGCCCACGTAGACACGCGTGCCATCGCCGGACGGCCAGATGCCATGCGGCAGGCTGCCAACGGCGATGGTCGCCACCTGCGAAAAGTCGTCGGTACGGAACACCTTGATCTGGTTCAGGCCGCCCACCGTGACGTACGCAAACATGCCGTGAGCGTTCTGCACGATGTTCACATGATTGGTGATCGGTCCCGTGTCGAGCGTTTTCAGCGGCGCAAACGGCGGGCGCGCGTCGAACACCTGGGTCTTGCCCACATCCTTGAGCGTGAACCAGACCTGCCTGCCATCCGGTGTAGCCGCGATGTTCGGGCAGAACGGGCTCGCCTGCGTGACCTTCGCCACGATCTGGTGATCGGCAACCGAAACGACATCGGTCTCCGGGTTGAACGACGAACAGATATACCCGTACTTTCCGTCCGGCGAGAAGATCTGCATGCCCGGCCCGGCTGGCACGACGATGCGCGTCTTCTCTTCGAAGGTCTTGCCATCGAGCACATCGACGTAATTCTCGCCGCGCACGGTCACCCACACCTCATTGCCGTCTGGCGTGAAAAAAGCCTCGTGCGGCGAACGGCCCACATAGGTCACGTGCCTGACCGAATTGGTTTGCGTATCGATGAACGTCACCGAATTCGAGCCGATGGAAACAATGGCGAGTGTGCGGTGATCGGGAGAAAAGCCCATACCGTGCACGAGCAACTGACCGTGATACAGCGGGCTGAAGTTGGCCGGAGTCGGCTCCCCGAGCCGAATGACACCGATCAGACGATTGGCGGCGGGATCGATGACCGATACGGTGTTCGAAAACTGATCAGACGAATAGACGCGGTCCCGATGGCTGACTGGAATATCGGCAGCTGCGAGCGATCCGGGCACCTGCCCCGCTTCGGCGAGCGTTGATGCAACAAGCGATGCGGCGACCATGCCCGCGCCAACAACGAGGTTGTACTTCATGGTGATGTATTTCATGGCGTTGTCTCCTGCGTCGTGACGCGCGTGGGTCAGTGGGACATCGGAGCGGACGCAGCGATCGAGTCATGCACCGCGAGGCGCATGGCGACGATCTCCTGCTGTTGCTCGACCACGATCTCCTGAGCGATCCTGCGCAGCTGTTCGTTGTGTCCGTGCCGCAGTTCCGCCATGGCCATGTCGATCGCGCCCTGGTGGTGTGGAATCATCGTTGCGACGAAATCGCGGTCGATATCGCCTGTGGGCTTCGCCGCCATCCCGGCCATCATCTTCGTCATGGCCGCGTCGTTCTCTGATAAAAACAGGCCTTCTTCGCGGTTGCGGGAAGGTCCCGCGTCACTCGAGGGCGCCGCGCATAGACCGGCCAGGGAAAGCACGGCCGCACCGCACACCGTTGCTCGTAAAACGAGTCGAATTGCAGCGTTCATGACGTCCCCTCCGTATCGGTCGAATCGTATTCGACGTGAAGGCAAACAGCGCACTAGCCGATTTACTCCATGCGGACCAAATTTGCACTGCAGATTGTCGCGCCGCGAAACGTTGTCAAACGCTTTGCGGCTTCCAGGCCCTGGCCGGCCGAGTGGAATAACCGCCGCCAAACGCGTGTTCGTACCGTCAAGTTCGCGTAGGCGGGCGTACCATCAATGCACATCGAATGAAGGTCGCACGCGCAGGCCCGACTCACTCGCTTTTTGCCGGGCACCGCACAGCAGATTGGCCGCTTCAGAGCGGCGAGGAGCATTCCATGGCCGCAGGCATCGGGCTTCAAGATCAAGGACGGCAACTGCTGCCGTTTCGCGAGTCGGTGTTGGCGATGCTCGGCGTCGCGTCGGTGTCGATGCTGATCGCGCTCGACCAGACCATTGTCGGCACCGCGTTGCCGCGCATCGTTGCGGAACTCAAGGGCTTCGAACTCTATGCATGGGTCGCGACGGCCTACATGCTTGCCTCCGTCATCACCATTCCGATCTTCGGGCGTCTGGGCGATCTGTTCGGCCGCAAGCCCTTCATGCTCGCCGCCATTCTTCTTTTCACCGTCGCGTCGGTGCTCTGCGGCATGGCGACCAACATGCTGTTTCTCGTGCTCGCGCGCGGCCTGCAAGGTATTGGCGGCGGCATCATGATGGGGACAGTCTTTGCGACCGTCGCCGACCTGTTCCCCGATCCGAGGCTACGCCTGCGCTGGCTGGTATTCGTCACGTCCGCGTTTGGCATTGCGAACATGGTCGGACCCACGCTCGGGGGCATGCTGACCCAGCACGGAAGCTGGCGGCTCGTGTTCTTCGTCAACGTGCCGGTGGGTCTGCTGGCGCTGTTCTTCGTGCATGCTTTCCTGCCGCATCTGCACCATGCGCGCGAAGGGGCGAGGCTGCGCCTCGACTGGCTCGGCGCTTGCGTCGTCGCTGTTACATTTGGCGCGCTGCAACTCGTGATCGAGCTCTGGCCGAAACAAGGATGGACGACGACGACGATCGTGCTCGCAGTGATCGTGCTGGTCTTTTCGCTAACGCTTTTCTTCTGGGAAAAGCGCATGGGCTACCCGATCATCCCCGTGGACATGCTGCTCGATCGCAAGCTCGGTCCGCTCTTTGCGATGTCGGTGCTTGGCGGGTTCGCGTTGTTCTCGCTCGTTTTCTACGTGCCGCTGCTGTTCCAGGGCGGCTACGCGATGTCACCGCGCGCCTCGGGCATGCTGATCACGCCGCTCCTGCTCGGCACGACAGTGGGCAGTTTCGTGAACAACCGCGTGGTCACGCGTATCCGGCGCGCCAACGCGATCCTCTACATCGGCTTCGCACTGTCCGCCTTCGCGAGCCTCGCGGTGGTCGTGCTGCGAGGCAACGAGCCGCATCTCGTGTGGATGGCGTGCATGGGCGCGAGCGGCCTCGGCCTGGGCCTCGTGGGTACGAGCCTCACGGTCTGCTCGCAGCAAATCGTGTCGCGCGACCATCTCGGCGCCGCCACGGCGATGCTGCAATCGCTGCGCACTTTCGGCGGCATGCTGGGCACGGCGATGACCGGCGCACTGCTCGGGCACCTCTACACCATGGGCGTGAATCGCTCGCTGGACTCGTACCAGGCAACGCAGTGGTTCAAGTCGTTTGCGAGTCCCGAACTGCTCGTGGACCGCGCCGACCAGGCCGCGCTGATCAGTCGCCTCGTGAGCGCCGGGCACGCCGGCGACGCGATGATGAGCTCGGCGCGCAGCGCGCTCGTGGATTCGATCCACATGGGCCTCGTTGTTGCCGCCATCGCCGCGCTCGCCGGCCTGTGTCTCGCGTGGTTCGTGCCGCCGGTACAGGTGGGGTATCTCGAGGCGCGGCCGTAAATGAACCCCGAACATTATTTCACCCGCATTTCATTTCAATTACCGTTTAACATAGACGTAATAATTTGGTAATTAGGGAGTAATCGAGGGTAAGCATAATTCGCCGCCGTCAGTCTGCCATCACCACACAGCATCAACCACGACGACGGAGCCCTCAGCATGTCCGCATCACACCACCGAATTGCGCTGCCACTCTACCTGGCAGTGCTTACCAGCATTGCTGCACTAACCGCCTGCGGCGGCGGCAATAGCGACCCCGCCAGCACCGCCGTCATCCCCGCGCCGCCCGCCGACCCCGGCTTCGTGGACAACGCACCGATTCCCGACGTGCCCGCCTTCGTCGACAACATCGCGACCAACCAGCGCGGCGACGCGCGCTACGCCACGCTCGCGACCAACGCGGGCGTGCGCGTGGTGGCGCGCTTTCTCGATCTGTGGCAGCCGCTCACGCTGCTCGTGGACGCAGGCGTTTCCGCCCCCGCCAACGGCACGTTCCCCGCAGTCGTGCAGTCCACATGGACGGGCGTGCCCACCGACGGCACGCCCAACGGCACGATTCTCAACAGCACCGTGTTGAACGCGAACATCCAGTACGTTGTGAGCGCAACGACACAGCGCACCCAGGCGCAAGCGGACGCCGCCTACTACGACGACCGCCGCGGCAAGGGCTACAGCGTGACCGACGGCATGGGCCCGCTCACCGCCGCCTGGCGCGCGGCCGCGCAGCAAACCACGAGCATCACGTCGATTCCCGCTGACGCAACCACCACGCTCTACAACGACTCGGGCAACAACACGGGCGTGGGCAGCACGAGCAACGCGACGTTCGGCAAGGTGGTGGACCTGCTCAACACCATGGGCAACAACGCCTCGACCGAACCCGCCAAGCGCTTCTACAAATACGCGCGGCCATTCCGCTGGAGCACGAGCGTCGTGGTCGACCCCACGCTCGTGCCGGCGATCAGCACGACGCCTTCGACCGACGGCGGCTTCATCAGCGGCCATGAAGCCGAAGCCATGCGCGACGCGATGACGATGGCCTACCTCGTGCCCGAGCGTTACCAGGAAATGGCGAGCCGCGGCCTCGAACTCGGCGAGAACCGCATTCTTGCGGGCATGCATTCGCCGCTCGACGTGATCGGCGGACGCATGTTCGCGCTGGCCGCCACGGCCGCGAATCTCTACGACCCCGCGAACGCCACGCTCAAGAACACGGCCTACGCGCAAGCGCACAGCGCGCTCGAACAGGCAACCGGCACGAGCACCACGACCTTCTCGACCTTCGCGCATTCGGGCACGAGCGCGACTGACCGCTTCGCCGACTATGCGACCAACAAGACGGAATTCGCGCGCCGCATGACGTTCGGCTTCAGCCAGATCGAATCGACCGAAGCGCCGCCTGTCGTACCCAAGGGCGCCGAGGTGCTGCTCGAAACGCGCTTCCCGTATCTGAGCGCCAACCAGCGCCGCGTCGTGCTGAAGACGACCGAAGTCGTCTCGGGCTATCCGGTCATGGACGACTCCGAAGGCTGGGGCCGTCTGAACATGTTTAGTGCTGCCGATGGTTATGGCGCATTCAACGGCAACGTGATCGTCGCAATGGACGCAAGCCAGGGCGGCTTCAACGCCGCCGACACCTGGCGCAACGACATTGCCGGCTCGGGCAAGCTCACGCTGCAGGGCAGCGGCACGCTCACGCTCGCGGGCAACAACAGTTACACGGGCGGCTCGCAGGTGAGCGGCGGCGTGCTCGCGGCCGCGTCGGCCACGGCGTTCGGCAACGGCGATGTGTACGTGGGCTCCGGCGGCAGCGTGACCGTCGCGGCGGCCGCGCCGTTGACGGTAGCGGGCAAGTACACGCAGCTCGACAGCACGACGCTCGAACTCGACATCGACGGCAACGGCGGCGGACGCCTGCGCGTGGGCGGCCAGCTCACGGTGGCGGGCGGCACGCTGCACGTGAAGTTCGTGAACGGCTATGCGCCGAAGGCAGGCGACACGATCGACCTGATCGACGGCAGCGGCGCGTCGGTCAAGTTCGCGACCGTCACTGTGGATGGCTTCAAGGCCACGCCCGTTTATTCTTCGACCGGCGTGGCGGTGAAGCTCTCGGCTTCGTGATGTAGCCACACTGGAAAGCGGCCCCGGATCACAATGGTTCGGGGCCGTGCTTTATGCACTGAACACCGGGGCTTGCGCAAGCGCCTCTCTCGCCCCTCCGTCAACGGCACGAGATCGCGTGCCGTGAGACACCCGCATAACAGCGCACGTCCATCGGTCAACGCGTGGCGCCAGGGGGCAGACCAAACCGGGTGTTTTCGCCACACCGCACCCGGCAAAGGTTGACGCGCGCAATGCGCGGCCATTACCCTTGCGCGCTGATGGTTCCCGGCGACGGGATCAAAAGGGAACGCAGTGCAAGACTGCGGCTGCCCCCGCAACTGTCAGCGGCGAGTCCATGCCAGAGCGGGCCACTGGGAAACCGGGAAGGCCGGCAACGGACGTCGACCCGCGAGCCAGGAGACCTGCCATCAGCCGAGTCCAGCAGCCGCAGCGGGCGGGGATCCCCAATGCGCAAGCACCGCCCGTGCGGCGGCCGCCCGTTGCAAGGACAGCCCTGAACAAGCGCTGTTTCCAGCCACCGCATCATGAAGTTTCGCCAGTTCGTTTTGACTTCCGCCGCGCTCGCCTGTGCGTGGCAAACCGCGCATGCCGCCGACGCATCGCCCGCCCAGGCCCAGCAGCAAACCACCGACGACACCACGCTGCCCAATATCCTCGTCGTGGGCGACACGCAGCATCTGCCGCAATCGTTCGACCAGCGCTACGCGACCACCCAGGTGCTCACGCGCGCCGACCTCGACCGCGTCTCCCCCATCGACCCCGGTATCGCGCAGGCGCTCGCCACGCTGCCCGGCGTCACCGTCTCGCAGACCGGCGGGCCTGGGTCGTACACGGGCGTGAGCATCCGCGGGTCGTCGGCGGACCAGGTGGCTGTGTTCATCGACGGCATACGCGTGGGCTCCGTCACCACCGGCACGGCCGAATGGGGCGATCTTGCGACGGACTCGTTCGACCGCGTGGAGGTGATCTCGGGCCCCGCGGCCGCCTCGTTCGGCGCGGACGCCGTGGGCGGCGTCGTGCAGCTCTTCACGCGCCATGCGTCGAACCAGCCGAACCAGACCACCGTGTCGTTCGGCGGCGGCTCGAACAAGACCTTCGACACGCAGGTGCGCACCTCGGGCACGATCGGCTCGACCGGGCCGCTTGCCGCGTTGAGCGGACTCACGTATTCGCTGGGTCTGCACGACTACAACACGGCCGGCATCGACGCGACGCAGCCCTGGGCCTACGGCCACGAAGCCGGCCGCAACCCTTACCACGCGCAGAACCTGGACGCGCGCCTTGGCTACGCGCACGACAACTGGTCGATCTCGACCTTCGCGCTTTATCACCGCTCCGATCTCTCCTACGACAACGCGGGTGGCAACGACCGCCAGCGCGACAACCAGCTCACGACCGGCCTCGCGTTCCACCTCGACATCACGCCGACCACGCAGTTCGATCAGTCGGTGGGGTACGCCACCGACCGTCAGTTCCTCTATTCGAACGACCCGACGATCCCGACCGACGAGATCGATTCGACGCGCTTTGCCACCTCCACGTCGCTCACGCATCAGGAAAGGGGCCACACGCTCTTCGGCATGCCGCTCGACGGCGAGACCAAGCTCGCCTACGACTACACGCGCGAACTGGCGTTTCTGCCTGTGGATGTGCCGGGCGGCCTGCCCGCACGCAACGATTCCGCCGTGTCGATGCATCAGTCCACGACGCTCGGGCCCGTCACGCTGTTCCTCGCGGGGCGGCACGAGATCGTGCAGGGGGAGTCGGTCAATACGGGCAACGTCGCGCTCTCGTGGGCGATCACGCCGGTCTACACGGCGCGCGTTTCGTATGGCAATGCGTTCCGTCTGCCCACGTTCAACGACCTGTACTATCCAGGCTACTCGAACCCCAACCTGCTGCCCGAGCGCAGCGACTCGGTCGAGGCGGCGCTCGATGCGACCACGTCGATCGGCACGTTCACGGCCGCGGTGTATGACACGCGCGTACACGACCTCATCACGTACAACTCGCAGACCTTCCTGCCTGTGAACGTGGGCCGCGCGCACATTCAGGGTCTCGACCTCTCGTACAAGGGCGCGCTCGGCAAGTCCACGCCGGTGAGCCTCACGGTGGGGATTCTGAATCCGCAGGACGTGACCGACCAGACCTGGCTCAATCGCCGCCCGCGCCAGACGGTGAGCCTGAGCGTGGATCACACGTGGGACGAGTTCCAGCTCCACGCGCTCAGCACCGGCGTTTCGCTGCTGTATAACGGCTCGACGTTCGACGACCAGCTCAACACGATCTACCTGCCTTCGTGGACGACGGTGAGCCTGCGCGCGTCGTACAAGGTCAATGCGCATCTCGCGCTTTCGGCCACGCTCGCGAACGTGTTCAACCGGCAATATGTGACCGCGTACGGGTACAACACGCTCGGGCGCACGGCGTTTGGGAAGGTCACTTATACGTTTTGAGGATCGGAGCCAGCGGCTGGACGGCGGTTCTCCGCCTGGCACCGGCTCCAGATATTCCTGAAGACCGCTTCGTGGTAATTGGCGTCCTTGCTCAACAGGTTGGTCGCCTTGCTCAGCCCGCCACCTGCCGTCAGGTGTTCGATGTACAGCAAGCGCCGGATCTCACGCATATAGCTCGCAGGCAGCGGCATTTCGCCCTGCCGGCGGCCCTGGCGGCTCCGGTCTTCGTTCGCCATCGGCGTTTCGACCGTATAGAGCCCGCGCTCGTGATTGATGAAGCACGCAGGCATGAGCGGATCTTCCATCACGCACACGTATTGGCGTTCGAGCACTGGCGCAGGAACCAGATTCTGCAGCCACTCCAGCGCGTGCTGCCATATCTTCCACGCGCTCTCTTTTGTCGGCGTAGCGTTGTGTTGCGCATGGACGAAGCGCAGGCATTCGACAACGATGTCCTCCTTTACGCAATACAGAATCTGGAACCCGGCCCGCAAATAAAGCAC
Organism: Paraburkholderia sp. J11-2; assembly: GCF_905220185.1. Classification (NCBI taxonomy): domain Bacteria; kingdom Pseudomonadati; phylum Pseudomonadota; class Betaproteobacteria; order Burkholderiales; family Burkholderiaceae; genus Paraburkholderia; species Paraburkholderia sp. J11-2. Next base: position 448,461 of record NZ_CAJMYY010000002.1, on the reverse strand, counting down.
CAGTTGCAGAAGCTCATAGCATCGGCCCAGGATATGCGCCCCGTTGGGCGTGCACCCCTCGCGAGGCTCACCGCGCAGCAATTCGGGAAACAATAGAAGCGGCAACCCGGAAAACACGATCAGCGCGGGGTTGCGCGCCGACTGCACTACGCCGCCCGCCCCCGCGGCAACCTTGGCCGCAGCCGCGTTTTCGGCAGGCGTTTGCGCGGCGCCGGTTGGCCGCACGGCGCGAGCGGCACTGCTTTCCTCGCGCTTCATTCGTTCGTTGTGCTTGCGAGCGTCGCGTACGATATCGCCAATCGCCTTGCCAATACAGGCCCCATTCGGCAAACCGCCGCCCTCTTCGTCGGCCCAGCGGCGCACCCGCTCCCATGGAATGCTGAACGGAATCCCCACGAAATGCAGGCCGAGCCAGCTCGTCGTCAGCAAGTCGACGCGGATCTGCTCCGACTCGCCTATCGAAGTGTCCGGCGATTTTCCGCACCACGTCAGGAGCGCGCTCTTGCTGTCGGGCTCGTGCGGCGAGGCCATCAGCAATTCAACCGACTGCAGGAACACTTCGGCCAGCGTCTGAAGCGGCAGGTCGGACGGCTGCGCCGCCTCGCGCTTTGCTGCGCTCTCTTCATGGTCTTCCCCGGCCAGTTCGCGCGCCACGCGCTGCGCGACCAGTTCCGGGTCGTGCAACGTCCACTTGCCGTCGGGCTGGCGGGTCACCAGCTTCGCGTAGACGCGCTCGGCAAGGTCGTCGATGTGCCTTGCCATCACTGAAAGCTGCGAAACCGGTACCGGTTCGGGCCTTGCGGCGTCGTTCATTGCAGCTCCCGGTAAATGAGGCTGGCGGTAAGCGTGCCCTTGTCGTCGGCGAGACCGACAAGAAACTTCTCGATCAGCCCGCGAAACACGGTCTTCGCATCCGTTTCGCTCCACTTCTCGACAAAGCCGTCCTGGAACTGCAGCCAGTCGCCGAAACCGATATCGAGCAGGATCTGGTCGACGATGCCAGGCAGCAAGGGAAGATCCATCTGGTACAAGCGCCTGATCATCAATACCTGGGAGAACACAGCGCAAATATAGTCGCACGCACTGGCCGCGCGCGAAGCCGAGCGCATGATGTCCTCCACGGCCCAGCTCACGAGATTCATCCCCGTGCGCTCGCCCTCGCGCGTGATGTCGAGCGTGAGATCGCGAAGATAGACCTGACCCGGCGGCTTTCCGAGCAATTGATAAACGGTGCCGTCGACAACATGCATCCAGTTCGACGAATCGCCAACCCTCACGTCGTAATTCGCACGCACCCCGTGTTCCGCCTGAAGGTCGCGCGCCGCCTGCTCCAGCACCACCGTATGCCACACGAGTCCGATAAAACGGAGAAAGTCCGTTGCACGGTCCCTATCCGGCTCGCTGGCATCGCTCCATGGCTTCACGAGCCTGAGCGGCATGTCGGTGATGATCAGCACCCTGTCGCGGCGCCCCCGCATCAACGCGGAGTACAAGGTTTCGCGGGGCGGGTTCTTGTCGAAGTAGAGCGGCCACTTCTGCTTGCGCGGGGCATCCAGCCATTCCCCGTCGATATCGAGCAAGCGGTAGACGGCATAGATTCCCGCCCCGTAGCCCTTCGGCGTCGTTGCACGGCGCGGGTCCACCGGAACACCATAGGCCTTGTAGAGCTGCCTCTGACTATAAGGTGTACCCAGTGAATTTCTGATGCTGCCAACCTGCCGGTTCAGTTCCGCGATGACGTCGCCGACTTCCGTCGCGCGTCGCTTCAGATCGGTCTGCAACGCGCCTAAACCACTCGTATGTTTCTTGATCTCCTCGGCCTGCTGGCTCATTTCCCACAGTATCGAGCGCGCCGTCGCGTGCTGCTGTTGCAGCGCCACGAAATGCTCGGCCGCAACGTAGATGGCGAGGACCGCCATCAGGAAAACGGCCGCATCGTCGTGACTGCGGCGGATCATTGCCGCGAAGAAGATCAGTGTCGGCACGGCAAAACGAACGTGGGGATTGCCTGCCCAGCGGCGCAATCTCGAGGTCCAGGCCGTTGCAGCCTCGCCATGTCCCTCTTTCTTGCCCGCGCTCTCGAGCCCGTGCATCAGAAAGGCGAGGAACGTGAGCGCCAATACGAATACCCCCTGGAAGCTCGTTTCCTCCTGTTCGTCAGTCAGCAGATCGCTCATCACCTTCCTGACGGTGTCAAGCGGCCGCTCGGACTGGCTGGCGGACGCGGCCTTGGGGGGATGGAGCGAGGATGGCGCAGTCTGGCCTGGCGCGCCCGCGTGCACTCCCGCAGACGCCGCAACGTGTGGCGCTGCGTTGAAGGACGGCCAGAAGAACAGGTAAAGGACGGCAGCGATAACGCACGCGCAATAAAGCACCCACGTCAAAAAGCGTCGCCAGCCTAAGCCGTTGGCATTTTCCTCGCCAACGCGGTCGATACCATTGCGCAACGGCTGGTCGTTCCCGGTTTGAATGACAGCACCGTTGCCGGGCGTATTGTTTCCACCTTCCTCGGCCATGGCGCTTCCCCAAGGGCTGCTCCGGATATCGCGACGCAATCCGCCGAATGAGCATAGGCGACAGTACGGTGACATTCAAGGCAGCGCGTCAGGGTCGGCGCTGCACCCATCGATATGGATCGCTAACTATTGATGACGAACACCTGCTCTGCACACCTCCATCGGGATGACAAAAAGCGGCGCCGGCACGTGCGCTGGCGCACAGACAGTGGCGATGCCTTCACATAACAAATCGCCGCCGGTCGCTATCTCGGCCGCCGCACCGCGCGAATCTTCCCGCTGTTCCCGCCGCCGCAGAAGAACTGCTCGCCGCCATCGGACTCCAGTCCCGAAACGGCGGTTCCAGGCGGCATGTCGAGTTGTTCCAGCACTTCGCCCGTGCCCGGATCGATGTGCCGCAAGTCGCTCTCGTCGCCTTCCCAGGTGCCGTGCCACAACTCGCCGTCCACCCACGTCACGCCCGTGACGAAGCGGCTCGATTCGAGCGTGCGCAGAATCGCGCCCGTCTGCGGATCGATTTGGTGGATCTTGCGCTCGCGATACACCCCGACCCAGAGCGTGCCGTCCGCCCACGCAAGCCCCGAGTCGCCGCCACCGCCGGGCGCGGGAATCGTGGCGAGCACGCGGCCCGTTTCGGGGTCGATCTTGTGGATGCGGTCTTCGGAAATCTGGAACAGGTGCCGCCCGTCGAACGCCGTGCCCGCGTGCGCCGCGATGTCGATCGAGCGCTGTGTCTGGCCACTCTCGGGGTCGAGCGACGCAATGCGCTCGCCCACGGCGAACCAGACCTGCTTACCGTCGTAGGTGACCCCGCCCACCTTGTCGATGCCGGGAAAAGGGCCGTACTCGCGGACGATTTCGGCAGTCGTTCGTTTCATGACTTCCTCCTTCAATGAAAGGGCAGGCGTTCATCCTAATCGCCCGGCAGCGGCGCGGGGAGTAACAAGGTCGTCGCGAATCCGGGAACAGGCGGCGTGGTCCAGCGGCGCGCGCGGCCGTAGCCGAACGACTGCACCTTGTCCGCCGCGGCGAGCGAATCGAGCGCGCGTTGCACGGTGCGCTGGCTCGCGCCGAGCGCGAGCGCCAGCGCCGAACTCGACCACGATTCGCCGTCGGCAAGAAATGCGAGTACCGCTGCGTGCTTTTCTTCCACAGGCCGCGCCAGCACCACCACTTCGCTCGCAGTGCGCGGCGCCAGCGCGAAGCCTTGCTGCGTCGAGCCGATCTCGGCCACGTCGCGCAACAGCGTGCGCAAGCGGCCAATTTCCACGCGCAGCCGCGCGCGGTGCGTTTCGTCGGCGTGCTTCGTGCGAAAGGCGCGGGCGATCAGCGCGTCGCGCGGCACATCGGCAGGCCACGCCTCCGCGAGCGCGCGCGCGAGCACGAACAGCACCGGCCGCCTTGCCAGTTCGACGATCGTCGCGCCCTCGCGCACAACGTAGCGGCACGCATCCACGACGAGCGCCTTCGAGGCGAGCAGCGCCTCGACGTCTTCCAGCAGCAGCACCCGCTCTTCGCCACGCGCGATGAGGCGCGCGGCCGGCGAGGTCAACAGCCGCGCGGCGCTCTCGATCTCGGCGCTCAGCGCCGCGATGCCCGCTGCACGCGCCGCGCGCGCGGCTTCAGCAAGCGAGCGCCGCGCGACCTGCGTTTGAATGCGCCGCATGGCAATGCCCGCGGCGATCAACTCGTGCGCCGCGCGCAAGGCGGGCGGCAGTGGCGCGGGATCGGTTTGTGCGAGCATGCCCCCGGCCTCGTCGAGCCGGCCAATGAGCAGCAAACGGCGAATTTCCAGGTAGCGCGCGTGCGCGGCATTGAGACGGTCGCCATGGGTTTCGAGCGTTTGCCGCGCCGCAGCGAGCGTGTCGGTGGGCCAGCCGAGATCGCGCGAGGCAAGCGCAATCTCGGCCTCGGCGACCACGCAGCGCGCCTGCGCCACGGCCTCGCGCGCGCCGAAGCCGCGCGCCGCGCTGCGCAACAGCGTTTTCGCACGCGCGAAGTCGCCGAGCTGCGCCATGGCGATGCCGCGCAACGCGAGCGCGGGCGCATCGTCGCGCAAGGCGACCCGGTTCAGCGCGCCGAGCGGATCACCGGCTGCGAGCGCGCGCGCCGCAGCCGTTATCAGCGAATCCATCGTCATGCGAATCCCGCCACACTTGTCACTCCCCCGGCTCCTCGGTCCGCGCCTAATCTAACACGGCGATCAAACGAATCATCGATCGAACGACGCGGCGGCGCGCACAGCGCGCCGTCACCCCAGTGAATTCATAGGAGCACCAGGCAATGTCCCATACCACAGGAACACGCGAAGACTGGCTTGCGGCGCGTATCGAACTGCTCGCGGCAGAAAAGGAACACACACGGCGCGGCGACGCACTGGCGCAGCAGCGCCAGGCGCTGCCGTGGGTGCGTGTCGACAAGACCTATCGATTCGAAACCGAAGATGGCGGCGCGACACTCGCCGATCTCTTCAAGGGCCGCTCGCAACTGCTCGTTTATCACTTCATGTTCGGGCCGGATTACGCGGCGGGCTGTCCGTCGTGCTCGTCGATTGCCGATGGCTTCGAGGGCATCGCCGTGCATCTCGCGAATCACGACGTTCGGCTCATGGCCGTGTCGCGCGCGCCGCTGCCCAAGCTGCTGGACTATCGCAAGCGCATGGGCTGGCACTTTCCGTGGGCCTCATCGAGCGGCAACGACTTCAACTTCGATTTCAACGTGTCGTTCACCACGGCGCAGCAGCGCGCGGGCGACATCGAATACAACTATGCGCGCAGCGGCCACGCGATGGACATGAATCCGCCGCCCGCGCCCGTCGCCGAATTCGCGGCGAGCTGCGGCACCGACGCGGCAACCTACACGCGCGACCGCCCGGGCCTCAGCGCATTCGTGCTGGAAGACGGCGTGGTCTATCACACGTACTCGACCTATGCGCGCGGCCTGGATGGCGTATGGGGCATGTACCAGTGGCTCGACCGCGCGCCGAAGGGTCGCAACGAGACCGGCATCTGGTGGCACCGGCATGACGAGTACACGCAAAGCTGAGGCGCATTATGGATAACGTCGGCATGACGGTACGGCGGCACGGCGGTCCGGCTCCGCGTGCGATTTTCTTTGGCGTTTCGTCGCTGGTCTTTGCGGCGAGCACCGCGGTGACGTTCGTCTGGTGTGCGTCGATGGAGGCGATGGGCGGCACGCCCATGCCCGGCGGCTGGACGATGTCCGCGCTCTGGGCACCCATGTGCGGGCGCACGTGGTTCGACGCCGCCGTATCGTTTGCCGGCATGTGGAATGTCATGATGGTCGCGATGATGTTGCCTGCGCTCACGCCGGCTTTGTGGCGGTATTTCGAGGCGATGAGCGATGAACGCACGGCGCGGGCGGGCGGGATGACGGCGATGGCTGGCGTGGGGTACTTCTTCGTGTGGCTCGCGGTCGGCGTGCTCGTATTCGCGGCGGGTGCGCAACTCACAGCGCTAGCCGTCGCGGCGCCTGCGCTGGCGCATACGGCGCCGGCCGCGGCGGGGGTTGTCGTCGTGCTGGCGGGCGCGCTGCAGTTCTCAGCGTGGAAAGCGCGCTGGCTAGCGTGCTGCGGGTACTCGCCGTCATGCGGGCACGCGCGGCTCGATGTGCGGGCGGCGCTGCGTCACGGCTTGAGGCTCGGTCGGCACTGCCTGTGCTGCTGCGGGAATCTGATGGCGGTGCTTCTCGCAGCGGGTGTGATGGATCGGCCCGCGATGGCGCTGGTCGCTGCGGCGATTGCCGCGGAGCGATGGCTGCCGGGCGGCGCAAGAGTCGCGCGGGGGATTGGGGCGGCCGCGATTGCGGTGGGCGTGGCAATGGTCGCTCGGGCGGTGGCTGCATAAAAAAATCGCCGTTCCGCACGCGCGAAACGGCGATAAAACGCTCCGACTCTAACGTCGAACTCACGCCTCCAGACTCATGCCTGCACACGAGCCTGATCGACGCTCCGGATTGTTATTAGCAGTCCGGAGAAACAGCGAGAGGCCGACTGGATTCAACCTCTACGCTGCCGGGCGAAGCCCGGTGCAACCGGGGGGACTCCCGGCCGCACCGTACTGCGCGCCTCGTGTGGCGGCTTACATGCCGCCGAAAGACTTCTTGACCGTCAGCTTGTTGGTGACCGACGTCACACCGGGAACACCCTTGGTGATTTCCTCGACCCTGGCAATCTGTGCCGTGTCCGAAACGGTCCCATTCAGCGTAATCGCACCGCCCTTCGCGCCCACGCTGATGTTGCCCGCGTTGATCGACTTGTCCTTGCCGATGGCCGCATACACCTTGCGGCGCATGGCGCGATTCGCCTGCCGGTCGGACGGAACCGCCGCGGGAGCCGCGGTCGCGGACGCCGCCTGCGATTCGGCGGGCGCGCTGGCAGCGCCTTGGGGTTGTGCCCACGCACTCATGGAAGCCACCGCGACGAGCGTCGCGACCGCCAACCCGGCTACCGTGGTTTTCTTCATAAATTGCTCCATCTTTTCTAGGGTGTATGAGGATCAGAACGCGTGACGAATACCGACCATCGCCGCCGTCGTCGACTGGCCCGGCGCGACTGGCGCACCGTAGACGATCGTCTGGTTCATGGTCCCCTTGTTGCTGACATAGCCGACCTGGGCATACGCCTTGGTCGCCTTCGAGAGGTTGTATTCGGCGCCTACGGCGACTTCGCTCGAATGATTCGCCGAGTTATTGCGGTCCTTCAAATAGTAGTACCCCGAAGTGACCTTGAAGACCGGGCTGAACTGGTAACCGAGGCCGGCCGAGATCATTTCGAAGTTATAGGTCGCCTTGGTGAACAGGCTGGACGAGTTCGACGAGCTGAACGAGCCGGATATCGAGAATCCGCTGATCGTGTACATCGCGCCGACGTAGTAGAAGTTGTTGTTGTTGCGCCCCGTGGCCGGTGCAGCCGGCGTCGTGGGGAAATTGCCCGCGTACGGATTGGTGTCGTGGCCGCTGTAGTAGACCCCAGCCAGGTTCAGGCCGTAGTTCGAGTACTTCAGCACGGCCGATTCGCGCGTGCCGCCCTGGAACTGCCCCGGCACGCCGCCCGGCGCGTACTCCAGCTCGAGCGAAGCGCCATAGAACTTCGGCGATCGGTAGACGATCGCGTTGCTGTCATAGAGCGCGCCGATCGGCGCGTTCGTGCTCGTGCCGGGCCACCCGGCCGCCTGATTGAGGCCCAGCCACGCGGTCAAAATACTGCCGAAGTACTGTGCGCCGCGAACGTCGGTGTCCGCCATCGCGTAGATCATCGGGATGATCTGGCGGCCCGCGTCGATCGAACCGAACCAGCCCGACCCGCCAATGGTCGCGTACTGGTTGAAGACCGCGGTCACGCCCGGCGTGTCGGACAGGCCCGTCTTGCCGTTGTTCGACGTGAACGAGCCTTGCAGCTTGAAGTTGATCTTGTAGCCGCCGCCAATGTCCTCGGTGCCCTTCATGCCCCAGACGCTCGAAAAGATCCCGCCGTCCTTGAGCTGCCAGGTGCTCCCCAGATTCTTGGCGGTCCCCGAAAAGTTTGCGGCCGAAGTGCTTTGATACAGCAGGCCGCTGTCAACCACGCCATAAAGCGTGACCGATGATTGCGCATGCGCTGCGCTGGCGAACAAGGCCAACGCTGCGAGGCTACCGAACTTCAATTTCATTGCCGATCTCCGTGTGTGGCTGCCGGGTGGTCCCCGCGCCTTTTGTAGTTGCCTTAAAGGGTATTACCTGAATGAATCGTTGTGACCAGAGGGCTTAACACGCTTGCAAGTAGTGCCCGCCGTATTGATCGCGCAGCTGGTTCTTGAGCACCTTGCCCGTCGCGCCAATTGGCACGGCGTCGACGAACAGCACGGCGTCGGGCTTCCACCACTTCGCCACGCGGCCGTCGAAGAACATGAGCAGGTCGTCCGCTTCGAGCGCGCTGCCCGGCTTCCTCACGATCAGCAAGAGCGGCCGCTCGTCCCACTTCGGGTGGCGTGCTGCAATGCAAACCGCTGTGGCGACTTCGGGGTGCAGGCTCGCGACGTTTTCAATGTCGGCGGAACTGATCCACTCGCCGCCCGACTTGATGACGTCCTTGCTGCGATCCACGATCTGCATGAAACCGTCGGCATCGATCTTCGCCACGTCGCCGGTCGGGAACCAGCCGTCCTGCAGCGGCGAGGCGTAGTCACCGCCAAAGTATTCGCTTGCGACCCAGTGTCCGCGCACCTGCAAGTCGCCGGCGGCATGGCCGTCCCACGGCAGTTCCTCGCCGGCAGCGTCGACGATCTTCATGTCGATGCCGAACACCGAGCGCCCCTGCTTCGCCTGAAGCGCGTAGCGCTCATCTTCGTCCAGCGCGCTCTGATGCGCCTTGAAACTGCAAACCGTGCCAACCGGGCTCAGTTCCGTCATGCCCCATGCATGAATCACGTCGACGTGATGGCGCTTCTGGAACGCCTGGGTCATCGCGGTCGGGCACGGCGCGCCGCCGATGATCGTGCGGCGCATGGACGAGAACGAACCGTCCACCGACTCGACATGCGCAAGCAGGCCTTGCCAGACCGTCGGCACACCGGCCGAAAGCGTGACCTGCTCTTCTTCGATCAGTTGATACAGCGACTTGCCATCGAGCGCCGGGCCCGGAAACACGAGTTTCGCGCCCGTCATGCAGGCAATGTACGGCAGTCCCCATGCATTGACATGGAACATCGGCACCACCGGCAGGATCGTGTCGCGCGCCGAGCAGTTCAGCGCGTCGGGCAGCGCCGCCGCGTAGGTATGCAGCAGCGTCGAGCGGTGACTGTAGAGCACGCCCTTCGGATTGCCGGTCGTGCCCGACGTATAGCAAAGCGACGACGCGCTGTTTTCGTCGAGCAGCGGCCATTCGAAATCGGCCGTGTGATTGTCGATCAGGTCCTCGTAGCAGAGGAGTCTCGAGCCAAGACTATGGCTGCGCGGCATATGCGCGCGATCGGTCATGGCGACAAAGAACATCGGGCTCGTTACGCGCGCCGCGACGCTCTCGATGAGCGGCAGGAACGTGAGATCGAAGAAGATGATGCGATCCTGCGCATGTTCGATGATGTAGACGAGCTGATCGGCATGCAGGCGCGGATTCAGTGTGTGAAGCACCGCCCCCGAACCCGAAACCGCGAAGTACAGCTCCATGTGCCGGTAGCCGTTCCAGGCCAGCGTCCCCACGCGCTCGCCCGGCGCGATGACGAGGCTCGACAGCGCATTCGCCATGCGGCGCGCGCGCTGCGCGAGATCCTGGTAGCGGTAGCGGTGAATGTCGCCTTCCACGCGGCGCGAGACGATTTCGCGCGCGCCGTGATGGCGTTCTGCATGGTTAAGCAGCGAAGCGACCAGGAGCGGTTGCTCCATCATCAGGCCTTTCATGGTTTGCTATCCTAAGTAACTTTTGTTCGTGTGCGAGATTCGAATGCCGTGCTGCGCGGCTATGCCTGGCTCGAAGCCGGCGTTGCCAGCACGCTCAGCAGCAACTTTCCTTCTACGGCGCGCACAGGAAATGTCGTGAGCTTCAGTCCACCCGCGCCCGGCATACAGCCGCTGCGCACGTCGAAGCGCAGCCCGTGCGCCGGGCAGCGCAACATGCACCCTTCGAGCGAGCCGCTCGCGAGCGAGGCGCCGTTGTGGGGGCACGAATTGTCGACCGCGTGCATCTGCCCTTCGATATTGAACAGCACGATGCTGCGGCCGTCGACGAAAACCAGCTTGCGCTGGCCTGGCGCAAGTTCGTCGGCCGCGCCGACCGGTACTTCACGTGTCATTCCCTTTCCCCTCGACTTCCCTCGACTCGCATCAATTTCCGACCGCCAGCGCCATCGCACCGGCCATCGCCACCGGCGAATACACGCCCGAGAGCGAATAACCCTTGTTGAACACGAAGTACGGCACGCCGGTCACCCGCGGGTCGGCGTAGGGTACGCGCTGTCCGGTCGGGTCTGCGAGGCGCTTCGATGCAACCAGGTGCGCCTCCAGGCTCTCGCGTTCGAGGCCGCATTCAAGACCCAGGCATTCGAGCACCGCGTAATCGCCGATGTTCTGGCCTTCCATGAAGTAAGCCTTGAGCACGCGGTCGATCAGCGCCGCGCTCTGTTCGCGCGCGCCGCGGCTAGCGGCAAACGTGACCAGGTCGTGCGCGGCGGCCGTGTTCGGCAGCACCGCGATGCGCTCGAACGCGAACTCGACACCCGCATCGCGCCCCGCGCGCTGCACCTGCGCGCGCCGCGCGGCCACCGCTTCGGCGCTGCCAAGGCGGTCGCGATAGAACGCCTGATACGGCAGACCTTCGAGCGGCGTCCACGGCAGCAACTGGTGCGAGCGCCACTGCACCCGCACGCGCACATCGGGCCGCGAACGCGCGAAACGCGCGAGCGCCGCATCGAGATTGCGCTTGCCGATCAGGCACCACGGGCAGATGAAATCGAAGAAGGCCTCGATCGTCAATACGGCCGGTTCACCCGCGTCGCGGCTCGCCTGCGCCGCCCACTTTTGATCAGACAAGTTCATGAATCAACATCTCGGCCATGGGCCATTCGCCAAATCCCGCCGCCGGATTCAGATGCCCGACTTCCCCAAGGTCCACGAGGGTGCTGCCCCAATCCTTCGCCATCGCCGCCACGCGCTCGAAGCGCGCAAGCGGATCGTTGCGGCTCGCGCCCACGATGCTCGGGAACGGCAGCGGCTTGCGCGGAATCGGCGTCCAGCCGTGCTCGACGAGCGCATCAAACGCCGGATAACCGGCCGGCAGCGGCGTTTCGAGGTCCGCCGGCGCGGCGAGCAGCGCGCCATGAATCTTGCGGCTGTGCTGCTGCGCCCAATGCGCGGTGATCATCACACCCGCACTGTGCGCCACGAGAATGACGGGGCCGTCGATCTTCGCGAGCGCCGCGTCGAGCGCGGCCACGCGCGCCGCGCAGCTCAGTTTGTCGTGCTCGAGCGGCGGCACCGAAGCGGCCTTGGGCAGCTTGCTTTCCAGCAGCGTTTGCCAGTGCTCCGGCACATGGTCGCGCAACCCCGGGACCATCAAGATGGTCGGTGTGGTGTCCAGCGTCATTGGTTTGGGTCTCCTGCCTGCATCACTACAGCTTCAGTACGGCTTGTCGCCGATAATGCCGGCGCGTTCCATCTTGCGGTGGCAGGGCGGATAGTCCATCACGGCATAGTGCTGGGTGCTGCGGTTGTCCCAGATCGCGATGCTGTTCGGCTTCCAGCGCCAGCGTACCTGGTACTCCGGAATATAGGCCTGGCTCACGAGATAGCGCAGCAGGTCGCCCGCGCCCGGATTGGCGTCCTGACCGAAGCGCACGCGCTCGGGCGTGTGATAGTTCGTGATGTGCGTCGTGAACGCGCTCACGAACAGCACCTTCTCGCCGGTTTCCGGATGCGTGCGCACCACCGGGTGCTCCGCGTCGGGAAACTGCGCCTTGAGTTCATGGCGTTTTGCGATCGGCATGGCCGCACCAAAGCTCGCTTCGATGCTGTGGCGCGCATACAGACCGTCGATCTGCGCCTTCACGTGTTCGGGCAGCTTCTCGTAGGCGAGCACCATGTTCGCCCACATCGTGTCGCCGCCCACGGGCGGGCATTCCACGCAGCGCAGCACGGCACCGAACTGCGGCGCCTCGCGCCAGGTGGCGTCCGCGTGCCAGGCGTTTTCGTAGCGGTCGTTGGGCTGCTCGGGGTTCTTGTAGATGCGCACGAGCCCCGGATGATCCGGGTCGCTGCCCGCGACCGGATGGTCCTCCAGCTCGCCGAAACGGCGCGCGAACGCCACATGCTCGGTGCGCGTGATGTTCTGGTCGCGCAGGAACAGCACGCGGTGCTTGAGCAGCGCCGCGCGAATCTCGGCAAAGAGGCCGTCGTCGTGAACCGCATCGGCGAGATTCACGCCAGTCAGTTCCGCCCCGATGGCATAGGTCAGTTGTTCGACTTTCATGTTGCGCTCCTCAGATGACGAAGACCGACGATCCCGTCGTCTTGCGCGCTTCAAGGTCGCGGTGCGCCTGCACCGCGTCTTCCAGCGCGTAACGCTGGTTCAGTTCGATCTTGATGCGGCCCGCCGCAACGTGCCCGAACAGCTCCGAAGCCAGTTCGTTCTTCTCCGCGGGGTCGGCGATATAGTCCGCCAGCGCCGGGCGCGTGAGATAGAGCGAGCCCTTCATCGCGAGGATCTGCGGATTGAACGGCGGAATCGGGCCGGAAGCCGTGCCGACGCACACCATCAGGCCGCGGCGCTTGAGCGAATCGAGCGACGCTTCGAAGGTGTCCTTGCCCACGCTGTCGAACACCACGTTCACGCCCACGCCGTTCGTCAGTTCGCGCACGCGCTTCGCGACATCTTCGCGACCGTAGTAAACGATGTGGTCGCAACCGTGTGCACGCGCCACTTCGCCCTTCGCCTCGTTCGACACCGTGCCGATCACCGTGAGGCCCAGCAGCTTCGCCCACTGCGAGACGATCAGGCCGACCCCGCCCGCCGCGGCGTGCAGCAGGATCGTGTCGCCGGCCTTGAAGTCGTGAATGCGGCGCATGAGGTACGACGAAGTGAGGCCCCGCATGGTCATGCCGGCCGCCGTTTCGCATGCAATCGCGTCGGGCAGCTTGATGAGCGGCGCCGCCGGGATCAGACGCTCCGTGCTGTACGCACCGAGCGTGTTGATGAAGCCGGTGTAGGTCACGCGGTCGCCCACGGCGACGTTGCTCACCTCGGGGCCCACGGCCTCGACCACGCCCGCGGCCTCCACGCCCATGCCAGCAGGCAGCGGCACGGGGTACAGGCCGGAGCGGAAGTAGGTGTCCGCGAAATTCAGGCCGACTGCCTCATGGCGCAGGCGAACCTGTCCGGGGCCGGGGTCGCCCACTTCAACGCTCTCATAGCGCAAAACTTCGGGACCGCCGGTTTCGTGGAAGCGCACTGCTTTCGCCATGTTCAATCTCCTGTTCTTTACTCAAACGCATTGACTGGAACTCAGTCAAGCCGACTCAGACTGCAAATTCAGATTCATCGTTGTGCGTGACCACCGGCTTCTTCGCGCAGTGTGTTCACACGATCCAGATCGACGGCGTAGTTGCGCTTGCCGATCAGGAAAACACCAGCCGCCACGAGCGGCGCAAACGGCACGAGCTGCAGCGCGCCGAGCAGGCCGATGTGATCCGCGGCCATGCCGGTGAGCACCGCGGCGGGCGCAAGACCGAGCAGGTTGTTCGCCAGCGTGAGCGTGGCGAACGCCGAAGCGTGGATCGAGGGCGGCGTGAGGTTCGCCACCATCGCGCCCGAGGGGCCCGCTGCGCCTGCGCAGAAGAACATCGCCGCGCCGATCAGCACGAGTTGCGCCGGGCCAGCCGGCATGCGCAAGCCCACCGTGAGCAGCACGAAGCAGAGCAGGCAGTATGCGATCGCAATGCTCCATTTGCGCGCGCCGTTGTCCTTGCTGAAGCGGTCCGCGAGGTTGCCGCACACCACCATGCCCACGCCCGTCACGAGCACGAACAACGCGGCGGTCGCGGCCGCCTTGCCGGTCGCCATGCCGTAATAGCGGTTCAAAAAGCTCGGCAGCCAGCTCCACACCGCCGCGGGCACGAGCAGGTGCAGGCCGCTGCCCACATACGCGCACACCACGGAGCGCGTGGAAAAGAGGCCCTTGAGCAGCGCGCGCAGGCTCAGGCGCATGCCAAGGCCATTCGTCTCGCGGCTCACGTTTGCCGGCTGCAGCGGGGCAATGCGCTTTTCCGTCACGACGATGCGATAGATCACGACCAGCACGATACCCAGGACCGCCATCGCGCCAAATGCCGCGCGCCAGCCAAGCTGCGCCGCGACCGCGCCGCCCAGCGCCATGCCGAGCACCGAGCCGAACGCGCCGCCCGCCATGAAGGCGCCCGTGATCGTGGAGCGCAGCCGGACCGGAAAAATACTCAGGACAACTGCAATACCCACGCTGCCATACGCCGCTTCGCCGATACCCACGAAGGCACGGGCGAGCAGCATTTCGCCAAAGTTCGTCGAGATCGCGCAGCCCAGCGTCGCGATGCTCCACAGCGCCGCCATCAGCACGATGCTCTTCACGCGGCCCCAGCGGTCGGCGAGCACCGAAAGCGGAAACGTGAGCACGCCCACCATCAGCGCGACCACACTGCTCAGCGAGCCGAGCTGCGTGTCCGAGAGGTTCCACGTGGTCTTGAGCAGCGGAAACACGGCATTCAAAACCTGGCGCGACATGTAGTCCGAAAGCAGCAGTCCGACTGTCAAGGCGAACACGACCCACGCATAGGCGGGCACGCTCGATCGGGTCGTCGTCAATTCGCCCGCAGTGGGCTCAGCATGCGTAAGCATGAGTTGTCTCCTGGGTGACCCGCTCTTCGTCGGGTTCCGTTGTTCTCTCAGGTCTGCCGGCACGCACGAAGCAAAAGCCAAACACCCGTTTCAGGACCCGGCACAGGCACGCATGCGCGCCGGGCCCCACTTTCATTACGCCGCGCGCAGCGGCAGGTTCTTCACACCGGTCACGCGGTTCGGCGCCATGCCGTTGGCCGCGAGCGTTTCGTCGACGGTGTCGTACTGCACGCCAATGCGGTAGATCTCGCGCGCTTCCTTGCCGGTGGCAATTTCGCGGCCCAGTTCCCGCGCCACGCGCACGCACTGCTCGATCTGCTGCACAGACGTCATGCGGTTGCCGTGCTGGTCAATGATCGTATCTTCGATGCCGCAGCGCGGGTGCAGGCCCATGGCCATCGCCATCATGTTGAACGGCAGCACGTTCTTGAGCAGCGATTCCGCCGTGAGCGTGCAGCCATCGGGCGCACGGTGCACGAAGTTGAAGAAGTTGAACGGGTTCGGGCCGTCGAAGCCGCCGCCGATACCGATCCACGTGAGATTCAGCGGACCCTTGTATGCGCCCTTGCGCACGAGGCGATCGAGCGTTTCGAGCGCGTGGATGCCCGTGAGCTGGAAGTGCGGCTGGATGCCCGAAGCCTGCAGGCGGCGCAGATGCTCCTCCACCCATGCCGGGCCGGCCGGCACCGTCATCTCGCTATACGCGGCCATCAGCGCCGGGTGCGCCAGCGACGTGCCCTCCAGGTATTCCGGGTAGAGCAGCTCCATGATGTTCATCTGCGTGGTGTTGATCGCCACGGTCACCTGGTCCGGCTTCGGTTCGAGGTCGGCCAGCATGTGGCGCGTGTCGTCCGAGAGCCACTTGGCGGCCTGGCCGTCGTCTTCCGGCGCGAACGAGATCGAGCCGCCCACCTGGATGATCATGTCCGGCACCGCGGCGCGCACGCCCGCGATCAGCTCGTTGAACTTCGACAGGCGCTTGGAACCCTTGCCGTCGAGTTCGCGCACGTGCAGGTGCAGCACCGTTGCGCCCGCGTTGTAGCAGTCCACGGCCTTCTGGATCTGTTCTTCCATCGTGACCGGAATGTCTTCCGGGAAGTCTTCGGGCATCCACTCCGGGCCATACGGCGCGGTGGTGATCACTACCTTGTCCTGGTTCTCGGGGTGCAGCGAATCGTCGAGGAATTGCATCGTGTTCTCCAATATTGGGTGACGGTATTTCAACGTTTGACAACGTGGCCAGGAGCCTGAAAGACCGCTCGGAACTGGCTGATCCGTTGAGATGCACGATACGGCAATCCTGCGCTACACTTTTCTGATCGCGCGCCATCGTTTTAGCTTTTCGCGCCACCAGGCGTTAACACCAGTATCAGCGCGCGCGTATGTTCTACGGGCTAAAAGGCGCGGCGAGAGCGCGGCATCGAGGAGACACGACCATGGAAACGACTCTGAGCTCGGTCTCGCTGAGCGGCTATTTCGACGTGGCGAAGCGCGTGGGGCTGAACCCGGTCGAGCTTGCGCACGAGGCGGGCGTGGACGCCGCGGCGCTCGCGAACCCGGACCACCGCATTCCCGCCGCCGCCGCGTGCCGCTTGCTGGAGCGCTCGGCAGAAAAAGCGTCGTGCCCGACCTTCGCGCTGCAAATGGCCGAGACACGCCACAAGTTCGGCAGTGGCGTGGTCAACATCCTGCTCGCGCACAAGCGCACGCTGCGCGAGGTGCTGCTCGCCACCGCCGAGTACCGGCACCTGCTCAACGAGGCGCTCGCGGTGTATGTCGAAGATACGGGCGCGACCGTCACGATCCGCGAGGAACTCGTTGTCGATCCCGGCACGCCGACCTACCAGGCCATCGAACTCGCGGTGGGCGTGCTCGCGCGCCACTCCAGCGCGCTGCTGGGCGAGCACTGGAAACCGCGCGCGGTGCACTTCGTTCATCGGGGGCCGCCCAGCCTCACGTATCACCGGCGCTTTTTCGGCTGCCCGCTGGAATTCGGCAGCGACTTCAACGGCTTCGTATGCGCGGCCGCCGACCTCGACTACCCGAACCCGGCCGCCGACCCCGAGCTGGTGCGCTACGCGGAAAGCCTCGCTGATTCGCTCAACGTGACAGGTGAAGATTCCGCCGCGCTCGAGGTGCGCAAGGCGATCTACCTGCTGCTGCCGCTCGAGCGGGCCAGTGTCGAGGGCGTGGCCGAGTATCTGCGCCTGAGCGTGCGCACCATGCAGCGCCAGCTCGGGGCCGCCAGTACGAGCTTCACGCGGCTCGTGGAGGAAGTGCGGGGCGAACTCGCGGTGCGCTACATGAGCAACCCGCGCTACCCCATCGGGCGGGTTTCCGACCTGCTCGGCTATGCGCAGCAGGGCTCGTTCACGAACTGGTTCAGCGCGCGCTTTGGCATGACGCCGCGCGACTGGCGCAATAGCCATTTGAAGTGACAGGGCCATGGGGCCCTGCCCCTTAGCTCGCTCAGCCCGTATGCCGAAGCGGATGCGGCTCGTCGGCGTCGAACGTGGTCATGAGGCGCACCAGATCGGCGAGCGAGTTCGCTTTCATCTTCTCCATGACGCGGGCCCGGTGAATCTTGATCGTTTTCTCCGCCGCGCCCAGTTCGTCGGCCACGAGCTTGTTCGGCCGGCCGATCACCACGAGCGCCATGACCTCGCGCTCGCGCGGCGTCAGCTTTTCGACGCGGCGCTGGATCTCGGCGTGCTGCTCGCGTTGTTCGAACAGCTGGCAGCCGCGCTCGAGCGCACGCGACGTGGCCTCGAACAGCACGCTCGCGTCGATCGGCTTCGTCAGGAAGTCCGATGCGCCCGCCTTCATCGCCTGCACCGCCGTGCCCATGTCGCCGTGGGCCGAAACGAAGACGATCGGCACCCTGCCCTCGAGCCGCTGCTGCAATTCAATGCCGCTCAAGTCGGGCAACTGGAGATCGAGCAGCAGGCACGCCGGCGCGCTCGTCAGATCCGCGCCGTGCAGGAACGCGCTCGCGCTGCCGTAGGCCTCCACCGTGTAGCCGCCGGATCGCAGCAAGCGGCTCAGCGCGTTGCGAACGTGTTCGTCGTCGTCCACGACGAACACGATGGGGGTTGGCGAGTTCATGGTGAAAAACGCGTATTCGTCTGCACGTACGCGCCCTGAGCAGGAAGTTCGATATGGAAGGTCAGGCCGCGATCGGCGTTGCGCTCGGCCCACAGCTGGCCGCCATGCGCCATCACAATGGTGCGGCTGATGGAGAGGCCAAGGCCCAGCCCTTGCGGCTTGGACGTCATGAACGGCTTGAACAGCGTGACGAGCCGGTCGGCGTCGACACCGGGCCCATGATCGCGAATGGCGAGGCGCACCTTGCCGCGATCTTCGCTGGCCGTGACGACGATGCACACCCTGCGATCTTCGGGGCGGCAGTCGTGCACCGCGTCGAACGCGTTCAACAGCAGATTGACGAGCACCTGCTGCAGTTGGACCGCATCGCCATGCACCTGCGGCAGCCCGTCTTCGATGCGTGCGCCCACAGCCGCGCCACAGGTTTCCGTCTCGCGGCGCAGCAGGCGAACCACGTCGCGCACGAGGCTGCCCACATCGACCGGACACATCTCGGACGGTTCGCACCGCGCCGACTGGCGCATCTTGCGGATGATCGCGTGCGCACGGGTGCTATCGGACACGACCTCGCCGAGCAGTTCCCGCAGATCGCTCAAAGCCGGCGGGTTCTGGGCGAGAAACCGCTGCGCCGCCTGCGCGTTGCTCAGAATGGCCGTGAGCGGCTGGTCGACTTCGTGCGCGAGCGCGGCGGCCATGTCGCCCACTTCGGACGCCCGTTCCCGGCGCAGCCGGCGTGGTTCGCTGCCGGGTTCCGCGAGCGCCGCATCACGACGTTCCGGTTCGATGACGACCACCATGCGCGCCGCCGGTCCGGCGGCGAGCGTCGCCGAAGCGCTCACGTGAACGTCGAGATCGGCGCCGTTCTTCGTGCGCGCGATAGCGACACGCGTCGTGCTGTGCGGCATGCCTTCTGCGCCTTGCAGGGCGGCGAACGATACAGGGCGCGCGTCTCTTCGCCAGGCCACGAGCACGGTTTCGACACGCATGCCGATCAATTCGCCCAGGGCGTAGCCGAGCACGCGGGTGGCCATGCCATTCGCCCACGCAACGTTGCCCGTTTCGTCGATCACCAGCGCCGCTGCAGGCACGACTTCGAGCACGCTGTGCACACTTTGCGCAATGGCTTGCGTGGCCTGCGCCGATACGTGGCCGGTTTTGGCCGCGGCCGATGCCTTCGAGTTCGGGAGACTGTGTGGCTTGATTCTATCGAGCCATGCCAGCAGGCTGGCCGCCGCATGCTCGGCTCTCGATCTGTTCAGTTTTAGTTTTTCGTTCCCCATGTCTGCCCTGATCACGGTGTCCTCCGACTACGCTGCCCCGCTGCGGCGTGAGAAACGTTTCGATCGCTTCAAACGCTTCGGCGCCAGGCGGGGCGGATTTGACGAGCACCAGAATTCCGGCCGTTCGCGGGGCCAGGTTGCGCGCCCCAATACCGACTACTGCCTGCTTTAGATTTTGAAGAACGCTCCGGCAGTTGCGGAGAATGAGTCATTCATTGAAGAAAAGACTGGATGGAATCATCGTTGCGGAACAGCGTGTCCATACGCTTTCGCCGCGCGTTAATTATATGAAAGAAATTGCCGATGATTGATCCCCGGTGCAATTGTTTTCGATAATTTTTTCCGTACACGCCGCCGCTCAAGCCCAGCAGGGCTTTAATGTGCGTATGATTGCCGATATACACTGACTATTTACGGGAGATATTTGCGAACATTTTATTCGAATTCGATATTGGACCGCACAATCGATATTGATATCCATTCAATATGAATAAATATCTTTTTTTGTGCATTCTTAATTATCTGGTTTATCGACAATGAAATAACCGCGATCATTATTTCAGGCTGAAATCGCTTTCAATGACTGGCGCGATCAGTCACACTTTTCACGCGCGGCGGCACGTTTGATGTCGTTGTCGATCAAGGCGCCGAAGCCGGCGCCGGTGCGCTCGCCGCATGATGCTGCGTCGCGTTCTTCTGAGTATTCTGCTGAGACTGGTTCGAGCGGGCCTTTTGCTCCGCTTTGCGCTGCACGTCCCGCATCTGCCTCGTCCCCATCGTTCCCGCTTGCGCATATACCTCGGACATGAAAACGGGCGCGCAAAGCAGGAGCACCGTCGCACACCGGGCAGCAAAACGCATTTTCATTCTGGACCTCCAGGTATCCACGCTGCTCGCTTCGACGAACGAATAGCATCGTTGCGCAGCTGTTGCGGTGTCAATAGGACTCTGGTCCGATTGCCATCACGATGCAGCTTACCGGACTATACGCGTGGGCCGCCCCGCCTCGCCACACTCGAAAAGGAAGAATGCGCGCGCACGCGCTCGCCCAGTCTCGTTGTCGCTATCCGTCCCGTACTCCGGTTGAGCAAACGAATGGAAGGATCGGCCATGACTTCATGGATCAAACAACGCATGCACACGGTCTGCCTGCTCGTGTTCGCGTTGCTGTTCGCAGGCGCCCAGACGCTGCGCGCGCAAGACGCGCCGCAGCCCGCCCCCTACAAACCCGAGGAGCTGGAAGCGCTCGTCGCGCCGATTGCGCTCTACCCCGATTCGGTGCTGGCACAGGTCCTGATGGCCTCCACCTACCCGCTGGAAATCGTGCACGCGGCGCGCTGGGTCAAGGAGCACCCGAAGGTGAAGGGCGACGACGCCGTGAAGGCCGTGCAGGACCAGTCGTGGGACACGAGCGTGAAATCGCTCGTAGCGTTCCCGCAGGTGCTCGAACCGATGAGCGACAAGCTCGACTGGACCCAGAAGCTCGGCGACGCGTTTCTCGCCCAGGAAAAAGATGTGCTCGCCGCCGTGCAGCGCCTGCGCTCGCGCGCGCAGGACTCGGGCAACCTGAAGAGCAACGAGCAGCAACAAGTCGTGGTCGAACAGCCGCCCGCGCAGGGCGGCCAGACCATCGTGAAGATCGAACCCACCAACCCCGAGGTCATTTACGTGCCCGCGTACAACCCCACGGTCGTATACGGCGCATGGAGCGCCCCGGCTTACCCGCCGTACGCCTGGCCGCCATATCCCGCTTACTACCCCGGCGCCGCGCTGGCGACCGGCTTCGCATGGGGCGTGGGCATTGCCGCAGCGGGCGCGATTTTCAGCAACTGCAACTGGGGCGGCGGCGACGTCAACGTCAACGTCAACAAGGCGCGCAACGTCAATCGCAATTTCGACAGCACGAAGGTTCAGGGAGGCAAGTGGAAGCACGATTCGAGCCATCGCCAGGGCGTTGCGTACCGTGACAACGCCACGCGCGAAAAATTCGGCAACAACGTGGGGGGCGCCGACGGACGCCGCGACTATCGCGGCCGCAACGGCCAGAGTGGCCCAGGCGGCGCGAACGTGGCCGATCGCGCGGGCAACCGCGGGGGCGGCGGTGCAGGCGGCCAGGGCCTCGGCAATGGCAACCGCGGGAATCAAGCGAATCAGGGCAATCTCGGCGATCGCGGAGATCGCGGCAATCGCGGCGGCGCGGGCAATAACGCAAGTGTCGGCAACCGCGCCAACATCGCCGACAACGGGGGCGCGGGCAATCGCGGCAATCTCGGCAGCAACGGTCCTGGCGGTAACGGTCCCGGCGGTAACGCGGGCGGCAATCGCGCGGGCGTGAGCAACAACGCCGGCGCAGGCAATCGCGCGGGCGCCGGCGCAGCCGGCGGGGGCGGCGGGTATGGCGGCGGTGCCGGCGGTGGCAGAGGCTACGGCGGCGGCGGACGTGACAGCGCCTTCCAGGGGGTTGGCGGCGGCGGCGCCACGCAGCGCGACGCGAGCCGCGGCCGCTCCAGCATGCAATCCTCGGGGTTCAATCGCCCAAGCGGCGGCGGCGGCGGCATGCGCGGCGGTGGCGGCGGACGCGGCGGCGGCAGACGCTAGGGAGAACGGCGATGAACAGACATGAGATTCTCCGTCCGGCGGCAACCGCGGCAGCCGCAGCGGCTATCGCCATCGCGCTCATGGCGTACGCGCCACGGCCTTGCTTCGCCGCCGGGCAAAGCACCTTCTCCACGCCCGACGCGGCGATGGCGGCGTTCGGCAACGCTGTGGCCGGCAACGACGAAGCGGAATTGCGCACGCTCTTCGGCGCGGATTTCCGCCAGCTGATCCCGCCGGTGGGCGCCGAGCTCCGCGACAAATTCCTCAGTGAATGGAAGGTCTCGCACACCATTCAGGATACCGATGCAAATCATGCGGCCATCGCCGTTGGCGACGACGGGTGGACCTTTCCGATTCCGCTCGTCAAGACCGCTCACGGCTGGCACTTCGACACGCAGGCCGGTGTCGAGGAAATGCGCGTGCGCCGCATCGGCCGCAACGAGCTTGCCGTGATGCAGACGATGCTCGCGATCTACGACGCCCAACGCGAATATGCGCAGGCGTATCACGACGGCAGCGACATGCTGGTCTACGCCAGCAAGCTCGCGAGTTCGCCGGGCAAACAGGACGGCCTGTACTGGCCGACCGACGCCGACCAGGCGCCAAGTCCGCTAGGCGTCGCATTTGCCACAGCCGGCGCGCGCAACACCGAAAACGCCGGCTACTACGGCTACCACTACAAGCTGCTGACCTCTCAGGGGCCGCACGCGCCGGGCGGCGCGTATAACTACATGGCCCACGGCAAGCTGTTCGGCGGCTTCGGCGTCGTCGCATGGCCGGTGCGCTATGGCGACACGGGCATCAAGACGTTCATGGTGAGCCACGACGGCCAGGTCTACGAGCGCGATCTCGGCCCCGATGGCGCGGCGAAAGCCGAAGCGATGACGTCATTCGATCCGGGTCCGGGCTGGTCGAAGGCTTCGCCCTGACGCGCAACGCCGGCCCGATCAACGCGCATGCGTGGAATCGCGGGCAGGTGTTCGCACCGCTGCGCCTTCGCCGAGCATATAGAGCAGCAACGCGTCGCGATCGGGTCCGCTCATCGCCGCCGTCGAGCGCATGAGCACCGCGCTCGCCCAGCAGATGTCGGCCATCGTGGCGCCGGGCCCGCCGTTCGTGACGCGTTCGAGCCGCGCCACGGCGAGCGGATCGCCCGCAAGCGCCGCGTTGACCGCATCGTCCAGATGCCGCAACGCGCTCTCGTACGCCGCGGGCGCGGGCAGCGTGAGCGGCGCGGCAAGCACGGAACGGATCACCACGCGGTAGAGCAACGAAAAGTATTCGGCCGTGTCGGCATCGCTCATGCTGCCGATCGAAATACGGTCGGCGATGTCCTGCACGCTCGCGATCCCCTGGCAATTGCCGCGCGCCACGCGGCTCATGTACTTCGCGAGCAGCGTGAAGTACGCCAACCGGTCTGGCGGCGTCAGGCGCGCAATGCCACTGCGGATCAGGCGCTCGCGCGCCGCGTCGTCGCGCAAGCGCGCTTCGAGACCCGCCACGCCGCCGGGCACGGCGACCGCGACGGCCGGGTCCGCGCGCAGTCTGTAGAACCACGCTTCGACAATGCGCGCCTTGATCGTCTCCTGCTCCACGCCGGCCTCGCTCAAGCCAGGCGCGCTTTGCGGGGACGTTGGCTCAGCGGGCGCGACAACGTAATCGAGCACCGCGAAGAGTCCCGCCGGCGCGTCCTCGTTGCGCGGCACGCTGGCCCGGGCATCGTGGGCCGCCACCAACGTCAACGCCAGCGTCGTGCCCAGCGCCAGCAACGCACAACACAACGTCTTCATGAGAACCCGCGTGGTGCGCTCAATCCGTCGCACTGCCAACTGTTGGGTGGTCGGCGCGTATCGCCGCGGCTATGTCGGCGCTGATGGCGGCGAGTGCGCGATCATGCGCGTCGACGAGCGCGCCGTAGTCCTGGCTCGTCACCTTCTCGTGCGCCAGCGTGTGCCCGAGCGTCAGCGCCGCGTGACCGGGCGGCTTCACGATCCACTGCGCGTCGATCGTCACCGAATCTCCCAGCACGCTGTCGATGCGTGTGATATCCACGCGAACGCGCCAGACCGGCGGCGGCGTTGCGCCCACATCGACCGTCGAAACGCGCGCCGCGCCGAGCCGCTGCGCGAGGTCCGCGGCAACCACGCGCCCGATGTCCAGCTTGAGCGGCGCGGCCCAGCGCGCGAACTCGTTCATCGCGATCGTGTTGTCCGGATTGCGCGTGACGATCTGCGGCCGGTCCACCATGTCGGGCACGGTCACGGGACCGACGACGACGTCGAGCGCGGCAGCGCCGGTTGGGACGGCGGGCGCTGCGGCCGCTGTCGCGGCGCTCCCGTCATCGGCGCGCAGCGCATAGAAGGTAGGCGACGGCGAGGAGCATCCGGCGAGCCACACCAGCGCAGCGCCGAGCGCGGTATGCAAGGTCACGTTGCGGCGGTTCACTGCTTGCCTCCTGGTTTGCCTTGCACCACGGCCTCGGGATGGCGCTCGAGATAGTCCGTGAGCATGCGCACGGAAGCGGCGGTGCGGGCCAGTTCGCGCATGGCGTCGCTCGTGTTCTGCTGAAGCTGCGAGTCGGGCTGCAAGGCGTCGGTGGCCGAGTTGAGCGTGGACTGCGCGGCCGAAAGCGTGTCGTGCGCCTGCGGCACGACGTCGGTGCCGAGTTTCGCCATCACCTCGTTCGCGTTTCGCAGCGTGCGCTCGGCGTTCGCGCCGATCGCGTCGAACGGAATGCCGTTGAGCTTGGCGAGCAGCCGCGTGAGCGAATCCTGCAGCGACTGCAGCGTGCGCGGCACGGTCGGCAACTCGGGCGGCGTTCTCGACCAGTCGATTTTCGCCTTCGGCGTGTCCGGGAAAACATCGAAGGCAACGTACAGCTGTCCCGTGAGCGGGTTGCCCGAGCGCAGCTGGAACCGGAAGCCGTTGGCCACCAGGAACTCGGCAAGCTGGCGCGGCTGCGCACTGAGCCGTCCGCCCGCTTTGCCATCCTGGTAGCGCGACGTAAACCGCTCCGGATACAGGTTGATTTCAACAGGAATGCTGAACTGTTTCTTCTCGGGGTCGAAGCGCGTGTAGATGCGTGTCACCTCGCCGATCACGACGCCGCGGAAGTCGACGGGCGCGCCCACGGTCAGCCCGCGCACCGAATCGTAGAAGGTCACGACGTAAGTATCGACAATCTGGTCATGCACCTTCATCGAGTCGGCGTGCGTGGCGTAGAGTTCGAACTTCGCGTTGGCGTCGGCCTCGGGCGACTCGCCGCCGGTCTCGGCATCGGGCGATTCGAACGCCACGCCGCCAATGAGCATGGACACCACCGACTGCGTGTTGATCTGCACGCCGTCGGGGCTCAGCGACACGTCCAGTCCGCTCGCGTGCCAGAAGCGCGTGTCGCTGCGCACGAACCTGTCGTAAGGCGCGTTCACGAACACGCGCAGCGTCACGCCCCGGCCGTTCGGGTCCATCTCGTAGGAAGCGATCTGCCCGACCTGAAGACGACGGAAGAACACCGGCGAGCCGACATCGAGCGAGCCCATGTTCATGCTGTGCAGCACGAATTCGCGCCCCGGAATGTCACTCGGAATCACCGGCGGCACTTCGAGTCCCACGAAGTCGTGGCGTGTTTTGGTGGAGTTGCCTTCGTCCATGCCGACGAAGGAGCCCGACAGCAGTGTGCCGAGGCCCGACACGGTGCCGCCCGAAATGCGCGGGCGCACGACCCAGAAGCGTGTGTTGTCGACGAGCATGCTCGTGGCGTCTTTCACGAGTTCGCCCGTCGCAATCACGCGCTTGTGATCGGGCGAGAGCGTGACCGCCTTCACCACGCCGATATCGACGTCCTTGTACTTGATCTTCGTTTTGCCGGCCTCGAGGCCGTCGCCGGTCTTGAAGCTGATCGTGATGGTCGGCCCCTCCTCGACGATGGCCTTGACGGCGAGCCAGCCGCCGATGAGCACCGCGACGATCGGCACGAGCCAGACGATCTGCATGCGCCAGCGCGAGCCCTGCACCGGCTTCGCCTCGGGCAGATCCGGCAGGGAATTGTCGTTACCTGGGGCTGCCATTCTCGCGCTCCACAGCGTCCCAGATCAGACGCGGATCGAACATGTTCGCGGCAAACATCGTGAGGATCACGACCGCGCCGAAAGCGATCGCGGCGGGCCCCGCCTTGATCGTGGCGAGCGCGTTGAACTGCACCAGCGCAACGAGCATCGTGATGACGTAGATGTCGAGCATCGACCAGCGGCCGACCAGTTCGATCAGCCGGTAGATGCGGGTGCGCTGCTCGGGCAGCCACGTCCAGCGGCGTTGCGTGGACCACGTCAAATACGAAAGCCCGAGAATCTTCAGCATGGGCACCGCGATGCTGGCAATGAACACGAGCAGCGCGAGCGGCCACGAGCCCGACACCCACAGATACACCACGCCGCTCATGATCGTGTCCTTCTGCGTGCCGAACAGCGAACTCGTGTCCATGACGGGCAGCACGTTCGCAGGCACGTACAGCACCACCGCCGCGACCAGGAGCGCCCACGTGCGCGAGAGGCTCGCGACCTTGCGCATATGCAGCGCGCTGCCGCAGCGCGGGCACGTTGCGGCATGCGCGGCCGCCGGCATGCGCGCGAGCATGCCGCACGCGTGGCAGCGCGCGATCCCGCACGCAGCACCCGTGAGCGTGCCTGCAATCCGGCCGCCTCGTGCTCCGGCCGCCTCGCCAGGCGCGAAGCTCGTTGTCACGTCGGGCACTGCGGCTACGCCGGCCGCCCTGGTTGCGTTGGCCTGCTGCTTCGCGCGCGCCACGCGCGCCCAGAACTGGCGCGCGTCGAACGCCGCGCTCGCGCCCGCGAGCACCAGCATCAACGCGCCAAACGACCACAATGCAACGCCCGTCACGACGGTTGCGATATGAGACAGCTTCACGAGCGCGACCAGCAGGCCGAGTATCAGCACCTCGGTCATGCCCCAGGGCCGTGCGATGTACAGCACGCGAAACAGGACCGGCGCCCGCCAGGGCGCGCGGTTGAGCGCAAGGGGCACGAGAAGGGCGAGCAGACAGGCGACCTGCATGCCCGGCATGAGGATCGTCGTGGCGAACACCAGCGCCGCGATGGGCCACATGCCGTCGAGATAGAGTATCTCGACCGAATGCCACAGTGTCGTGAGCACGAGATTGCCGTTCACCGCGAGCCCGACGATCGGATACAGGTTGGAGATGACGAACAGCACGAGCGCGCCGAGCGCGAACGCGAGCGCACGTCCGAGGCTTTCCGGGAGATCCCGCTCCAGCTCGGCGTTGCAGCGCACGCATCGCAGCGTGCCGCGAGGCGGACAAGCCGCGCCGCGCTGCATGAGATCGCAGTCGTGGCAAACAAGAAGCTCGGCGCGCTTCATCGCGGGGCCTCCCTGGCGCCGGTCGTGGCGTGGTCGTGGCGTGGTCGCTGCATCGTCGCTGTACCGGTTCGGCCTGCGTGGCGTCAGCCTGGCGGCGCCACGCCAAGCACCGCGTGGACCGCACCTATGAGCGCGGAGTCGTCGAACGGCTTGCGCAGGTACGCGACCGCCCCGGCTGCCTGCGCCTGCTCGCGCACGCGCGCATCGTCGTGCGCCGTAATAACGATGCACTGTATGCCGGTGCCGCCCAGCCGGCGCTGCACTTCGATACCGTTGATGCCGGGCATCTGGATATCGAGGATCACGCACGTCGGCGCATGAGGCGCCGCAGCCGCCAGCGCGTTGAGAAATGCCTCGCCGCTGGTGTACACGTCGGAGTCGATGCCGACCGACTTCAGCAAGCGCTGGATGGCTCGCCCGACCGACACCTCGTCGTCGACGACGGCCACGGATCGTGTCACGTTGCTCATATGACTGTGCGCTCGGTTACCGATGGGGACAGCCAGACCCGCGCCGCCGTACGCGCCGACCGGCGTCCCGGGCACAAGCGGCTGCCCCATGCGCGACTACTTGTGTGCAGGCTTGACGGATACGGCGAACGCTTCCGTATACACAGCCTCGACCTGATCGCCGACCTTCACGTTCGCGAGCTGCTGGGGATCCTCGACGTGCAGGTCCATCGTCCCGCCTTCGGGTCCCATCAACGTGACCGTTTTCGTCTTCGCGTCGACCGACACGACATTCGCCGTCACCTTCACCTGACGCCCGACCATGCCGCCGGGCTTTTCGCCGGCAGCCGCGCGCTCGACTTGCGGCGTTTCCTGTATCGAGGTCTCCTCGCCGCCTCCCTTTTTCAGGCTCAGCGTAAGCGATTCCTTATAGGTCATGGTCACGACATCGCCAACCTTTAGCTGAGCGAAGTTTCTGACTTCCGGCCCCAACTCGGCTTCGACCAGCTTGCCGTCGTGGCGCTTGAGCGTGACGGTGCGCGTATCGGCGTCGATCTTCGTGATGGTCGCCGTCACCGTATGCATGCCGGTCACGGTTGCCTTGCCCGGCTCGTGCGTCACGTTGGCCGTGGTCTGCCCCTGCGCCGCGGCAAGCTGAGCCGCGGCGACAATGGCCGCTGAAACAACCCACTTGAGGTACGGCATCGCGACCTCCTGTTACAGATCGAGCTTCGTCACCTTCGTGCCGGCTACCGACGCGTCGGCCATGATGCCCGTATTGGTCATCACGATCGCCTGGACCGGCGCCGTTGCGGTTCTCGTGTCGATCTGGCCATTCGCACCGACCTTGACGAGCGTAACGGCAACGTCGCCGCCAACCGACCAGCCCTTGGAGTTGCGGAACTTGTCGAGCGAGTCCTGCGTCATGAAGAGGAAAATCACCGCGGTCGACTGCACCCCTGCCTGCAAGCCGAACGAAGCGGCCGCCGTACTGTAGTACCCGACTGTCGCTCCACCTACGCGCAGCGCGCCCTGCCCATATGCCCCGCCGATAATGAACGCCGCCTTCCCGACCGAAGGAAACACCAGCACGCCTTGCGCCTTGGAAACCAGTTCTTGCGAGCCTGGGACCGTTGAGAACAGCCGTGACATCGTCCCGTCCACGGACGCATCGATTTCCTGGCGTTTTGCCGCGTCGGTCGCGCCGCTCGTTCCACTGCTCGTGGTCGTGCTGCACCCCGCAACGGCCAGCCCAGCCGCAGCAGCCGCCGTAAGCACAAAAATCCGTCGCTTCATCGTTGTCCTCCATTGAGTTTTTACAGCCCGGACACAGCACTCACGTATGCGGATCGAACGTCACGCCTGAATGAGACGTTGCTCGCACATCGTTGCCAAGCGTGGCTCATCGTTCAGTGACATAGTCGCAGACGCATCGCAGCGGACAAATCGGACCTTGGTCTTACGCCGCCCCGAGGCACGGCGAGTCTTACTGGACCGTGTAGCCGCGCCCTTGCATGCAAGCGGCAAACGCGCGGTTGAACGTGTCAATGGCGCCCTGCTGCTGTTGCTGCGCGTTGGCCTGCTGCGCGCGCCGGTCCTGGCGCGCGCGCGAGCCGCCCACCATCGTTCCGGCCGCAGCGCCTACCGCCGCGCCTCTACCCGCGTCGCCGGTAATCGCGCCGATCACCGCGCCGCCCGCCGCGCCGCGCGCCGCGCCCTGAACACGTTGGCCACCGCCCACGGCAGGGCCCGAAGGCGGCGGTGGTGTCGCCGCAACCTGTTTCGGGTCGATTCCCGTGTTGCTCTTCGCCCAGGAGTAGCAGGCCGATTCGTCCGCATGCTGTTGCTGTGCGCTCTGCCCCTTCGCGGGATAAGCAATAGGCGTTGCCTGCGCGGCGCTCGCCAAAAGCAGCACGGCGGCGCACAGAGCGCCTGTCCGGCGATTTATATAGGTATCCATATCAACTCCTTGGGCGCGTGCGAGAGCGCGCCGATTACGCCTGCTGCTATCGGCGGGAGGTTGGGAAGCGAGCGCCGTGCTGTCGGCACAACGCCCAAATCCAGGGCGACCACTGCACCGTGCGGCCGGCGCAGTGGTCCGTTCAATGATGTGGGAGCGGTACAGCGAAGACAATCAGACCATGGTCCTACCGCCACCTGGCGCGGCTGAAAGGCGGCTCGAAGGCGAAATGGCGCGCCCGCCGGCGCACGGCCGGAGCGGCCATGCGGTGCGGCGGGCGCAGAAGGCGTGCCGGGGCGGATGCCGCGGCATGATCAGAACTTATGACGGATGCCGAGACTCACCATGAACTGCGAACTCGAGCTGCCGTTGAGCCCATAGTCCGCCACGGAAGCCACCGCGGTGGTCAGGATGGAGCCCGTAGCGGTCGGCACGCGCTGCGTGCCGTTGGCGTGCTGCCACGCGCCGACAAGGTACACGTCGGTACGTTTGGAGAGGTTGTAGTCGCCGCCCAGCGAGACCTGGTTATAGGTTGCCGAGGTGTCGCCCGCGCTGTGCGTCCACGTATAGCCAATCCCGACGAGAGACGCCGGCGTGAGCGCATAGTTCACGAAACCGCCAGCAACGTTGTAGCGCTGGTTCGATGGGAACAGCGACTGGGCGTCGGCCTTGTACTGCGCGTTGCTATACCGGCCGCCGAACGTAAAGGGGCCGGCCACGTATTGCAGGGCAACGGAGCCAATGCCGACCCACTTGGCCGTTTCGTATGCGAGGTTCTGAAAACCGCCATCGAACGTGCCGTCCGAGGTGCTGGTCCAGTTGGCCCGTGGAATGGTGGAGTTTGCGTTATACATGCGCAAGTAACCTGCCGCGATGCTGAACGGGCCAGTCACATAGCTCGCTGCCGCCGACCAGGTCTGCTGCGAACCCGTCGCGCCCGCGACGCCGCCGAACGCATACATGCCTTCGACCTGGAAGCCCGCAAATTGCGGCGAGAGATATTTGATCGCATTGTTCGTACGAGAGCTGTTGTCGTTGTTGTCGACGTCGCCAGGCGTGGCGAACGTGCTGCCCCAGTAATTGTCTGCGGTAAGCGGCTGGACCATATCGACGACCGGATCGTACTGGCGGCCCAGTGTCAGCGTGCCGTACTGCGAGTGCGTCAAACCCACGAATGCCTGGCGGCCGAACAGGCGTCCGCCCTGTTCCGAAGTGCCGCTATTGATATCGAATCCGCTTTCCAGCTGGAAGATCGCTTTCAAGCCGCCGCCCAGGTCTTCCGTTCCCTTCATTCCCCAGCGGGACCCTTGCAGATTGCCACCTTGCATCCGATACAGGTTGTTTCCCTCGGCGTCGGCGTTGTGGACGAACTGGAAGGCTTCGTCGATCACGCCATACAGGGTGACGCTGCTTTGCGCTTGTGCCACCGGCGCCAGCATGGAAAGCGGAACAGGAAGCAACATAAGCGCAAGCTTTTTCATGTTTGCAACTCCTTCACGCACCGGGTAATCGGTATTCCTATATTAGTCGCTTGCTTTGGAACGACCTGCGCGTGAAATTGGTTCCGTTGTCGGCGCAAGACACTGAATACGGCACGATTGAAGGCCGGCGCTCTGTAACCGCAACTTACATAACGCCTTGATACCGGCATGTTTGCAAATGCCGAAAGACCCTTCTCCTATCGCACTGAAATCCGCTGCGCATAAACAATCAGGAGTCCATACACGATACCTGCGGCGAGGCTCGTGCATCCGCTATACCAGACGAGGCCAAGCGCCCAGCCCTTGCCCGCCACCGCGAGCCACAGCGCAACGAATAGCGCGCACCAACCCGCACAGCGCAGAACACGGGCAAGCGCGGCGGACAACCGCGCGCGGAACAACGCCTCCTGATGACGCTCCATCGCCATCGCGAGACACGTAAAAGCACTCACGCACAGCAGCAAAGCGAAAACCGGCATCACACGTCCTCCTGTGCCGCGAGTGCGTCCACGCCGCGCTTGCCCACCGCCTTCGTGCGCGGCCGATGCCGCGCCGTGCGTAACGCGAGCACCGCGTGCAGCGCGGCAAACGCCCACATCATCAGATCGAAGCCCGCATAAACCCAGTCGCCATCGGCGAGACTGCGCCAAAGCGGGCGCTGGGTGGTCAATGCATTGAGCACGGGCAACAACGCCAGCAAGGCAGCCGCGAGCCACAGCAACTCGATCCACGCGCGTTTCGCGGGGCGCGCAAGCGCGTAAAACAAAGCGGCCGCCCAGATCGCGAAGAACGCGTTGATTTCCGCGTCCGCGCGATGCGCGAGCGAGACCGGCAGCAGGCGGTTGGCCCACACATAGCCTGTCATCGCAATGGAGAGTCCGGCGATGCTCGCGATATTGAGGCGCTCCACCACGCGAAAGCCGAAGTACGGCCGTTCGGGATCGGGCAGCTTCTGGCGGCGCTTCACCGTCCACATCACGAGCCCGGTGCCGACCATCGCCGTGCCCGCGAGGCTCACGATGAAATACAGCCAGCGCAACTGCAGGTCGCTGAAGCGCCCCATGTGCAGCGCGTACAGCACGCCGCGCGTTTCGGCCGCCCCGCCCACGCTGTCGTTCACGCTGAGCAATTTGCCGCTCACCCCGTCGAACAGCAGGTACTGCGGACTCGTCGACACGCGTTCGGCCTCGCCCCGCGAAACGGCCACGCGCGCGCTCGCGTCGCCGGGGTTCGTCACCGTCACGCGCAGCACGTTGTCTCGTCCCCAGCGCGCCTGTGCTTCGCGCACCATCGCGTCTACCGGCGCGAGCGGCGCTTTCACGCCGAGCGGCTTGCCGGGCTGGATATACGCGCTCATCTGCGCGGCCAGCGCTTCGCGCTGCGCAGGCGTCTTCAGCGCGATTTGCGCACCCCATGGCATGTACATCGTCATCAGCGTGACGAGACCCGTGTACGTGATCATGAGGTGGAACGGCAGGCCGAACACCGAAAGCGCGTTATGGGCGTCCAGCCAGGAACGCTGGCCCTTGCCCCAGCGGAAGGTGAAGAAGTCCACGAAGATCTTCTTGTGCGTGATCACGCCGCTCACGATCGCCACGAGCATGAACATCGCGCACAGCCCCGCCAGCCAGCGTCCCCACATCACCGGCATGTAGTAGAACTGGAAATGGAAACGATAGAAGAACTCGCCGCCCAGCGTGTCGCGTGCGCTGACCTTGTCGCCCGTCGCGGGATCGAAGGTCGCTTCGCCGAAGGCGCGCTTGCCTGACGCCGCAGCGGGCATGCGCCAGAACGCGCTGGCGATATTGCTGCGTTCGGTCGGCAGCTGCATGCTCCACTGCGGGCTGCCCGCCGCAAGCGTTTCGAGCGTGCCGTTGACGCGCTGCGCGACGGCGGCGGGGTCGGGCGCGACCTGCTGGTGCGCGATTTCAGGCCGCATCCACTGCGATATCTCCTCCTTGAAGTAGCTGACCGTGCCGGTCAGGAACATCGCGTAGAGAATCCAGCCAACGAGCAAGCCGGCCCACGTGTGGAGACCGGACATGCTCTGACGCACGCCGCGGGCTTGCGGTTGTTTGTCCGATTGCGTCATGTGTGCGTGCCTCCCGCCGCCGCTACGCCGGGTTCAGTAGACGTTGCGGACGCAACCGACGACGAAGCCCACCACGCCGCCAATGCGAGCGGCAGCGCCGCGAGCAGCAAGCCGGCCCACGCGCGCCGCGCGCTTCGCGCGAGAAATACCCAGATCACCGCGCCCGTGTAGACAATGAAGCTCGCCAGCATGCCCGTGATGACGCCTTGCGGTGCGCTCATGGGCAGCGCGAGCGCAGCCACGCTCGCGAGTGCGCCAAGCGCATAGCCGCCGACAATCGCGCCGGCAATACGCGCGGCAAGCGGGCCCGCGCGACGCATGAATGCGAGCGTTGTGCTCATGCCGCCGCTCGCGCGGCTGCGGCGCCGCCCCCCGGCGAACGCGTAGACAGCAATAACCCCGCCAAAACTCGTTTCATGACGCTTCCTGCAAGCTTGAGATGTCGATCTGCACCAGGGCGCGGCGGCCTGCGCAGGCGCGCGCCAATGCTCACCTGCGCTTCACGCGAGGTGTCCGGATCGTATTGGGGGGCGTTGATGTATTACCGACGAGGTCGTGATGATACCCGGTACGCGCCATGTGGGCAAAATGGCGGACCCATGCGAAAACGCAGGCGAGCGCCTGCGTCATTGGTTGTTCATGCATCCATCTCGTACGACCAGGCGCGCCAGCACAGCTCCCGGCGCGCCTTCGGCGCTCAGATCGACTTGACCTCGCCGCCGTCCATTCTGAGCGTCGTGCCGGTCATCCAGTGCGCGCTGGGCGAGACGATGAACGCCATCAGTTCGGCAATCTCCTCGGGCGTGCCGTAGCGCGCAATGCCCGCTTCGGCCGGGAATGTCGCCGTAGCTTCCGCCACGCTCATGTCGTGCAGCGGCGCCCAGTGCTCCAGATACGACTGGCGGCGGCCCGTCATCACGGGACCGGGCAGCACGCTGTTGACCTGCACGCCGTCTGCGATGCCGCGGTCCGAAAAAGCCTTCGCGAGCGCGACAATCGCCGCGTTGATCGTGCCGACTGCCGCATAGGGCGCCTTCGGAAACACGGCCGAATTGCCCGACATCAGCACGACCGCACCGGAACTCGCCTTCAGCGCCGGCCAGGCTTCGATCGTCAAACGTCTCGCGCCGTGCAGTTTCAGCGCGAGGCCGGCCTCCCATTGCTCGTCGGTCATTTCGAACAGATCGATCTGCGGCACCGCGCCCGCAATGTTGAGCAACGCGTCGATGCGCCCGAACGCCGCGAGCGTTTGCTCCACCACGTGTCGCGCAGCTTCGGCACGCGACAGGTCGATGTCGATGACGAGCGCTTCGGCGCCTGCCTCCCTCACCTGCGCGGCGGTCTGCTCGAGTTGCTCGCGGTTGCGCGCCACCACGGCGACAGCGTCGAAGTCGCGCGCCAGCCTCACGGCCGTCGATCGGCCAATGCCCTGACTTGCGCCCGTTACCTGACTTGCGCCCGTTACGATTGCGACTTTTCCAAACATCTTCCCACTCCTCGTTCGATCAGTATGGCGAATCATCATTCGAGAAACTGCGTGATCGCCGTGCCGATCTCGTCGGCGTGCGTTTCCAGTGCGAAGTGCCCGGTGTCGAAAAAGCGCACCACTGCTTGCGGCAAGTCGCGCTTGAATGCCTCTGCGCCTGGCGGCAGAAAGAACGGATCGTTCTTGCCCCACACGGCGAGAAACCGCGGCTGGTGCTTGCGGAAGTACGCTTGAAACGCGGGGTACAGCGCCACGTTGCTCCGGTAATCGCGGAACAGGTCGAGCTGGATCTCTCGCGCGCCGGGTCGGTTCATGTAGTAGTCGTCGAGCGAATAGCCGTCCGGCGACACCGCCGACGCATCGGGCACACCGTGCGTGTATTGCCAGATCGTCGCTTCGCGCGTGAGCATGGCGCGCAGCGCGTCGCGATTCGTGGGCGACGGGTCCTGCCAGTAAGCGCGAATCGGATTCCAGCCGTCGCTGAGGCCTTCCTCGTAGGCATTGCCGTTTTGCGAAATGATCGCCGTGATGCGCTCGGGATGCGCCAGCGCAAGACGAAAGCCCGTGGGCGCGCCGTAGTCGAATACGTACACCGCGAACCGGTCGAAGCCGATGCGTTCGGTAAAGCGCGCGATCACGTTCGCGATGTTCTCGAACGTGTACGCGAATTGGTCCCGGTCCGGCAAGTCCGATTGACCGAAGCCCGGCAGGTCCGGCGCGACGATATGGAAGCGTTCGGCGAGCTTCGGAATGAGGTCGCGGAACATGTGGCCGGCGCTCGGAAAGCCGTGCAGGAGCAGGAGCTTCGGTGCGCCGGTGCGCCCGGCTTCGCGGTAGAACACGTTGAAACCGTCGACATCGGCGCGGCGGTAGGTAATGGCTGCCATGGGTTCCTCCAGAGATGAACGGACAGATGAATGGACAATCGCGCGGGTCAGCGCGAAGAGACGGACCGAACAGCTTCGGCAATGACTTGCACCACGGCGTCGGGCGCCGTGACGCTCGGCGTGTGGTCGACTTCGTGGGCGTGGATCTGGGCGTTCATGCGGCTTGCCATGAAGCGCTGCGTGCCGGGATCGATCATGCGGTCCTCGCCGGCGACGAGAAACCAGGCCGGGCGGTCTCTCCATCGCGGACGCGCCACCGCTTCGCCAATGCATGCCGCCGCAATGGGACGCTGGATTGCGGCGAGCGCCGCCGCCTCCTGCGGCGTGGCGTGTTGTGCGAACGCATTGGCGAACGCCTCGTGCGGCAGCCAGATCCAGCCGTGGCGGTCGGGCGCGAGTTGCGGCGCCTGCGGGTGCGTCTTGCCGCGATAGAACACGTCGGCCACGGTCTCGCCCTCGTCGGGCGCGAGCGCGGCCACGTACACCAGCGCCGCGACGTTCGCGGCGCGCGTCGCGCCGATTACGGCGCCCGCGTACGCATGACCGGCCAGCACGACCGGCCCGTCGACGCGTTCGAGCGTGCGCTCGAGCGCCGCCACGTCGTCACCGAGCGATGTGAGCGGAAGCGGCGCGGCCACCGCGTCGATGCCCTGACCGCTCAGCCGTTCGATCACCTTGCTCCAGCTCGACCCGTCCGCCCATGCGCCGTGCGCCAGCACCACCCTCGTATTGCCGTGAGACATGCCCTGCTCCCAGGAAAGTGGCGCTGACCGCGACATCGATCGCGCTGCGCCGTCACCGTGAGTAACCATACAAACGACGTTTTAGAGGTTACTCATCGGTGATGTAACTTGTCAAGAACGATTTTGATGGTTACACTGAATGCACCCTGATTACCCTTTTTGCGGCAAGAACATGGACTACCGTCCAATCCCTGCGATATTCGTGGCCGACGCGCCCGGACTCGACTTCCTGAACTCGGTCGCGACACCGGTGGACGTGCCCTTCGACTGGATCGCCGACGGTGAAGGTTTGCTGTCGTGGCTCGAACAGGCGGGCATGGTCCCCGCATCGGCGCTCGCCGCCCTGCGCGCGCAGTTCACGGCCGCCGAGTTCGACACGGTTGCTGGCGAGGCGCGCGCCCTGCGCGAATGGTTCCGGGGCTTCGTGCGGGAAAGAAAAGGCCGGCCGCTAGCCGGCTCTGATCTGGGCGAACTTGCGCTGCTGAACGACCTGCTCGCGCGCGACGATCGCTACGGCGAGGTCGTTGCAGCCGGTCGCGAAGGCGCGGCGGCGTTCGAGTACCGCGTGAACCGGCGCTGGAAAACGCCGGAATCGCTGTTGATGCCGATTGCCGAAGCGCTGGCGCAACTGGTGTGCGAGCAAGACTTCACGCACGTGAAAGCGTGCGAAGGGCCGAAATGCACGCTGCTCTTCGCCGACCACACGCGCGGCCACGCGCGCCGCTGGTGCAGCATGGCGATCTGCGGGAATCGGGCGAAAGTTGCCGCGCACCGCAAACGGCTTAAGGAGCGCGAAAGCGCCTGAGGCGTTGGTGCGGGCAGGCTTGTCTCTCTGTACTTTTTCTTCGCGCAGTCATTCGGATACCTTACCGAATCACGTCAGTCGCGATCCGGTGCGCCGAGCGGAAAGAGCGGGCGGTATGGCCGCGCCTCGTTCACGGCACGTGCATACGAAGGCCGCGCGAGCAGGCGCTCGCGATAGGCGCGCAGCACGGGATACGCCGGGGCGATGCGATGCGTCCAGTCCGCGTAGAAAAGCGACGAAGACGCGGCGCAATCCGCCATCGTGTAGTCCTCGCCCGCCGCCCAGGTTTTGCCCGCGAGATGGCCTTCGAGCCATGCATAAGCAAGTTCGAGCTTTTCGGCCGCAAAGGCCCGCCCTTCGTCGCGCCTCGCCGGGTCGCCGGTCAACGCGCCGTCCACGGCGCGTTGCACGGGCGTCATGACATGCAAGTCGAAAAAGCGGTCGAGAAAGCGCACGTCGAGCGCGGCCATGGGATCGGCGGGCAGCAGGCGTACCGGCCCGGGATGCTCGAGCTGCAGGTATTCGATGATGATGCTTGTTTCCGCAACGTTGCGCTCGCCGTCCACGAGCACCGGAAACTTGCGCAGCGGCCAGCGTTGCAGCCACTGCGCCGTATGTTCGGGCGAATCCGGACCGATGCCGCGAAATTCGAACGGTGTGTTGTTCTCGTACAGCGCGACGAGCACTTTCTGCGTGTACGAGGAAAACGGGTGACCATATAGCGCGAGCGACATCGTCGAGTCTCCTGATTCGAGCGGGGGGCAAGTCGTTGAACCATGCGCCGGTTGCGTGCGGATTGCAAGCGCGGCCGGGCACTGCAGCGGCGTGTGCTCGGGCAACTGTACATGGCGCCGGCCCGACGCGTGACGTATCGTGCACGCGTGCGGTTTCCCTTCCCGGCCCTCTCGATATGCTCAACATCCTTGGCAAAGCATCGTCCATCAACGTTCGCAAGGTGCTCTGGACCTGTGTCGAATTGAACCTTCCCTTCGAGCGTGAGGATTGGGGCGCGGGCTTTCGCTCGACACATGAGCCCGAGTTCCTCGCATTGAATCCCAATGCGCTCGTGCCGGTCATCAAGGACGGCGATTTCGTTCTGTGGGAGTCGAACACCATCATCCGCTATCTGGCGTCGCGCTATGGCGGCGCGCATCTCTATCCTGCCGATGCCGTGATGCGTGCGCGCGTCGATCAATGGATGGACTGGCAGGCGACCGATCTGAACCGCTCGTGGAGCTATGCATTTCTCGGTCTGGTCCGAGCGTCGCCCGCTCACCAGGCGACGAACGACATTGCCCTTTCGGTCGACACCTGGACCCGCCACATGCGCATTCTCGACGCGCGGCTGCAGGCAACCGGCGCGTTCGTTGCCGGCTCGCAATTTTCGCTTGCGGATATTCCCGTTGGGTTGTCGGTGAACCGCTGGTTCGGCACGCCGTTCGAGCATCCCCGTTTGCCCGCCGTTTCCGCGTATTTCGAGCGGCTCGCCGAACGCCCCGGGTTTGCGTTGCATTGCGCGAACGGGGTGCCGTGAGGAACGGCGCGCGGGTTTGCCTATCAGGCGCCGCTATCCGACGCTGACGTTCAGGCGCTGCGTCATCCAGCGCCGGTATTTGCGGGTGCGCGCCACGTCCGCCAGTTGTTGCACGATCAGCGCTCGCAACGGCGACACTGTCGGATCAGGCGTCTTTCCCCGGCTCAATCTGCGCAACTGAAACTTGACTGCAGCCATGTTGGCCAGCGAGGCCAGCGGTTTGTTCTTCCATGTGATTGGCGCAAGCGCCGGCGCGTTGTCTTTGCCGGCACGCCAGTCGCGGGGCAAACCC
This sequence comes from Paraburkholderia sp. J11-2, assembly GCF_905220185.1. NCBI lineage: Bacteria > Pseudomonadati > Pseudomonadota > Betaproteobacteria > Burkholderiales > Burkholderiaceae > Paraburkholderia > Paraburkholderia sp. J11-2. The sequence continues at coordinate 409,484 of NZ_CAJMYY010000002.1, read as the reverse complement.
GGATCGATCGCCAGGGCGGTGCCAATGCCGACCATGTCCACCCCGCTCGCAATGACCTGTTCGGCAACGGTGCGGCGGCGAATGCCGCCCGTGACCATCACGGGCATCTTCGCGATCGTCCGGATATCGCGTGCGAAATCCACGAAATAGGCTTCGCGGGCCAGGGTGCGTCCATCGCGAGCATCGCCTTGCATGGCCGGGGCTTCATAGCTGCCCCCGGACAGTTCCACCAGGTCGACCGCCAGATCGTTCAGCAACGTCACGACGTGCCGGGCATCGTCGGCACTGAACCCCCCGCGCTGGAAATCGGCGGAGTTCAGCTTGACGGCCACGGCGAACCGCGGGGAAACCACCGCACGAACGGCTTTGACGATCTCCAGCAACAGGCGAGCCCGGTTCTCGAGCGAACCGCCCCATTGATCCGTTCGCAGGTTAGTGAGCGGGGAAAGAAACTGGCTTAGCAAATAGCCGTGCGCCGCGTGGATCTCGACGCCCGTGAAGCCAGCCAGCTCGCCCAGCCGCGCCGTGCGCGCAAAGCGCTGGATCACGTCTTCAATTACTTCGCTCGTCATCGCGTGGGGCGTATTGAAGTGCTTCGACATCTTGCCCAGCGCCAGCGGGACAGCCGAAGGCGCCCATGTCTGCTGGCCAAGATTGGCCCGCATCTGCCGTCCCGGATGATTGATCTGCAGCCAGAATTGCGCGCCCTTCGAACGGCCGATCTGCGCCCAACGCCGGAATGCTTCGAGGTGCTTGTCATTCTCGAGCACGACCCCGCCCGGTCCGGTCATGGCGCGGCTGTCGACCATCACGTTGCCGGTAATGAGCAACCCGGCGCCGCCTTGCGCCCACGCCTGATACAGACGCATCAGTTGCCCGGACGGGGCGTGGTCGGCGTCAGCCATGTTTTCTTCCATGGCGGCCTTGGCGATGCGGTTCCGGATCATGGACCCGTTGGGCAATGGCAGTTTGTCGAACACGTTCATCGGTTCACCTCGTTGGATCGAGGTTCGACTTTAAGGTTGAAGTCAACTTTAATGTCAACCCCTTTTGCGAGGCGAACAAGGGCAGCCCGGACTAGCCGCATCTGGACGCTTGACCTTCAAGTTGAGTTTAACCTTAAAGTGCTGGCTGAAGTCCTGCATATCGCGCTGCATGCCGGCGCGTGCCAGGTTAAACATCGGGAAAGGTCAGCGAACATGGAAAGGCGCTACACACAGGTCGAATTTGGACTGCATAAGGTCGAGGTGCCGGCAGGCGGCTACTACGACCGCTTCCGGATGAACCCGAACCTCGACGAAGTGGCGCGGGACCCTGCTGCGGGCAATATCGACTATTTCCGCAGGATTCCAAAGCAACTGGTTAACTCGCGAGTGGGTCCGACGTGGGCGCCTAACTTCTACTATCGCACGCACAATGTCCAGGTGCTCTTTCTCGCTCCCTTGTCCCGGCTGCGAGCGATGTTGCCGACCCCGCTGGAGCCGCTTCGGGCATTCCCGGGCTTCGGGCTAGTCGCGCTGACTTTCTTTGCGTATGCCGTTTGCGATAACGACCCCTACGACGAAGTTTCCGTTGCGATCGTGATTCGTCGGCCTGGCGCGAGCGGGTCCCATGCGCTGGAACTGCTCGACTCCATGCGGCGTCGAAGTTTCTTCGCACATGTGCTGGCACTGCCCGTGAGCACGGAAATCGCGCGGGTGCGTGGCGTGTACGGCTATCAGTTGCCCAAATGGCGCGCGCAGATCGATGTGCGTATCGGCGCCGATGTGAGGGCTCATATTGCCGGCCCGGGTGGCGCGCCGGACCTGACCTTGAATGCGCCGCTTCCGGCCTTGCGCGATGTCGTGTCTCAATCCCATATGGGGACGACGACCATGGTCAACCGGGTCGATGGACAATGGCATCAGGCCACGGTGCAGACCAATACGCTATCGTTCGCTCAACGCCTTTTCCCGCGCAACGTCAACCTGTCGCGCGGTGGCGGTCCACTGAGCCAGTTGCTCGACGGACTGGGCGTCTCAACCATCATTCGTATGGACGTGGTCAAGGACGCGCAGGTCGTTCTGAATTTGCCAACGCCGCTAAAGGTCTTCGATTGTGCGTGAACGTGAGCAGGGAGGCGCGTATTCCGCCGCCGCTAACACGCAGCCACACAAGGAAACGCCTATGACCGCTCCAGCCTGTGACATCGTCGTGTTTGGGGCCACTAGCTTCGTTGGTCAAATCCTGACGCGATACCTCGCCGAACACCTTGCACAGCAGCATGAAACTTTGCGCTGGGCCATTGCGGGCCGATCACAAGCGAAGCTCGACGACCTCAGGCGCTCGCTGGGCGCGGCGGGGCAATCCCTGCCCGTCATCGTCGCGGACGCCGCCAGCGAAACCCAGTTGCGAGCGCTGTGCGCGCAAACCAGGGTGGTCGTGTCCACCGTCGGCCCCTATGCGCTTTATGGCGAACCGCTAATCAAGGTTTGTGCGGAAAGCGGCACCGATTATTGCGACCTCACTGGCGAGACCCCGTGGATCAAAACAATGATAGAGAAGTACGAACCGGTGGCACAGAAGACGGGGGCGCGCATCGTGCATTGCTGCGGCTTCGACTCGGTTCCCTCGGACATGGGCGTGTGGTTTCTGCAGCAACACGCGATGCGCCAATTCGGTGTGCCAGCCACGCATGTCAAGATGCGCGTCAGAACCCTCAAGGGCGGCGCGTCGGGCGGCACGGTCGCTAGCGTGATCAACGTGGTCCAGGAGGCGGCTGCCGATCGGTCCTTGCGCAAGGCACTGATGAATCCCTATGTGCTCTGCCCGGAAGATCACGGCTTCAACGCGCGCCAGCATTTCATCAGGTCCGCTCAGTTCGATTCCGCGTTCGATGCGTGGATCGCGCCCTTCGTAATGGCGGCCGTGAACGAGCGCGTCGTTCACCGCTCGAATGCGCTCTCGGGCAACGCCTATGGCACTCAGTTCACCTATGACGAAGCCGTCTTGACGGGGCCGGGCCTGAAGGGACGCCTGAGCGCCCTGGCCGTCGTGGCAGGGCTCGGGGCGTTCATGGCGGGCATCGTCGTCGGCCCGGTTCGCAGCCTGATGCAACGCTTTCTATTGCCCAAACCGGGTGAAGGTCCAAGCCCCGAGGCTCAACGGGCGGGTCGCTACGATTTGCGGTTTTTCGGCCGAACCGACGAAGGGCAAGTGCTGCGCGTGAAAGTGACCGGAGATCGCGATCCGGGTTACGGCTCGACCGGCAAGATGCTGGGGCAGGCGGCGATCAGCCTCGCGCGCGATCTCGTCGAGGACGGCGCCAAGGCCGGACGACCCGGCGGATTCTGGACGCCGGCCACGGTATTCGACGCACGCTTCATCGAGCGTCTGACTCGCTATGCGGGTTTGCGCTTCGAGCCGATATGACGTGTGACGAGGGTTGAAGCGATTCGGGCGAAGCGTTAAGTTGACGGTCAGGTTCGGTCTGACCGGGGGAGTGTCGGAAACATGAAAATCGGTGAACTTGCGCAGCGCACGGGACTTGCGGCTTCGCGTATTCGCTTCTACGAGGGTCTCGGCCTGCTGAAGGCCGAGCGTGAGCCTAACGGCTATCGGACGTATTCAACTCAAGCCGTGCTGGTGCTCGATCTGATTGCGTCGGCTCAGCAAGCCGGTTTCAGTCTGGACGAGATTCGCACGCTGCTACCGCCCGACCTGACGCAGTGGAAGCACGGCTCGCTCGTCGAAACGCTGCGCGGCAAGGTGCAGGATATCGAAGCACTGGAAATGCGGCTCGCGCAGAGCAAGGCGCATCTCGTCGCGCTTCTGGCGGAAATCGAAGCGAAACCGCACGACATGGATTGCACCGCCAATGCGAAGCGGGTGTTGTCGCGGATGCGCTCGGGGGAGGTGAAAGCGCCGGCTCTGCAGGCCGCGGATGTCACAACGCTTCGCAAAGCGAAGCGTCGCGGGCCGGTCAAGGACCGCTAGCACGCGTGCCGCTTGGCCTGCCCTTGCCGAGCCTCACAGTAACGAAGCGACCCGCTCGGCTGTCGCCTTCGCCGACTGCGGGTTTTGCCCGGTCACCAGCCGGCCATCGGCAACGACCTTCGAGACGAACGGCAGCAGGGCTTTTTCGTAGCGCGCGCCGCGCCGCTTCATCTCTTCTTCGGCGTTGTAGGGTACTTTTTTCGCGACGCCCGCCAGCACTTCTTCTGCCCATGAATAACCGGTAACCCGGCGCTGCGCCACGAGCCGTGTGCCGTCGGAGAGCGTTGTATTGAGCAGTCCGCAGTAACCGTGGCAGACGGACGAAACGACCCCGCCGCGTTCGTAGATATCGCGGGTGATGCGCTGCAGGCCGGCATCGTCGGGAAAGTCCCACATGACGGCGTGGCCGCCCGTGAAATAGATCGCGTCGAAGTCTGCCGCGTCGATCTGGTCGGGGCGCGCCGTGGTCGCGAGAAGTGCCTGGCGATCCTTATCGCTTAGCCACGCTTTTACCGACGCATCGGCCAGCGGCCATTTGAGCGAGCGCGGCTCCAGCGGCGAGAGGCCGCCCTTCGGGCTGACCAGGCGCTGGTCATACCCTTTCCCGGCGAAGACGTGCCACGCATGCGTCAGCTCGGATAGCCAGAGGCCGGTCGGTTCGGCCTGGTCGGCATAGCTGGCGACGTTGCTGACAACATGCAGTACGCGTTTGGTCATGCTCACCACTCCCTTTTGCTTTGCCACCGGAACCTGGCGCCGATGCGTTGCACGTCACGGTGGGCAGTCACAACCATAACGTTCAAGTGAAGTTGAAGGTCAAGGTCTTTCGACACTTCGAGCTGAGCGACACGGTTATTCGCTGACGCGGAAATACTCGCTTGGCACCACCCCAAGCTGCTTTTTGAACATCGATGTGAATGCGCCAGGGCTGTCGTATCCCATACTGAGCGCGACATCCAGAATGCTCTGACCGGTCGCGAGCCGCTCCCAGACCGTGCACAATACGCCCATGCAAGCCCCAGACCTCGAACGCCTCGTCACCCTCGCCATGCCCTTCGGCAAATACAAAGGCCGGCTCATCGCCGACCTGCCCGGGCATTACCTCAACTGGTTCGCCCGAGAAGGCTTTCCGCCGGGCGAGATCGGCCGGCTGCTCGCGCTGATGCACGAGTTGGACCATAACGGCCTGAAGGGATTGCTCGAGCCGCTGCGCAAACGCGCCTAGCGCCAATCCGGCGCCCGGCGCACAATGCGCTGGCGAATCTCTTGCGAGGCAGCGCAACATGGCCAGATTCCAGCCCGATGGATGGCATACCGTCACGCCGCGAATCGTCGTGCGGGACGCGGAAAACCTGATCGCGTTCATCAAGACGGTGTTTCTGGCGCAGGGCGAATTCCGCCACGGGCTGCCTGCCGAAATCAGGATCGGCGATTCCGTCGTGATGGTCAGCGGATCAGACGGCCTGCGCGATCCAATGCCGGCATTCCTGTATGTCTACGTCGAGGATACCGACTCGACGTACCAGCGGGCAGTGGCGGCTCATGCGATCTCGCTCGAGCCGCCAACCGACCTGCCATACGGCGACCGGCGCGCGATGGTTAGAGATCCGTGGGGAAACACCTGGCAGATCGCCACACATCAGCGCGACCTCAGCGCCGCCGAGATCCAATCAAGGTTGGCCAACGAAGGTTAGGCGAACGGCGCTTGCAGGACAATGGCGTCGTCGCGTTCAGGGCCGGTGGTGACCATCGCCACGGGAACGCCCACTTCGTTGTGGATCGCCTCGATCAGCGCCGCTGCCTGCGGTGGCAGATCGCCATATGCGCGCACGCCCCGGGTCGACCCCGCCCAGCCATCGAAACGCCTGAGGACCGGCTGAAGGCGCTGCTGCTCGGCGTTCGTGGACGGCATATAGTCGATGCGCACCCCGTCGAGCATATAGCCCACGCAGAGCTGCACCGACTCGAAGCCATCGAGCACATCGAGCTTGGTCAGCGCCAACTGGTTGATGCCCGCGACTTTGCAGCTCTGACGCAGCTGCACGGTGTCCAGCCAACCGCAGCGGCGCGGGCGGCCGGTGTTGACGCCGTACTCGCCGCCGCGCTGCCGGAGTTCGTCACCGAGCGCTCCGTCCAGCTCCGACGTGAACGGACCTTCGCCAACCCGCGTTGCATAGACCTTGCTGACGCCCAGCACGCGCCCCAGGTGCGCCGGGGCAATGCCGGCGCCACTGGCCGCGCCGGCGGCAATCGTGCTCGACGATGTGACGTACGGGTAGCTGCCCCAATCCACGTCCAGCATGACCGCCTGCGAGCCTTCGAATACCACGTGCTTGCCCGACGAATGAGCGCGATCCAGTTGCTCCCACACACGACCCACGAACGGCAGGATGCGCGGCGCCATGGCAAGCAGGTTGCTCAACATCGGCTCGAGCGGGAACGGCTCCTGGCCCGAACCGCGAAGCCACGCGTTGTGGTGCTCGAGCAAGACGTCGAGTTTCCGGGCCAGCAGTTCCGGTTCGGCAAGATCGCACACGCGCAGGCCGCGGCGGCCAACCTTGTCTTCGTAGGCCGGCCCAATGCCGCGCAGCGTGGTGCCCAGCGGCTTCGCGCGCAGGCGTTCCTGGGCGGCGTCGATTGCGCGGTGCACCGGCAGGACCAGCGTGGCCGTTTCGGCGATTTGAAGCACCTCAGGCGTTACGCGAATGCCCAACGCCGCCATCCGGTCGATCTCTGCGAAAAGCGCTTCGGGGTCGAGCGCAACGCCGTTGCCGATCAGGCCGAGCTTGCCGCGCACCACGCCGCTCGGGAGCAGCGCGAGCTTGTAGGTTTGGCCATCCACCACCAGCGTGTGCCCGGCGTTGTGCCCACCGTTGTAACGAACGACGATGTCCGCCTTCTCCGCGAGCCAATCCACGATCCGGCCCTTTCCCTCGTCGCCCCACTGCGCGCCGACCACGACGACATTCGACATGCGATATTTCCCCTGGTGAGTAAATCGAACAGATCCGCAACCGGAGCTGCTGCCAAGGGGCTCAATATAGGGCTCCGTCGCTGCCACGAAAAGCGATGTAAACTCACGGAACTTGTCAGGAAAAGTCACATAGGATCTGGGTTATGTCCCGCCGTTTGCCGCCGTTGAACGCCTTGCGCGTATTCGAAGCCGCCGCTCGCGCGGAAAGTTTTTCGGCGGCAGCCGAGGAGCTTTGCGTCACGCACGGGGCCGTTAGCCGGCAAGTGCGGCAACTGGAGGACTGGCTTGGACTCGACCTGTTCGAGCGTCGCGGCCGAAGAGTCGTTTTGACAGCGTCGGGGCGCGCTTACCTGGCCGAGGTATCGGCGGCGCTCGATCGCATTGCGCTCGCGACCAGTGAGCAGCTTCGAGCCACACGGGCGCAGATCGTGAGGGTCAATGCGCCCACGACCTTCGCGCTGCGCTGGCTCTTGCCGCAGCTTTCCGGCTTCCAGCTGACCAATCCGGCGGTCGAGGTGCGGCTGACCACGTCGGATGAGCCGATCGAAAAGCTCGGCGACGAATGCGATGTGGCGATTCGCGGCAGCGAACAGAAGGCGGCCGGGTATGCGGTCAAGGAGTTCTTGTCGGAAGTCCGGCTGCCGGTTTGCTCACCCAAGGTGCTGGAAATGCACCCGATACACGATGTCCCGGACCTCGCGCACCACACCCTGCTCCACACGGCGACCTATCCCGGCCTTTGGGCGGAGTGGCTTGCGGCAAGCGGCAATCCCGGGCTTGCGCCTCGCCATTCCCAGCAACTGGATCACTTCTACTTGACCCTGCAGGCCGCCATCGACGGTCTGGGTATTGCAATGGGTCCTACCGCGCTCGTCGCGCTCGACGTCAAAGAGGGCCGCCTCGTGTTTCCGTTCGACGGCCCCGCCCTGCCCGCATGGCGCTACTGCAGCTATGTCCGCGAGGCGCGCCTCGATGACCCGGCCATCCATACCTTTCTCGCGTGGTTGCGCGAACTCGGACAGCGCTTTTCGGCGTAGACAGATAGGGGCATCGCTTGCTTGACAGCGCCAATTCGATGCTTTAAAAAGTAAAGCATGAAAATTCCACGACCAGGACAACCCGTTCGCGGCTCGACAACCGGACGGCCGATCATGGTCGTGCTGGACCTGCTCGGGCGGCGGACCGCACTGCGGATACTGTGGGAACTGCGCGGCGAAGCGTTGACGTTCCGCGCGCTCCAGGAAGCCTGCGACACCAATGCCCGCCTGCTCAATACACGGCTCGCGGAATTGAGAGCGTCGGGTCTCGTCGAGCACGGCGAGGGGGGTTATCAAATGACGGCCGAAGGCAGGAAACTCCGGGCCGCATTGCAGCCGCTGCAAGTCTGGGCGCGCGAGTGGGCCGAGCGCGACCCGCAGGGGTTTGAAGCAGCAGATCGCGATCACTGCGGCCGCGAGGCTTAATTCATCAGGTTTCCGAACGATTCACGCACTAGGCTGCGCAAGCCTGCACTAGCCTGCACCACAGGCAAGCCACGTTCCGCACGCGCCAGGGAGTTGAACGATGTTGCACAACGTGAACCATCTCCGCTGGAAGATCGTGGCCTTGCTCGTCGCGCCACTGACGTTCGCGATGACGCTCGACCGCACAGCCATGGCGGTCGCGGCCCCGACGATCCAGAACGAACTGGGCCTGTCGATCGTCGAGATGTCGATGATTCTCACGATCTACTTCTGGGCCTACGCAATCGGACAGATCCCGGCAGGCCGCGCTGCCGAACGCTACGGGTCGCGCAAGGTGCTGTTCGGCACGAGCACGCTCTGGTCGCTCATGATGATCGCCACACCCCTGGGCGCATCCTTCGCCTGGCTCTTCGGGTGCCGCCTCGTGCTGGGCGGGGCGCAATCGGCGGACTGGTCGAGCAGTGTCGTCGCTCTCAAGCGCTGGGTTCCGGCCAGCGAGCGCGCAAAAGGCAATGCCCTGCTGCTCGCGGGGCTTTATCTTGGCCCGATCGTTTCGGCGCCGCTTACGGCGTGGACCATCGCGCGGTTCGGATGGCATGCCGTTTTCTACGGATTCGGCGCACTGGGCCTGCTGCTCGGCGCAGTCTGGTGGTTCGGCTACCGCGACACGCCGGCAGCGCATCCGCTCATCACGAAAGCAGAGGCCGAGTACATTGCAGACGGCCAGCCAGCTGGGCACACCGCGGCCAAGGGGGCGCTCAGGCGCTGCCTGCGGCAGTGGCGCTTCTGGATTTTCGGTGTCCAGTACTTCCTGCTGGTGCTGATCCAGAGTTTCTATACGACGTGGCTGCCGACGTACCTCATGCGAGCGCGCGGGCTTTCGCTCAAGGCGATGGGTCTGTACGCGTCGTTGCCGTGGGTGGCGGGGTTCGTGGCCGTGTTCGCCGCGGGGGCGTTCAGCGACTGGCTGCTCAGAAAGACCGGCTCGATCCATCGGGCGCGCACGCCCGTTGCGATGAGCGGATTTGTCGTGAGCGCGCTTGCGTTGGCCGCGGCCTCGCGAGCCAGTTCGATTGCCGTGGTGATCGGCTTGCTGTGCCTGTCCTTTGCGGCGGTGGGATTCGTGCAGGTCGTCGTGTGGTCTGCCACGCAGGATCTCGGGCGCGAGTTTGCCGGCGTCATGTCGGGCTGGACGAACGTGTGGGGGGCGCTGTCGAACGTCGCCGGCCCCATGACGCTGGCGCTGATCGTCAAGGTCACGCATAGCTGGGGAAGCGGCATGATCGTGATCGGCGCGGCGGCGGCTTGCGGTGCGCTGCTATGGCTGTTCGTGCACCCCGAGCGCCCCTTGCTCGGCGACGACATGGACGGCCCGCCAGCCCCCGTTGAAACGAGCGCGACAACAGAGCCAGCCAGGGACGCGGCCGCTTCGCGCAACGATGCGCGCGAAGCCGATGCCAATGCCGGACAGGTGTCCGAGCAGAACGGCTGAAACGTATCAGGCTGTGTTGACATGAACCCGCAAATGCAGCCGCCGAAATGCGTTCGGCGTCATGCCTTTGCTCTTCTTGAAGAGCCTGCGGAAATATCCGCTGTCTTCGAATCCGCATTCGTAGGCGACCTGCGCGATCGTCAAGCGGTCCTCAGCAAGCACAATGGCAGCGTGCAGCATACGGCGTTCGTGCACGGCGTCGGTCAACGTACGGCCATACACGGCGCGATATACCCGTCCTAGATAATCCGCATTGCAGCCCAGGTGCGCCGCAATCGACGATGCGCTGATCGCCTCATGAAAGTGCGTGCGAATCCACCGGTCGGCGCTTGCCGCCAACTGCTGCGGCGCTCCGTCGACAGCCGTGGCCGCGACGCGCGAGCGCTTCAGTTCCCAGAGCATCTGCAGGATCGCGAGGCTGTCCGGCACTGCTTGGACGCCATAGATTTGCTGGTCGTTCAAGAGACGCTGGAACATGCCCGACAAATGATCGGGCCGCTCGACGCGCGCGTGCTGGGGAATCTCCAGCCACTCACGCGACGCCGAGCCGGAAGGCGGCGTTTCAGGCAGCGTGAAATGCACCCAGTAAAACTTGAGGTCGGGGGCGAACGGCGACGTGCCGCCGTGCAACCGGCCAGGCCAGAGCAACAAGGTTTCGCCCGCATTCACTTCGAATTGCCTGCCGTCCTCGTGAAGTTGCAGACAGCCCTGCCGCACATAAATCAGTTCGTGAGACTGGATTCTTCGCGACGGATGCACGCCCACGCCGCGCGAGACAAACAGACCGCCATTACTCGCTTCGAGAGGCGGCAACCAGGCCAGGCGGAGTGCGGAATCTGTCATGGGTAGAAAAGTCGGAATTGTCCTGTTTTACTGCGGATTCTTCATCTTGCGAGTCCAAACGTAGCGTGTCAATCTTTGCGCACCGGGCGTTCGCGGAGAGCCGGAAAAGGCCACTGCAACGCACAAAGGTAGAAAAAAGCACATTTCCCAAAGTTTGGCGGCACGTACCAAGCGGCGATGCCAGCATGACGGCCAGCAAAACGTCGCAAAGCGCGTGTCGATGACAAGAGGAGACATCCATGATTCGATACAAGCGGTGGCTTGGACGGTTGGCATGCGTGGCATGGTTCGCCGCGACCCACGCACAGGCCGATGACGGCATTTCCTTTTGGGTACGCGCGTCGGATGCGGCGTTCGTCACACCGCTGGTCGCCACCTGGAATCAAGGTCATCCGACCAAAGTCAATTTGACCGTCATTCCGAACGACGACTTCGTCACCAAGTTCGGCACCGCTTCGGCCGGGGGCGCCGCGCCGGATGTGATCGCCATCGACCTGATTTTCGTGCCCGAGTTTGCGCGCGCAGGTCAGCTGACCGATATCGGCGACCAGGCTAAAAAACTGCCCTTCTACCAGAGCCTCAGTCCCTCTCATCTGCGGCTCGGTAATTACCAGGGCAAACAATACGCGCTGCCTTTCAGCGCGGAAAGCTCGATGCTGCTGTACAACAAGAGCCTCTTCAAGCGCGCGGGTTTGAATCCCGACCAGCCGCCGAAGACGTGGGCCGAACTCGAAGCCGACGCCAAAAAGATCACCGCGCTCGGCAACGGCATCAAGGGGTTCTATTTTTCCGGCGCGTGCGGCGGCTGCAACATCTTCACAATGACGCCCTACGTGTGGGCTTCAGGCGGCGACCTGCTCTCGGCGGACGGCAAGACCGCCACGTTGACTAACCCCGCGCTCGAAGGCACGCTCGCCATGTATCGGCGCATGTGGGAAGCGGGCGATATTCCGGCGAGCGCGAAAACCGACAGCGGCGCGAACTTCATCAATGCATTCCTCACCGGCAAGATCGGCATGGTCGGCTCCGGCGCATTTTCAATCGGCATCCTGAAGAAAACGCATCCTGAGATCGACTTTGGGCTCGCCTATCTGCCCGGACAGAATGGCGGCTGGGCGAGCTTCGCCGGCGGCGATTCGATCGCGATTCCGGTGGGCTCGCAGCACAAGCAGGACGCGCTCGAGTTCATCAAGTGGAGCCTTGGCGAGCAGGTCCAGGTCGATCAGTTCGCGAAGAACGGCAGCATTCCCGTGCGCGTCGACCTCGCCGACAACGCCTATAGCAAGCTCGACAGCCGCTATCTGCTGGCGGCCACGGCAATGAGCAAAGGCCGCACGCCGTACAGCACGAAGTTCAATCAGTTGATCAACGATCCCAACGGCCCCTGGCTCGCAATGATTCAGGAGGCGGTCTTCGGCAAGGGCGTCAACGCAGCCGTCACGACTGCGCAGGCACGCTTCACCGAGATCCTGAACGCCCAATAGCGCGTGATCACGCCTGATCACTGAGCAATCACGCCCAACAGGAGGCGCGAAGACGATGGACGTCCTCAACGATGCACCGCCCGGCGGCACCCGTTTCGCGCTGCCAGCCAACGCTCGCAAGCAACGTGGAGGCGTCGGCCGGCGCGGCGCGGGGTACTGGTTCGTGCTGCCGTGCCTCGCCTTCACGGTGGTGTTTTTCCTGCTGCCGCTGGCGATGACGATCGGCATGTCGTTTTACCGCTGGCCGCTGATGGGCGTCCCCTCGTTCGCGGGACTGCGCAACTATCTGGAACTGCTGCACGACGCGTCGTTCTGGGGCGCGCTGTGGTTTACGACCGAGTACACGCTGCTCGTGACGCCTGCCATCTTCGTGGTGGCGTTCCTGCTGGCGTTGCTCGTGAATCAGGCAAGCCGCTTCGTCGGCATCTTCAGGACGGCGTTCTTTCTGCCGGTCGTCATCGGCATGACGACGGCGAGCCTGCTTTGGGTCTGGCTGTTCAACGATCAGGTCGGTATCTTCAGCGCGATCCTCATGCAACTGGGTATTGTCAGCGAGCCGGTCCAGTGGCTCGGCGACACTCACTCCGCGCTCGCCTCGCTGATCGTCATGGTGGTGTGGAAAGCGTGCGGCTTCACCATGGTGATCCTGCTGGTCGGCATGCAGGCCATTCCGCGCGACCTGTACGAGGCGGCGCGCATCGACGGCGCGCGGTGGTGGGCGCAACAACGCTATATCACGCTGCCGATGATGCGGCGCACCTTCGCGCTCGCGCTGATCATGGCCGTGATCGGTTCCTACCTCGCGTTCGAGCAGTTCTACGTGATGACGCGAGGCGGGCCAATGAACAGCACGATCACCGTGGTCCACTGGATCTATCGCGCGTCGTTCACGTATTTCAAGCTCGGCTACGGCGCGGCAATGTCGGTGGTGCTGCTGATCGTGTTGCTCGCGCTCAGCGTGATCCAGATGATTCTTCTGCGAGACGACGATGAGTAACAAGCTACGTTCCGCCGAAACCGGCTTCGTTCCCATGCCGCCGACTCCACTGACGTCCAGCGTGCCCGCCGTGGACTATGCGGGCCACGCGAGCCGGCTGAAGGCGCGGCTTTCGGTAGCGCTTTACTACCTGATCTGCGGCGTGCTCACCCTGATCTTTCTGTTTCCGATCGCCTGGTCCGCGCTGACTTCGTTCTATTCGCCCGCCGATGCGAGCGCATCGCCGCCGCGCTGGATTCCGTCGCGTCTGTCGTTCGAGAACTACCAGAACCTCGCGGGCTACGGTGAAGGGATCTGGCGTTATCTCGGCAACAGCGCGTCTGTGGCGCTGATGACGGTTGCCATGACGCTCGTGCTCTCCACGCTCGGCGGCTATGGGTTCTCGCGATTCCGCTTCCGGGGGCGCAATGTCATCTTCGTCGTCATCCTGGCGACGCTGATGATTCCGTTCCAGTCGATCCTCAACCCGCTCTTCGTGCTGCTGCGCTGGATGCATCTGCAGGGCACGCTATTCGGGCTCGCGCTCGTCTACACGACGTTCCAGTTGCCGTTCGCCGTGTTCATGATGCGCAACTCGTTCGACTCGGTTCCGCTGGAAATCGAGGACGCTTCGCTAATCGACGGATGCAGCTCGCTCCAGTCGCTGCGCATGATCATGCTGCCGCTGGTGCTGCCGGGGCTCGTGACGGCTGGGCTGTTCGCTTTCTTCGGTTCCTGGAACGAACTGCTGGCCGCGCTGATCCTGCTCGGCGACGCCAGGCACTACACCCTCCCCGTCATGCTCCTGAACGCGCAAAGCGGACAACTCGGGGCGATCGACTGGGGGCTCATGCAGGCCGGCATCACGATTTCTATCCTGCCGTGCGCGCTTCTCTTTCTGCTGCTGCAGCGCTTTTACATCAACGGTCTGATTGCTGGCGCGGTCAAGGCATAACCCTCCCCATACATCATGAACGACACCAGAACCTTGCGACAGCCTGTAGTAGTCGATTCCGCTTCCACGCGCTACGCGCGCATCAAACCGGTTGCCGTCACGGCGGTCGAGCTGCTCGGCGACTTCTGGGGGCGGCGCTTTGCGACGAACATCGACAAGACGTTGCCGAGCCAATGGGACCTCCTTGAAAGCACGGGGCGGCTGAACAATTTCCGCCGCGTGTCCGGCGACTACGATGGCCCCTTCGAAGGCATATTCTTCAACGACTCCGACCTGTACAAGTGGCTCGAGGCGGCGTCGTGGGTCGTGGCGCGCGGACCGAACGCGCTGCTTGAAAAACGCATCGACGAGGGCATCGCCCTGATCGAACGCGCGCAGGACGACGACGGCTATATCGACAGCTATTTCAGCGTGGAGCGCAAGGCGGAACGCTGGAGCAACCTGCGCGACCTGCACGAGATGTATTGCGCGGGCCATCTGATTCAGGCCGCGGTGGCGCACCACCGGGCAACCGGAAAGCGCCGCTTGCTGAACGTGGCGATCCGCTTCGCCAACCTGCTGTGCGATCGCTTCGGCCCGGAAACGGAAGGCAAGATCGAAGCCATCGACGGGCACGAAGAGATCGAAATGGCGCTCATCGAACTCGCGCGCGAAACGGGCAACGACCAGTATCTCGCGCTGGCGCGTTTCTTCATCAAGGCGCGCGGTCACGGCCTGCTCGCGGGCGGCCGGTTCGGCGACGCCTATTTCCAGGACGACGTGCCGTTCGAGCAGATGGAGACCCTGGCCGGGCATGCGGTGCGCGCCTTGTACATGGCCTGCGGCGTAACCGATCTCTACCTCGAGACCGGCGAAGCCGGCCTGCTGCCAAGGCTCGAAACGCTGTGGGACCGGCTCGTCGCGCATCGCATGTATATCACTGGCGGCGTTGGCGCGCGGCATGACGGCGAGTCGATCGGCGCGGACTTCGAGTTGCCGAACAGCCAGGCCTATACCGAAACCTGCGCGGCGATCGGCAGCATGATGTGGTGCCACCGCATGCTCGCCGCAACGGGCGAGGCCCGCTATGCCGACCTGTTCGAATGGACGCTGTACAACGGCATGCTGCCGGGCTGGTCGCTCGCTGGAGACGCGTATTACTACGTGAATCCGCTGGAGGACGACGGCGGGCATCGCCGGCAACCCTGGTACTACTGCGCATGCTGTCCGCCAAACGTCGCGCGCACGATTGCGTCGCTGCCCGGTTATGTCTATGGGACCGATGCTGACTCCATTTACGTGCACCTGTATATGGAAAGCGACGCGCGAATCGACTTCAACGGGCGCACGGTGGAACTGCGTCAGCGCACGCGGTATCCGTGGGACGGCGCCGTTGAAATCGCCGTCGATGGTCAAGGCGAGTTCGCGCTGAAGTTGCGTGTTCCGGGGTGGCTCAACGGCGCGTCCGGTTTCGTGACCACTCGCGAAGGCGCTGCAGCCGCCACGCAGCCGAACCCCTCGATCGGGTTGAGCGTGAACGGCGTTGCGATCGAAGCCACTGCGCACGCGCACGGCTACATCGTGATCCAGCGCCTGTGGCAACCCGGCGATGTGGTCCGCCTGACGCTGCCCATGGCCCTGCGTGCCTGGCAAAGTCACCCGAAGGTGCCCGACAATCGCGGCCGGATTGCATTGAGTCGCGGGCCGGTGCTGTATTGCGTCGAACGCGCCGACATGCCGGGCGTCGATCTCGACGAGCTATACGTCGACCCGCCATTACTCGAAGCGCAATGGCGGGAAGCGCAACTCGGGGGCGTGGTCGTGCTCGAGGGCAGCGCGCACAAACGCGAAATCGGTGCGGACTGGACAGGCGCGCTTTACCGGCCGCTGACCGAGGCCGCCGATACCGCCGATACCGCGCGGAACGACCATGCCACCCTGATCGCGATTCCTTATTTTGCGTGGCACAACCGCGAAAGCGGACCGATGAAGGTCTGGTTGAACTATCGAGGGGAATGAAGCGACATGGGACGGGTACAACTGCACAACGTCAGGAAGCAATACGATCACCACGAAGTCATCGGCAACCTGAGTCTCGACATAGCGGACGGCGAGTTCGTCGTCTTCGTGGGCCCGAGCGGCTGCGGGAAATCGACCTTGATGCGGATGATCGCGGGCCTCGAGGATATCAGCGGCGGCGACCTGACGATCGACGGCGCACTCATGAACGACGTGCCTCCCGCGAAGCGCGGCATCGCGATGGTGTTCCAGTCGTACGCGCTGTATCCGCACATGACGCTCTACGACAACATGGCGTTCGGCCTGAAAATCTCCGGCGCGAAGAAGCCGGAAATCGACTCGGCCGTGCGCAATGCGGCGAAGATCCTGCACATCGACCATCTGCTCGACCGTAAGCCGAAGCAGTTATCCGGCGGGCAGCGCCAGCGCGTCGCGATCGGCCGGGCGATCACGCGCAAGCCGAAGGTGTTCCTGTTCGACGAACCGCTTTCGAATCTCGACGCCGCGCTGCGCGTGAAGATGCGCCTCGAATTCGCGCGTCTGCACGACGAACTGAAGACCACGATGATCTACGTGACGCACGACCAGGTCGAGGCGATGACGCTGGCCGACAAGATCGTCGTGCTGTCGGCGGGCAAGCTCGAGCAGGTCGGCAGCCCGACGACGCTGTATCACGCGCCGGCGAACCGCTTCGTTGCCGGCTTCATCGGCTCGCCGAAGATGAACTTCCTGGAAGGCGCCGTGCAGGCTGTGTCGCGCGACGGCGTGACCGTGCGTTACGAGACGGGCGAAACCCAGCGCGTGTCGGTCGAACCGGGCGCGGCGAAGGAAGGCGACAAGGTGACAGTCGGCATTCGTGCCGAACACCTGCATGCGAGCACCACCGGGGACGGCACCCAGGCGCGCACGATGACCGTCGAGTCGCTCGGCGACGCCGCGTATCTGTATGCCGAGTCGCGCGTTGCACCCGACGGCCTGATCGCACGCATTGCACCGCTCGAGCGGCACGAGAAGGGCCACGCGCAAAAGCTCGGCGCGAAGCCCGAGCATTGCCATCTGTTCGACGGTGAAGGGAAGGCGTTTCAGCGCAGGATTGAAGGCGCGCTAGCGGCGTGATGATGAGGGTGCAGCCCGCGGGTCGAAACATGCGCTGAACCGCAGGCGTTTTGCTTGCGCCGCCGCTCGGTTCAGCTGTATCCGGCGCGCGTTCGGCTATTGCGCCTGATGCACTGTCACCTGCTCCAGCCCGCTACGGTTGCGCAGGAAACGTTGGGGCGTTTCCCCCATCGCGCGCCGGAACATCGTAATGAAGGCGCTGGAGTTGCGGTAGCCGAGTTCGGTGGCGATGGTGGAAACCGCCATGCCCTTGGCGAGCCGCGAGATCGATTCCACCAGCCGCAAGCGCTGGCGCCATTGGCCGAACGTGAGGCCAGTCTCGTCCTTGAAAGCGCGCTCCAGCGTGCTTTCGCTCGCGCCCACGCGCATGCCCCAGTCGTTGAGCGGGGTATTGTCGGCGGGCGCGTCCATCAGCTGGCCGCAAATCTGTTGCAGGCGGCGGTCCTTCGGTAGCGGCAGCAGCCCTTCGGAAGCCAGCTGCGCCTCGCGCATCTCCTGCAGCAGAAGCGGGTCGATCAACCCAGAGCGGCGCTCGGGATGGCCGTTCTGATGATCGAGCGCGAGCGCGCTCACCAGCGCATGGAGCAGCGTCGAAATCATCAGCACGTGGCAGCTCGGCTCCTCGCGCGGCGCGACGTCGACTTCGAAATAGACCGTGTACATCTCCACCTGGCTAACCGCCTGCAACTCGTGCGCAACGAGCGGCGCGATCCACAAGCCGCGGTACGGGCCAAGTGTCCACGCGCCGTCGGGCGTGATGACGCGCAGCACGCCGCGCGTCGTGTAGACGAACTGCGGTTGCGTGTGCGAGTGCCAGCTTTCGCTGTCGCCGGCTTCGAAATCGCACCGCCTGGCGATGACGGGACGCTTGAGATATCGCCGCTGCGTACCGGTGATGCGTTGCCAGATATCGGTCATTTGTGAGTCTTTTGAGGATATACGGCAAAACCGTCAAATTTCGACGGTTTCGCGTAGCGAATTGACAGGACGTCTGCGCCGCTCCGACCGTATTCTATCGTCCGCCTGCTGATTTATAAATGACAATCGAAATGATTCGCATTCGTAATTTGGCGAGTCTTAAATCTTGAACGGGGTACGTGGGATGAATCGGGGATGGATCGGAAAGTCGTCGAACGACAGCAACATCGAGGCATGCGAGGCGAAGCGGATCAAGATGCGCACGATCACGGCGGTCGTGGCGCTCGCGATCGCGAAGATCGCCAGTGCGCAAACAGCGGTGGCGCCCGTGGCGGCGTCGGACGCCGCTGCGCAACCGGGCCAGCAACTGCCGGCCGTCGTCGTGCAGGGCGCGCGTCAAAGCGAAACGGCCACGGGTCCGGTGGTGGGCTATGTGGCGAAGCGCAGCGAGACCGGCACCAAGACCGACACGCCGATCATCAAGGTGCCGCAGGCCATTTCGGTCGTCACGCGTGACCAGATGGACGTGCAGGGTGCACAAAGCGTGGCGCAGGCGCTGCGCTACACCTCGGGCATCAACCCCGAACAACGCGGCACCAATACCGATTCGCTCGAATACCTCTACGCACGCGGTTTCCTCGTGGACGAATTCTGGAACGGCCTGCGCACGCCGGGCCCGAACGGCGGCTTCGGCTTCAACGTCACGAGCTTCGATCCGTACATGTTCGAGCGCATCGAGCTGCTGCACGGTCCGGCTTCGGTGTTGTACGGCCAGGGCTCGCCCGGCGGCACGGTCAATCTCGTGAGCAAGATGCCGACCGACACGCCGTATCACGAAGTCGGCCTGGAAACCGGCAGCTATGGCCGCATCCAGGGCTTCTTCGATTTCAGCGGCCCGGTCGACAAGGACGGCACCGTGCTCTACCGCCTGACCGCCGACGGCTTCAACACCGGCACGCAAACCGACTACGTGAACCAGCAGCGCTTCTCGATTGCGCCGACCATCCAGTTCCGCCCGTCGAAGGACACGACGTTCACCGTCTTCGCGAACTATCAGGCGGACCCGGAAGCGGGCATCTACAACTCGGTGCCGTACACGTGGCAAAGCCGCAGCCTCAATCCGGGCGAGCCGACGTGGGACAGCTTCCGCAAAACGCAGATGTCGATCGGCTATCAACTGGAGCACCGCATCGACGACGTGTGGTCGTTCAAGCAGAGCTATCGCTTCCTGCGCAACACGCAGACGATCCAGTACGTGGGCAACGACGGCTTCAAGTCGGGCACCGACACGCTCGCGCGCACCGCGTATCTGAACTACGGCAGCGTCAATTCGCACACTGTCGATAATCAGCTGAACGCGAAGTTCAATACGGGGCCGGTCAAGCAGAACGTCACGGTCGGCCTCGATTACCAGAACATGCAGTTCGACCATTACTTCTATGGCAACCTGACTTCCACGCCGGGTCTGCAGGAAAGCAACCCGATCTACGGCCAAACCATTCCGTATCCGAACTTCATGTTCTCGACGTCGAACGCCACGTCGATCAAACAGCTCGGCGCGTATGCGCAGGATCAGCTGGACATCGGCAAGTGGTCGTTCCTGCTCGGCATCCGCGAGGACTGGGCCAACGAAGACGTGACCTCGTACAAGACCGGCGCGACGACCACGCAGTTCAACCGCGCGTTCACGTGGCGCGCGGGTGGCGTGTACCAGTTCGACAGCGGCGTCGCCCCGTACGTCAGCTATTCGCGCTCGTTCCAGCCACAGGTCGGCACCACGTACAGCGGCGAGGCGTTCGCACCGCTCACGGCCGAGCAGTACGAAGTGGGCGTGAAGCTGCAGCCGAAGGGCTATAACAGCTTCGTCACGGTGTCGGCGTTCCATATCACCCAGAACAACGTGCAGACCAGCGACCCGCTCCACAGCGGCGCCAGCGTGCTGACGGGCCAGGTGCGTTCGCAGGGCTTCGAAGTGGAAGGCCACGCGAGTCTCTCGAACAACCTGCAGCTGATCGCGAGCTACACCTACACGAACCTGCTCAACACGAAAAGCAACACCGCACTCGACAAGGTGCCGGTGGGCATTCCGCGCAACACGGCTTCGCTGTGGGCCGATTACACGGTCTCCGCCGGACCGCTCGCGGGGCTGCTGTTCGGCGGCGGCGTGCGCTATATCGGCGGCTCGTATGGCGATACGGCGAACTCGTTCATGACCTCGTCGGCCACGCTCGTGGACCTCTCGCTGCGCTACGACCTTGGCCGCCGCTTCTCGAGCCTGCAAGGCTGGACTACGTGGCTGAACGTGTCGAACCTGCTCGACCGCAAGTACTTCGCCTCCTGCACGGGCGCGAACTACTGCTACTGGGGGCAAGGCCGTCTGCTCACGGCGGGAGCGAAGTACCAGTGGTAACTCAGCCCTTCCTCTTTTCCGATCCGATGCAATGAAACGCAGGACCTTGCTCGCCGCGCTGTTGGGCGGCGCTTGTCTGAACGTCGTCAGCCTCGGCGCGCGCGCGCGGACCACCGTGCCGCGCCGCGTGATCGTGCTTGACTGGGGCCTGGCGGAGCTGACGCTCGCGCTCGGCGTGGTGCCTGTGGGCATGGCGAACACGCCGGGCTTCCGGCGCAATTTCACGGCATGTCCGCTGCCCGATTCCGTGGTCGATCTGGGGCTCATGTTCCAGCCCAACATGGAACTGATGCTGGCGCTCAAGCCCGATCTCATTGTCATCACGCCCGCGCATGCTTCGCTGCGCGGCTCGCTTGAGCGCCTCGCGCCTACCGTCACGCTCGGCCAGTTCCGCGCGAGCCCGACGCCGTATACGGACGCCTGCGGGGAGACGATGCGCCTCGCGCATCTGTTTGGCCGCGAAGCGCAAGGCGAAGCCGCCGTGGCGCAATCGCGGCGAGCGATCGCGCAGGCGCGCGCGCGGCTCGATGCGCTGCCCGCGTATGCGAACGCACGCGGCGGCGCGCCTCTCTACATAGCGCGCTTTATCGACGAATCGCGTCTGCGCGTGTTCGGCACGCATAGCCTGTTCGGCGAGTTGCTCGCGCAACTGGGCCTGCGCAACGCGTGGGGCGGCGCGGCGGCTGCGGCCATGATCGGCTTCGATGCGCTCGACGCTAATACGCGCGCGACGCTCGTGTACGTGAAGCCGTTGCCCGCCATGACCGCGACGATGATGCAGACGAGCCGCGTCTGGCAGGCCATGCCGTTCGCGCGCACGGGCCGCATGACGGGCATGGCCGAGGTGCCGCCCGAGGGTGGCATTCTGAGCGCGGCGTATTTCGCGCATGCGCTCGTCGACGCGCTGGCTGCCGCGCAAGCACCGGAGGCAGCATGAGGGACGCCATGACTACGCCCTTCGTGCCGCTGCGCCGCACGCCGCTATTGCCCGTTTGCGCGCTGTTCGCGCTCGCGGCGCTGTTGTTCGCGCTGCGCCTTGACGCCCGGCTCTCGCCCGCGCTCTGGTGGCAGGCGCTCGTCGCGCCCGAAAACACGAACGTGGCGCAACTGCTCGCGCACTACAGCGATTTTCCACGCGTTGCCGTCACGCTGCTATGCGGCGCGGCGCTCGGCCTCGCGGGCGTCGCGACGCAGCAGGTTCTGCGCAATCCGCTCGCCGAACCGATGACGCTCGGCGTCTTTTCGGGCGCGTGGCTCGCGCTAGCGCTCGCCACGGTCTACGCGCCTTTCCTGCTGGCGGGTGGCCGCGATGCGGTTGCGCTCGTGGGCGGCGCAGCGGCACTCGCCGCGGTGTTCGTGCTGGCGGCGCAGCGCGGCATGTCGCCGCTCGCGCTGATCCTCGCGGGCATGATCGTGAATCTTTGCGGCGGCGCGTTCTGTCTGGCGCTGGCGATCTCGCACTACGATCTGCTGAGCGGCCTGCTGGTGTGGGGCGGCGGCTCGTTCGCGCAGCACGACTGGCGCGTGGCGCTCGCGCTTGCCGCGCGCTTCGCGCCGTGCGCGCTGCTCTTGCTGCTGTTGCTGCGGCCAATGGCCGTGTTCGATCTCGGCGAGACGGTGGCGTCGAGCCTCGGCGTCTCGCTGCAGGCCACGCGCGGCATCACGCTCGGGCTCACGCTGCTGATCGCCGCCTTCGTGGTGAGCGCCGTGGGCGTGATCGGCTTCGTCGGGCTTGCGGCGCCCGCCGTTGCGCGGCTCGCCGGCGCGCGCCGCCTGCGCGAGCGTGTGATGTGGTCGCCGCTGATCGGCGCGGCGCTGCTATGGCTCGCCGATCAACTCGCGCAACTGTGTGCGGCACGTTTCGGCATGGCGATACCTACCGGCGCGATCACCACGCTGATCGGCGCGCCGCTTCTGCTCGCGATGCTGCGCCGCCTGCGCGGCCGCCCGGATCTCGCGCAAACGACCCCACACCCTGGCGCCCCGCTCTCGCCGCGCGGCCTGCGGCGCGTCGCGTGCGCGAGCGCGCTGGCCTTGACGTGCGCGGCCGTGCTCTCGCTCACGCTCGGGCGCGGCCTCGCGGGCTGGCATCTGAGCCATGTACATGAAGCCACGGCGCTGCTGTTTCTGCGCCTGCCGCATGTCGCGGCGGCGGCCGGCGTGGGCGTGCTGCTCGCGCTCTCGGGCGGCATCGTGCAGCGCATGACCGGCAATCCGATGGCGAGTCCCGACTTGCTCGGCATCTCGGCGGGCGGTGCGCTCGGCTTGACGGGCGCGCTCTTTCTCACCGCGCACCCGGGGCTGCCGACCTTCCTCGCGTGGTGCGCGGCCGGCTCGATGCTCACCCTGTGCGCGCTCGTGCTGATCTCGCGCGCCTCGTCGTTTTCTCCCGACACGCTGATTCTCGCGGGCATGACGCTGAGCGCAGCGTTCCAGGCCGTCTCCGTCATCGCCATTTCGAGCGGCGATCCGCGCGTCATCATCCTCTACAACCTGCTGGCGGGCTCGACTTACAACGTCGGGCCGTGGATGGCCGCGCTGGTAGCGGCGTGCGCGTTGCTCGCGCTCGCCGCCGTGCCGCTGTGCCGCCGCTGGCTCGAAATCTTGCCGCTCGGCGATGCGGTTTCGGCAGGGCTCGGCGTGCGCATTGCCGGGGCGCGTTTCGGTCTCTTGATGCTGAGCGCGCTCTTGAGCGCGGTCGCGACGCTCGTGATCGGACCGCTCTCGTTTATCGGCCTGATGGCGCCTCACATGGCGCGCATGCTCGGCATTCGCCGCGCCATGCCCTTGCTGTATCTCAGCGCGGTGTTCGGCGCGGCGCTGATGATCGGTTCGGACTGGCTCGGCCGCTGGGTGCTGTTTCCACAAGAAATGCCGGCTGGCGTGATGGCCACGCTGCTCGGCGGACTCTATTTGATCCTCACAATGTTCCGGCACCCGGCGCAAGACCGGTCCGGTTCCTGACGCACTGTCTCAGGGAAACTCATGTCCATGCTCTTGAAGCTCGCGCGCAATTCACGCTCGACCTTGTTCGTTGCGCTCGCTACCAGTCTCGTCAGCGGCTTTGGCAATGCGGGCCTCGTCGCGCTCATCAACCAGGCGCTGTCGGCGTCCGTGGCGCAGCTCGCGCACCTCGGCTGGCAATTCGTCGTGCTCGGCGTGATCGTGCTCGCCACGCGCACGCTCTCGCAGACGCTCTTCATGGACCTCGGCCAGCGCGCCAAGGCGAGCCTGCGCATGCAGACGATCCGGCGGCTCGGCGACGCCTCGTTTCGCCATCTGGAGCAGCAAGGCGCGGCGCGCTCGCTCGCCGTACTCACGCAGGACCTCGACGCCATCGTCATGCTGTTCGTGCGCATGCCCGCGCTCGCCATGCAGAGCGCGGTCATCATCGGCTGTCTCGCCTATCTGAGCGTGCTGTCGTGGCAGATTCTGCTGGTGGCGATCGTGACGATCGGCATCGGTGCGGCGGGCTTTCGCGTTGCCAACGGCCGCGCGCTCTTTCACCTGCGCGCGTCGCGCCAGCGCGAGGACGATCTGGTGCGCCACTTTCGCGCGCTGTTCGACGGCGCCAAGGAACTCAAGCTGCATCGTCCGCGTCGCGCCGCTTTCATCAACGACACACTGTTCACCAACGTCGAAGCCGTGCGCGTGCAGCGCACGCGCGGCTACGTGCTCTACGCGGCGGCGGCGAGCTGGGGCAGCTTCATCCTGTTTGCGTTCATCGGCATGACGCTATTCGTGGTCGTACGCGTTTTGCCCGTGAATACGCACGTGATGTCGGGTTACGCGATGGTGTTTCTCTACATGATCATGCCGATCGAGTCGCTGCTCTCGGCGATTCCGAACATCAGCACCGCGCGTGTGGCGCTGGAGCGTATCGAGGCTGTGAACGCCGAACTGCCGCTCGAAAACGGACTCGATGCGCCGGTAAAGGGCGCCTTCGAAAGCATCGCGCTCGACAGCGTCACGCATCGCTACTTCCGCGAAAAAGAGAATGAAGTGTTCACGCTCGGACCGGTTAACCTCGCGTTCAAACCGGGCGAACTGGTCTATCTGATCGGCGGCAACGGCAGCGGCAAGACCACGCTCGCGAAGATGATCGTGGGGCTTTACGCGCCCGAAAGCGGACGTATCGTGCTCAACGGCGCGAGCGTGAACGACACCGATCGAGACAGTTATCGACAGCTGTTTTCGGTGGTGTTCAGCGACTTTTTCCTGTTCGACAGCCTGCTTGGCATCCGCTTTGACGGGCTCGATCAAACGGCGCGAGACCTGCTCGTGCATCTGCAACTCGATCACAAGGTCAGCGTCGAGGACGGCGCGTTCTCCACGCTCGAACTTTCGCAAGGCCAGCGCAAGCGGCTCGCGCTGCTGGTGGCGTATCTGGAGGACCGGCCGTTCTACCTGTTCGACGAATGGGCCGCCGATCAGGACCCGCTCTTCAAGGACGTGTTCTATCGCAAGCTGTTGCCCGAGTTGAGGGCGAAGGGCAAGACCGTTTTGGTCATCACGCACGACGACCGATATTTCCATCTCGCCGATCGCTATATCAAGCTCGACTATGGCCAGATCGTGGAAACTGGCGCGGGTGCGGATTTGAGCACGCGCTACACGGGAGCAGGAAAAGACACGGATGTACCGCTCGCCGCTCGTTGATCAGTCATGCCAATTAATACCAATGAACAATCGCTATCGAGTATCTTGCCAATGAATTCTCCAACGCCTTTGCCGACGAATTCGCCCATGAAGCTTTCGCACGAGAAGGCGCTGCACGAAGCGCAACCCGTTCACCGTGCCGCGCGTGCGCACGATTGCGAGGCGCAGGCGCTTTTCACCCTGGAAGACGTCTCGTTCGACGTGGGTGGCCGCACGCTGCTCAAGCCCTTGTCGCTCACGCTCGTGAAGCGTCGGATGTATGGTCTGATCGGCCACAACGGCTCGGGCAAATCGACGCTTGTGAAGCTGCTCGCGCGTCAGCAGCGGCCCGGCGCGGGCACGCTCACGTTCGCGGGCCGGCCGCTCGCGCAGTGGGAAAGCCGTGCGTTCGCGCGCAAGGTCGCTTATCTGCCGCAACAACTGCCCGCCGCAGACGGCATGACCGTTCGCGAACTCGTCGCTCTCGGACGATATCCGTGGCACGGCGCGCTCGGCCGCTTTTCGCGCACCGATGCGCAGAAAGTGCTGGAAGCCATGGAGCAGACCGACATGGTGCGATTCGCCGATCGCGCCGTGGACAGCCTTTCAGGCGGCGAGCGCCAGCGCGCGTGGCTTGCGATGCTGGTCGCGCAGGACAGCGATTGTCTGCTGCTCGACGAACCGATTTCCGCGCTCGACATCGCGCACCAGATCGAGGTGCTGGCGCTCGTGCGGCGACTGAGCGAGGAGCGCGGCATCGGCGTGATCGTGGTGCTGCACGACATCAACATGGCGGGCCGCTTCTGTGACGAACTCATCGCACTCAAGGGCGGCAGCCTGCTCACCCACGGGCCGTCCGCCGAGCTGATGCGAGCCGACATACTGAGCGCGATCTACGGCATTCCGATGGGCACCGTTGCGCATCCGGACGGCGGCACGCCGATCAGCTTCGCGCGTTGATGCGGCAATGCGCGAAGGCCCTCCCCAGCAAAAAAAACGCCGGGCTGCAAAGCCCGGCGCGAAGTTCGCAGGAGAGGCAAGAGGGCCCGGCGCTCCCACGACGTGTAGGGCGCCCATTGTCGTTGCGATTGGCCCGGCGCGCCGTGACCAAAGTCAAAGACCGTGGCACCGCCACGCCGCGTTAGCCGTCGCGGAAGATAAAGCTGTACGCGCTCAAAGCCGGCACGCCGCCCAGATGCGCATACAGCACCTTCGACCCCGGCTCGAATTCGCCGCGGCGCACCTTGTCGATCATGCCGTGCATCGACTTGCCCTCGTACACGGGATCGGTGAGCACGCCCTCCAGCCGCGCGCACAAACGAATCGCCTCCAGCGTCCCTTCGTTCGGCAAGCCGTATTCCGGGCCCGCATAACGCGTGTCGAGAATCACGTCTTTTTCGCCGATGTCGCGGTTGAGATCGACGAGCCCAGCCGTATGACGCGCAATGCGCGTGATTTGCGCGTGCGTCTTCTCCGGTGTAGCCGAAGCGTCGATGCCAATCACACGATCTGCGCGGCCATCTGCCGCGAAGCCGACCACCATGCCGGCCTGCGTGCTGCCTGTCACCGAACACACGACGATGTAGTCGAACTTGAAGCCCAGTTCAGCCTCCTGCGCCCGCACTTCCTCGGCAAAGCCCACGAAGCCGAGTCCGCCGAGCGGATGCTCCGAGCAGCCCGCCGGTATCGCATACGGCTTGCCGCCAGCCGCGCGCACGCTCTCGAGCGCTTCCTCCCAACTCGGTCGAATGCCGATGTCGAAGCCGTCCGGCACGAGCCGCACGTCCGCGCCCATCATGCGCGACATCTGGATGTTGCCAACCCGGTCGTAAACGGCGTCGGAATAGTTGACCCAGTTCTCCTGGACCAGCACGCACTTCATGCCGAGATGCGCGGCGACGGCCGCAACCTGACGCGTCTGGTTCGACTGGATGCCGCCAATCGAAACCAGCGTGTCGCAGCCTTGCGCGAGCGCGTCGGGAATCAGGTATTCGAGCTTGCGCGTCTTGTTGCCGCCGAAGGCGAGTCCGCTATTGCAGTCCTCGCGCTTCGCGTATAGCTCCACCTTGCCGCCGAGATGCTGGCTCAGGCGCTTGAGCGGCTGGATGGGTGTGGGTCCGAACGTCAGTGGATAACGGGGGAAGCGCTGGAGGTTCATCGACTCTCTCCGGAAGGTCGGCTCATGCGAAACGGGGTCAACGGTCGGAACAGGCCATCGCGTGGGCCATCCGATGGAGAAATGTTAGGCGTCTTGCCACGAAATGAGCTTGCTAAAAAAATATCGTTGACCTACGTTTAAAGCGATCTCCCCGGTTCCTGGGCATTTTTAGTTTGTAAAACCATCGAAGGACGCAATGAAATTAACCCGGCAATCTCCCGCAACGCCCGATAGCCCGCCCGCCCTCGATCGCATCGATCGCGCGATCCTCAGGCATTTGCAGCAGGACGCATCCATTTCGAACGTCAGCCTCGCAGCCAAGGTGAAGCTCAGTGCGCCCGCGTGCCTGCGGCGTGTGGAACGGCTCAAGGAGTTGGGACTGATACGCGGGATCGTCGCATTGCTCGATCCCAAGGCGCTCGGCGCGGGCATGCTGGTCGTGATCGGCTTCGTGCTCGACCGCTCGACGCCCGAAGCGTTCGCCGCATTCGAGAAAGCGGCGCAGAAGGTTTCAGGCTGTGTGGAATGCCACGTCGTGACCGGCGAATTCGATTACTTCATGCTGGTGCGCACGCGCGATAACGAAAGCTTCAACCAGTTGCACGCGGAGCAGTTGCTGTACTTGCCGGGCGTGCGGCAGGTCCGCAGCTTCATGGTGCTCAAGGAGATTCTTTCGACGCATGCATTGCCGCTATGACGGCAGACGCACGAATGCGTTCCAGTGCAAAGGATGCGTGAGTCTCGGCGCAACGTGGGGGAGGTAAATCAGGATGATGCAGCAACCTGCCTGCTGCAATGTGACCGAAGGCCACGCGTTCTGTTGGTGGAGGTAAGCGGGATCGAACCGCTGACCTCTTGCATGCCATGCAAGCGCTCTCCCAGCTGAGCTATACCCCCATTCAGAACGGCTTCTGCGCCAGTGGGATGACGCAGAATCGAACACGGTCAGCTAATGGACCTGCCCGAAGAGCGGCGATTATATACGCCGCCCGTGCAACCTCGCAAGCACTCCGATGAATACCGTGCGAGGCGCGATGGAATCTCGATCGCCACCCTTTGTCCGCCGACAAGCCCGTTGCGTTGGATTCCTTATCAATTCCGCACGAAAGCAAAAAGCCGGCTTATTAGCCGGCTCTCTCGCCTGATTCGCAGCGCATGCACGCGAATGCAAATTCTGGTGCCGACGGCGAGACTCGAACTCGCACAGCTTTCGCCACTACCCCCTCAAGATAGCGTGTCTACCAATTTCACCACGTCGGCATTCCAATACAACCCGGGACTTTCGATCCCGTTTCCTCTTGCCTCTTGGGCTCGAAGGGTCGCCATTGTATCGACTCGTCGCGCATTTTTGAAGACCCTGCGCGAAGTTTTTTTAAAGCGCTGCTCCCACGCTTAAAACTCCAGCGTTGAAGTCAGTTCGAGTGTGCGTCCAAGTCCCACGCCCAACTGATTCGACCCCGCTGCACTCCAGTAGCGCCGGTTGGCCGCATTCTCCAGATTCGCCTGCACCGAAACGCGTTTGCCGTACACGCGCGTCGCGTAGCGCACGCCCGCGGTCAACAGCGTATAGCCGCCAATCTGCGCCTGATTCGCGTTGTTCACCTGGCGCGGCCCCACATAGTAGATGCCGCCGTTCACCGAAAGACCCGCCAGCACCGGCACACGATATTCAGCGAACAGACTCGCCGTGACGTGCGGCGTATTCTCGGGCGTCTTGCCGACGAGCGTCGGGTCGGAGGAATCGATCTGCTTCGCGTCGAGATAAACGGCCGATGCGGTGACCGAGACGTCCTTCGTCACATCGCCCTGCACCGAAAACTCCACGCCGCGATAACGCGCGTTGCCGTCCATCACATAGACGTTGTCGGCATTCGTTTCCGCGCTGGCCTGCTTGAGGTTGAAAAGCGCAAGCGATACGAGCGTGTTGCCGGCGAGGCGCGTGCGCACGCCCACTTCCTGCTGCCGGCTCACTGCCGCGGGCAGGATCTGGTTTGCGTTGACCGCCGTGGCCGGCGCGCTGCCCGCCGATTCAAGCGCTTCGACATAGCTCGCGTAGACGCTTGTCTGCGGCGTGATGCGGTAGGTAATGCTCCCCGAAGGCGAGGTGTGGTTGATGTCGGAGCTTGGCGTACCGGCTTGCGAAGTCATGTACCCGGAGCGGCGCACGCCGGCCACGACCTGCAAACGCGGCGTGATGTCGATCTGGTCGAACACATAGATGCCGCTGTTGCGCACGTGCTGCGCGTAGAACTGGCGCGCGCTGCCGCTTTGCTTGAGCGTCGTGATGTCGATGGGATCGTAGAGGTTCTGCGCCGCCGTGTACGTGTACGTCGTGAAGTCCGGCTGAAACAGCCAGTTCTGCACGACACCTGTGGTGACCGTATGCGTGAACGGCCCGGTTTTGAAGTCCCCGTTCACTTCGAGGCGCACGTTCTTGTTCTCGTACATCTGCCCGAACTGCTGGCTGCCTTGCAGCGTGCCCGCGCCGGTCGCGACGTCGTACTTCTGGAACACCCAGGCCCAGCGGTCGCGCCGCGTAATCGACTGGCCGAGCGAGAGCATCGCGCTCCAGTGGTCGTTGAACGCATAGTCGGCGCGCACGAGTTGCGACGTCGCGCTCGCCTTGGTCGGCCGGTCGTTCGGCACGAGCAGCTTCGAGGGGTCGGGCATGGCCGGCAGCGTCATCTTGCCGTTCACGGCGGTAAGCGGCGCAATGCCCGCCTGCTCGACAATGCTCGTTTCGATGTGCTCGAGATCGTATTGCAGCTTGAGCTTGTCGTTCACGCGCCAGTCGAGCGCCGCGCTCACGAACTTGCGGTAGCCGCGGTCGCCGTCAATGGGTGTTTCGACGTGCTCATCCATTGCGTTCACGCGTATGCCGAACTGGTCGCTCGGGCCGAAGCGGCGCGCGATGTCGGCGGCGGCGCCGATCGATCCGTTCGAGTCGCCGAGCACCGACATGCTCGTGACAGGCTCGCTGCCCGCGCGCTTGAGCACCATGTTGACGATGCCCGCCGGCGCGCCAAAGCCGTAGTACAGCGCAGACGCCCCCTTGAGCACTTCCACGCGCTCCTTGTTCTGCATCGGCATCCAGATGGCAAGCCTGGCGTCGATAGGGCAAACCGTATTTTTGCGGACAAGCAGGGCTTGTCCTGGCTGGAATCAGACAAGGCCAGTCAGGCCGGCTTCCTGGCCCCGGTTATTGCGAAAAATGCTTGTTCTGCAAGAAAAGCACGCGTGGGTAGAGGTTGTTTGCGCCTGATCCAGGTTAGTCGAAGGAATTACGCCTATTTTCCGGCGGTGATGTGTCATTTTTTCAATTGCTGGCTAGCCAGTCAGCGGTGGCACACATTCATCGCAAAGAGAACAGCATGAAAAAAAACAATTCTGCGGCAACGCGCCACTTTCGCGGCATCCTTCCGACAGTCATCGCATTGTCACTGGGGCTGGCGGTATCCCTGTCGCATGCGGCAGCTACGCCGGCCACGGCAGATAGCGCCATGGAATGGATTACCCTGGGCACAAATGGCGGGCCCGTCATTTTCAAGGAACGTTCCGAGCCCGCCAACCTGTTGATGGTCAACGGCAAGCCATGGTTGATTGATTGTGGTGATGGCGCCATGGAACGTCTGGCGGCCGTGGGCTATCAGGCCAGGGATTTATCTACGGTCTGGCTCAGTCACCTGCATATGGATCATATTGGTGGCGTGCAGGGGTTGATCGGCTTGCGCTGGATGCTGGGCGGCATGACGCCGATGACCATCTACGGTCCGCCGGGCACTCAGGAACTGGTGGACGGCATTGTAAAAGCGCTGGGGCCCTCAGCGAACATTGCCAAATTTGAACCCATGCATGGTATGCCGCTGGATCAAATGATCAAGGTCGTGATTGTGGAGGACGGTGCAGACATGCAGGTCGATGGGGTCCGTGTGCGGGCAGTACGCAATTCCCATTTTGATATGCCGCTGGGGCACCACCTGCCGGATGGGACGCAAAGCCTGGCTCTGCGCTTTGACAGCAACGGCAAGTCGGTCACCTATACCGGAGATACCGGCCCGGCAGATGCAATTGCAACGCTTGCCAAAGGGACCGATTTACTGGTCAGTGAAGTGATTGACCGGGATGCCATGGTCGCAGAATTACAGGCCAACAAACAGATGTCTGACAAGGCCAAAAAAGAAATGACCGAGCATTTTGATACCCAGCATCTTAGCCCGGAGGCTGCCGGCACCATTGCGGCAAAGGCAGGCGCCAGGCATCTGGTTTATACACATATCAGTATTGTCGCCAGTATCCTGACACCCAATGATGCGGCGGCTGAACGTGCATCGCTAGCCAGGATCAAACAACAAACACAAAAAGTGTTCAAGGGACAGGTCACGTTGTCGGAGGATTTGCAGCGCTTCCCTGTCGGTGCTGAGGGTAGATGAGCGTCCTTGTTCAGGCCAGGCGCCACTAAACCGGTGAAGGGCCAGCCAGCAAAAGAAATCCCCGCATTGCGGGGATTTCTTTTTTAACAGGCAAGAGCCGAAGAATTTGAGATGTTGTTGTCGATGGGCAGCAGGCCGTCGAGATAGAAGCTCGAGCGGTTGTCGAGCGGGATGCCGCGCACCGAGAGATTGTCGTACGCGAGTCCGTTGAGCTGCTGGCGCGTTACGCCTGCGACGTTGCGCAGCGCGTCGTAGAGGCCGGTGTCGCCCTGGGCGTCCATGACCGAGCGCGTGACGACGTTCACCGTGGCCGGCACATCGAGCGCGTCCATGCCGCGGTATTGTCCCGTCTCGACGGTTTGCGGCGCGTAGCCCTGGGTCTTGCCGCTCGTGATCTTGACGGGCGCGAGCTGGGTGGCGCCGTCCGCCGCTGCGCTTGATTTCGTCGTGTCGGTGTTGG
The DNA here is from genome assembly GCF_905220185.1 of Paraburkholderia sp. J11-2. Lineage (NCBI taxonomy): Bacteria > Pseudomonadati > Pseudomonadota > Betaproteobacteria > Burkholderiales > Burkholderiaceae > Paraburkholderia > Paraburkholderia sp. J11-2. Next base: position 377,194 of record NZ_CAJMYY010000002.1, on the reverse strand, counting down.
CGTCGGCTGCGTGCGCCGCGTGCGCAATGCCGGCCATGCCCGCCGCCAGCCTGGTGTTGATGAGCGCGTGTGCGCAGATCCTGCGCCATTGTTGCGTGTGCGTGCGCGTGCGCGTTGCGCGCTTCCCCGAAGCCATGCTTTCCCTTCTTCTTTGCGTTCAACCAGCGCTGTGGACGGCGTAAGCGCGCTTAGCGCCCGGCAACAGGCCCGCGCCGGCTCTTTTTTGCGGGGGCGCGCATGGCGTCGGCGTGTTCGCGGATCGTTTCGATCAGCGCCCGCAGTCCCGCTGGCGCGTGCCGCCGGCCGGGGTAGTAGAGGCAGAGGCCGTCAAGCGGCGGCGTCCAGTCTTCGAGCACGCGCACGAGCGTGCCCGCCGCCAGGTCAGCGCTTACGTTCCATTCGGTCAGATACGCGAGGCCGAGTCCGTCGCGCGCGGCGGCGAGCATGAGACCCGGTTCGTCGAGCGTCAGCGCGCCCTCCACGTCCACGCGCACGGCCTGAGCGCGCCGCTCGAACTCCCATTGGTAGATTTGCCCGCTGGGCATGCGGCTGCGTATGCAGCGGTGCGACTTCAGATCGGCGGGCGTGCGTGGCGCCTTATGTTTCGCAAAATAGTCCGGACTGCCAACCACAGCGAATCGCTGACGGTCGCCGAACGGCACGGCGATCATGTCCTGCGGCACGATTTCGGCCAGACGTATGCCGGCGTCGTAGCCTTCGACCACGATGTCGATGAGACGCCCTTCCGTGACGAGATCGAGCTTCATCTCCGGATAGCGCTGCAGGTAGGCGATGAGAACGGGCATGACCTGCTTCGCCGCGCCAACCGAAGCATTGATGCGCAACGTGCCCGAGGGCGTATCGCGAAAGCTGCCCGCCTGGTCGAGCGCCTCGCGGATCGTGGACAACGCGGGCGCGACGCTGCCCACGAACTGCGTGCCCGCTTCGGTCAACGCCACGCTGCGCGTGGTGCGATTGAAGAGGCGCACGCCAATGCGCGCTTCGAGCGCCGCCACCGCGTGACTGAGCGCCGAGGTCGACACGCTCAGTTCGTCCGCCGCCGCACGAAAGCTGCGATGGCGCGCCACGGCCAGCACGGCTTCGAGTTCCACCAGGCCCGATGTTTTCATTATCCCAAATCGCTCAACAGGTCATGCGCCATTGTACGGCTAGTCAACGCAATGCCGAGCGTCTATCTTGCTCCCATCGACTCACGTTTTCTGGAGCAGCCATGCAGATCATCGACAAGATCTATATCGACGGCGCGTTCGTCACGCCACACGGCGAGGCGTATTTCGACCTCTTCAACCCCGCAACCGAGGCCGTGATTGGCCGCGTGCGTCTGGCCGACGCCGCGGATGCGGACGCGGCCGTCGCCGCCGCGAAACGCGCGTTCCCGGCGTTTTCGCGCACCACGAAGGCGGAGCGCATCGAGATGCTCATGGCGCTGCACGAGGCCGTCGTCGCGCGCGAAGACGCGCTCTTCGAAGCGATCGTGCAAGAGTACGGCGCGCCGGTCTCGCGCGGCCGGTGGATGGCCCAGCACGCCTCCAATGTGCTCAGCGACGCCGCGAAGACGCTGGAAAACTATGCGTTCACGCGGCGCGCGGGCACGGCCGAGGTCACCATGCAGCCGCTGGGCGTAGCCGGGTTGATTACGCCCTGGAACAGCGACGCGGGCTTCATCTGCGGCAAGCTCGCCGCCGCGCTCGCCGCGGGCTGCACGGCCGTCATCAAGCCGAGCGAGATGAGCGCGATCCAGACGCGCATCGTGACCGAGGCGCTGCATTCGGCGGGCCTGCCTGCGGGCCTTTTCAACATCGTCACGGGCCGCGGCGACACCGTGGGCGCGCGCATCGCGGAGCATCCCGACGTCGCCAAGATTTCGTTCACGGGCTCGACTGCGGTCGGCAAGACGATCTTGCGCACGGCGGCTGAAACGCTCAAGCGCGTGACGCTCGAACTGGGCGGCAAGTCGCCCGTCATCGTGCTGGACGACGCGAATTTCGACGAAGCCGTGCCGCTCGCGCTGCAGGCCGGCTTCATGAACAGCGGACAGGCGTGCATAGCGGGCACGCGCATTCTGGTGCCGCAGTCGCGGCTCGTCGAGTTCGAAGCCAGCGTTGCGAAGGCCGTGGCGCAGATTCAATCGGGCGATCCGCGCGACACGCGCACGAGCGTCGGCCCGATGGTGAGCCAGAAGCAATGGGAGCGCGTGCAGCGGTATATCCGAATCGGCATCGACGAAGGCGCACGCCTTATTGCGGGCGGCCCGCAGCGGCCCGATGGCGTGGAGTCGGGCTGGTTCGTGCGTCCCACGGTGTTCAGCGGCGTGACGAACGACATGACGATTGCGCGCGAGGAGATTTTCGGGCCGGTGCTTTCGATCATCGCGTATCGCGACACCGATCAGGCCATCGAAATCGCCAACGATACGCCGTATGGCCTGCAAGCCTACGTGCTCTCGCCCGATATCGAGCGTGCGCGCGGCGTGGCCGCGCAGATCGAAGCCGGCCGCGTGCTCGTCAACACGCTCGCGCATGAACCGGCCGCGCCGTTCGGCGGCTTCAAGCAGTCGGGAATCGGGCGCGAGTACGGCACTTTCGGGATCGAAGCGTTTCTCGAACCGAAGTCCACGCTCGGCGTGCTTTGATGCGCCACTAGCCGCGCAAAAATGCAAACGCCCCGGTTGTGCTGCTAACCGGGGCGTTTTGAACTGCGCTTTAGCGCGCTACATCAGAAGGTCTGCCAGTCGTCGTCGGACGTGGCCGCGGCCGTTGCCGGCTCGCGGCGGTCCGCCTTCGGAGCGGGCGCAGCGGGGGCACGCGCGGGCGCGGGCCTCGAAGGTGCGGGTCGCTTGACCGCGGCACTCGCAACGACATTCGCCGCCGGCGCGAGGCTCGCCGTTGCAGCGCGCCCCGCCGAGCCGATATTGAACACGGAAACCATCTCGCGCAACGCCGTGGCCTGCGAGGACATCGACTGCGCCGCCGCCGACGCTTCCTCGACGAGCGCCGCATTCTGCTGCGTGACTTCGTCCATCTGCGTGACGGCCTGGTTGACCTGCTCGATGCCAGTGCGCTGCTCGCCCGATGCGGCCGAAATCTCGTTCATGAGGTCGGCTACACGCTTGACCGATTGCACGATCTCGCCCATCGTGCGGCCCGCGTCGTCCACGAGCGCCGTGCCGTTGTTCACGCGCTCGACCGACACGCTAATGAGTTCCTTGATTTCGCGCGCCGCCGTCGCGCTGCGCTGCGCGAGCGTGCGCACCTCGCCCGCCACGACCGCGAAGCCGCGGCCCTGTTCACCGGCTCGCGCCGCTTCCACGGCCGCGTTGAGCGCCAGGATGTTGGTCTGGAACGCAATGCCTTCGATCACCGAGATGATCTGCGCGACCTGTTCGGAACTGTTCGCGATATCGCGCATCGTATCGACCACGCGGCCTACCACTTCGCCGCCGCGCGTGGCCGTTTGCGAGGCCTGACCCGCCAGCGTGTTGCCCTGCGTTGCGTTGTCGGCGTTCTGCTTGACCGTTGCCGTGAGCTCTTCCATGCTCGCCGCCGTTTCTTCGAGCGAAGCGGCCTGTTCTTCGGTGCGCTGGCTCAGGTCGGTGTTGCCCGCCGCAATCTGGGCGGAAGCCGTCGCGATGCCCTCGCTGCCGGTGCGCACACGGCCCACCAGATCGACCAGGCGCTCGTTCATGTGACGCAGCGCGCCGAGCAACTGAGCGGCCTCGTCGCTGCCGTCCACCTGGATGCGCGCGGTCAGGTCGCCACGCGCCACCGTCTCTGCCACTTCCACGGCCCGAGCAATCGGGCCCGTGATCGAACGTGTGATGAAGAGCGCAATCGTGGCGCCAAAGCCAATGGCGATCACGATCAGCACGATGGTCCAGGCGAACGCACTGTGGTACGCGTCCTTCGCCATGGCGACTTCGGCGGTCGAGCCATTGTGATTGAGGGTCACGTCCTGGTTGATGAGGTCCATCAGCGCCTGGAACGATTTCGCCGATGTGGTCGAAACTGCGGCGCGCGCGTCGGCCGCTCCGCCGTCTGCGGACATGGCGAGGGCATCGATCTTCTTGTCGTCGTCGAGATACTGCGACCACGCGGTGCCGATCGAATCGGCCACGCGGCGCTCTTCGGCCGAGGAGACCAGCTTCGAATAGCCGTCGAACGTCGAGCCGAACTGGCTGACCATCTGGGCGTGCTGATCGTGCAGCGCGGCCTTCTCGCTAGCGTCGCCGGAGATCAGCATGCGCAGCGACGTGCGGCGCACGTCCTGCGCCTGATTACGCAGATTGCCTAGCGTCTCGATGCTAGGCAGCCAGTTCATGCCGATTTGCTGCGTGCCGTCGAATATGCGCGACGCTTGAAGGAGCCCGGTCCCGCCCACTGCGCCGAGCAGGAGCAACACAATGGCAAAGCCCGCGCCGAGACGCGGGCCGATTTTGATTCTGGTAAGGAATGACATGGGGACGCCGTAGTGAGAGGTCATGTGTATTGACGACCACGACGCCAAAAAATTAAGTCACTGTTGCAAATATAACAGCGCGTAAGGAAAGCACGAGGCAAGCGAACGATCGATCTCTTTTCATACGATTAGGATACCGTATCAATTGAATCAGCCATGCGCCACGCAAACTCCGACCTGTGCGATCGCCGCATCGCGCTGTGCCGAACTCGCACGCGTCGCGCCGGTGAGATAGGTCGTGACAAGGATGGGCGCGCGCCCGGCGGGCCAGACAATCGCCACATCGTTCGCCGTGCCGCGCTCGCCCGTGCCGGTCTTGTCGCCCACGCGCCAGTCCTTCGGCAAGCCCGCGCGCAAACGCGCGTCGCCCGTCTTGTTGGCGACGAGCCACGCAACGAGTTGCTCGCGCGAAGCCGCGGAAAGACGCTCGCCCAGCAGCAATTCGCGCAGGTTCGCGACCATGGCGGCGGGCGTGGTCGTATCGCGCGGGTCGCCGGGTATTGCTTCGTTGAGCGTGGTCTCATTGCGGTCGAGGCGCGTGACCGGGTCGCCAAGGCTGCGCGCGAAGGCCGTAATCGCGGGCGGCCCGCCAATGCTCTCCAGCAACAGGTTCGCCGCCGTGTTGTCGCTGCGCGTGAGCGCCGCTTCGCACAGCTCGGCGACCGTCATGCCCTCGCCGCCCGCGCGCGGGCCGCTCACCGGCGAATACGACACGACTTGCGCATGCGAATACGCGACCTTGCGCGCGAGATCTTCCTTGCCTTGATCCTTGCGCGTCAACACGGCCGACGCGAGCAAAACCTTGAACGTGCTGCACATCGGAAAGCGCTCGTGCAGCCGCCAGCCGCGCACGCGGCCACTCGCCGTGTCGAGCATCGCGACGCCGAGCCGCCCGCCCACCTGCGCCTCGATGGCGGCGAGCTGCTTTTCCAGCGCGCCCGTTTGGGCGGGCTTCGCCGCGCTCGCACCTGTCGCGCCGAACGCCTGAGATGCAACACCAGCTATCGCTCCGCCTACTACCGTCATCGTGAATCTACGTCGTGTGATCATGGCTTCTCCCTAAAGAGCCGCCACTATCGCGTGTTCTCCGTGAGGTGACAAACGATGATAAATTGCGCCACGCCCCAGAAAAACTTATGGCTCGATCATGCGACCGAATCTGCCCCTCAATGCCTTGCGCGCCTTCGAATCGTCGGCGCGGCACCTGAGCTTCACGCGCGCGGCGAGCGAGCTGAACGTCACCCAGGCGGCCGTGAGCCAGCAAGTCCGCATGCTCGAGGAGCGGCTGGGCGCGACGCTCTTCAAGCGCCTGCCGCGCGGTCTTGCGATCACCGACGAAGGTCTCGCGCTGCGCCCCGTGCTCACGGATGCGTTCGATCGCATCGAAGCCGTGTTGCGACAGTTCGAGGGCGGCCACTTTCACGAGGTGCTGACCGTGGGCGCCGTGGGGACGTTCGCGGTGGGATGGTTGATGCCGCGCCTGAAGTCGTTTCACGACGCGCATCCGTTCGTCGAGTTGCGCATCATGACGAACAACAATCTCGTCGATCTCGCGGGCGAAGGGCTCGACTTCGCCATTCGGTTCGGCGACGGCACGTGGCCGGGTTCGCGTGCCGTGAAGCTGTTCGACGCGCCGCTCGCCGCGCTCTGCACACCCGATATCGCGCAACGCCTGCAGCGGCCCGCCGATCTCGCCAACGAAAAACTGCTGCGCTCGTATCGCGCCGACGACTGGACGCTCTGGTTCGAAGCCGCCGGACTCGCGCCGCGCCCGGTGCGCGGACCCGTGTTCGATTCGTCGCGGCTCATGGTGGAAGCGGCCATGCAGGGCGCGGGCATCGCGCTCGCGCCTGTTTCGATGTTCGAGCGCGATCTCGCGGCGGGCCGGCTCGTGCGGCCCTTCGATATCGAGGTGCACGCGGGCAGCTACTGGCTCACGTCGCAGAAGGGGAAAACGGCGACGCCTGCCATGCGCGCGTTCAATCAATGGATCGCGAAGGAAGCGGGTAGCGGCGAGAACGCGTGAATGGTGTGTTACGCGCCGGCTTGCAGGAGCCGCGTGTGAAGCGCATCGATTTCCGTTTCCGCGAAAACCTCGATGCCGTGCTGGCGCAGCAATGCGGTTGTCACACCCGCGCCCGCTTGTTTGCGGCCCGTGAAGCTGCCGTCGTAGATAACGCGGCTGCCGCAGGAGGGACTGCCGTCCACGAGCAATGCGAAGCGGCAGTCGCGCGCGAGCGCGAGTTCTAGCGCCACATGCGCGCCATCTACGAACAGCGCGGTAACGTCCGCGCCGCGCACGTCGATTACGTGCGCGTGTCCAGCCAGCACCGCAGTTCCCAAAGCGCCATGCGCGATCTCCGCAGGCGGCCTTGGCACGCCGAACCCGCCTGCCACTTCAGGGCAAACGGGAACGAGGCGCCCCTCGCGCTGCCACTGTTCGATCAGTGCATGCGCAACGGTTTTTGCCGAGCCGTTGTAACGGACCGGGTTGCCGAGCAGACAAGCGCTAACGAGTATTCGGTGGAGCATGCGGGATACGTTCGGATTGCACGAATCCTTCGCATTCTACGCGCCGAAATCGTGAAACATCACATTGCCATCGCGAGGCGCGTCGCCTGTTCGATGGCGCGCAGCGCGTCGAGTTCGGCGGCAACATCGGCGCCGCCTATCACCTTCGGTGTTGCGCCGCGCGCGACGAGTTCATCGTAGAGCGTGCGATTCGAATGCTGGCCCGCACATAGCACGACATGATCGACGGCCAGCACCTGCGGCTTGCCGTCGACGCTGTAGCGCAGGCCTTCATCGTCGATTGCGTCGTACGTCACGCCTGACGTCATCATCACGTTCGCCTTGCGCAGGCGTGCCTTCAAGATCCATCCCGTCGATTTGCCGAGCCCCTTGCCAAGCGGCTCCGCCTTACGCTGGAACATATGCACGCTGCGGCGCGGCGCGCCATGCGCGTCGACGCGCGTGACGCCGCCTCCGCGCGTATTGGCGAGATCGACGCCCCATGCACGGAAAAATGCGCCACGGTCCAGCGATTCCTGCGCGTCGCCCAACAGATACTCGGCCACGTCGAATCCTATGCCGCCCGCGCCGATGATCGCCACGCGCGCGCCCACTTCGACCTTGCCCGTGAGCACGTCGATATACGAGACCGCCTTCGGATGATCGACGCCAACGATATCGGGCACGCGCGGCGCAACGCCCGTGGCGATGACGATCTCGTCGAAGGCCTCGCTCGCGAGCCCATCGGCCGTTGCAGGCTCACCGAGCCGTACAGTCACGCCGAGGCGCTTCAAACGCACGTCGAAATAGCGCAGCATCTCGTGAAACTCGGCTTTGCCGGGCACGACCTTCGCCAGATTCAACTGACCGCCCAGCCGCGCATGGGCCTCGAACAACGTCACCCGGTGGCCGCGTTCAGCCGCGTTGGTCGCGAACGCCATGCCGGCGGGTCCGCCGCCCACCACCGCAATGCGTTTGGGCTGCGTGGCCTTGCCCGCCGCGAATTCGATCTCGCGCCCGGCCCGCGGATTGACGAGGCATGTCGCCGTACGATCCGTGAAGATGCGGTCGAGGCACGCCTGATTGCAGCCGATGCAGGTGTTGATTTCGTCGGCCATGCCAAGCCGCGTTTTCTTCGCAAAGTCCGGATCGGCAAGCAGCGGGCGCGCCATCGAAACGAGATCGGCCACGCCGGAGGCAATCAGTTCTTCAGCAACCTCGGGCATGTTGATGCGGTTCGACGCCATCACCGGAATCGATACCGCCTCTTTGACGTTGCGAATCGCGTCGCGCCAGGCCGCGCGCGGTACGCACGCCGCAATGGTCGGCACTGCCGATTCGTGCCAGCCCACGCCCGTGTTGATGAGATCCGCACCGGCCGCTTCGATCTCCTGCGCGAATGCCGCGATTTCGGCGCCGCCCATGCCGCCTTCCACGAGGTCGATGGAAGAGATGCGGTAGATCAGCATGGGCTCGCGGCCCATTTCCGCGCGCACGGCACGCACGATATCGAGCGCGAAGCGGATGCGGCCTGCGAAGCTGCCGCCGAATTCGTCGTCGCGCCCGTTGGTGACGGCCGCCGTGAACTCGTTGATCAGATAGCCTTCCGAGCCCATGATCTCCACGCCGTCGTAGCCGGCCTGAACCGCCAGCGCAGCCGTGCGGGCGAAATCGGCGATCGTGGCGCGCACCTCCTGCGTACTGAGCGCGCGCGGTGCGTACGGGTTGATTCGTGCCTTGGCGGCCGTGGGCCCCACGCATTCGGGCACTTTCGCATAGCGGCCCGCGTGCAGGATCTGCAGCACAATCTTTCCCCCGGCCTCATGAACCGCGCGAGTCACGACGCGATGCTCATCGAGCTGCTCCGCGCGGTTGAAGAGCGGGCCGCCCGCCTCCATCACGCCCTCGGGGTTCGGCGCGAACCCGCCGCTCAGGATCAGGCCGACCTCCCCGGCTGCGCGCGCCGCATAGAACGCGGCGAGACGCTCGTGCGGGCGGTCGAGCGTTTCGAGCCGCGTGTGCATCGCGCCCATCACCATGCGGTTGGGGAGCAGCGTCGCGCCAACGCGAAGCGGGGTCAAAAGCCGGTCGTAGTTCGCCATGGGGGTTGTCTCTTGATATTCTCGTGCGTCGTTCTCACACTCTAGGCGAGCGCTTAAATTACGTCAACATCATGATATATATCGAGGGCATGAGGAGGGGGATTGCCCAAATGGACGGCACGCCCACTTCCCTTCACTATTTTCGTATCAGGTATTTGTCTCATTGCCTGCGCACCCGCGCGGGTACCGAAAGGCGCCCATGACCCAGAACGACCCTTCGTACGACCAGTCCGTCTCGTCCATTCACAACCGTTTGTTCTTTCGGCTGTTCCAGGCGGGCAACACGCTAGACCGGCAAACGACCAAGGCGCTCGGCATCACGACCGTGCAGTGGTCGGTGCTGGGCGCGCTGTCGCGCCCACAGGTGGCGCAGGGCATGTCGTTTTCCGAGCTGGCCGACTATCTCGTGGTGAGCCGCCAGAGTCTCGACGGTGTGCTCAAGCGTCTGGAGCGCGACGAGCACGTGCTGCGCGTGGCCGACACCGTGGACCGGCGCGCGAAAAAAGTCGTGCTCACCGAACAAGGCAAAGTGTTCTGGGAGAGCCTGCAGCCGAAGATCTACGAGTTCTATCGCCAGGCGCTCGCGAGCTTTCGCTTCGACGACAAGGTTTCGCTCGTGCATTTCCTGAATCAGCTGAACAAAGGCATGGACGAGATCGATCTGGGCGCACAGGCGCAGCGCGAGCCGGAGTGAATGCCCCCTCTCGCTTTCATATCGTGCAATGCGCGCCCGGTGTGTGCAAATGACGCAGTTCCGGATGCGGGCCGGCAATTGCACATGGAAGGACACCTTCTCTTATCGTGAAAGACATCACGTAACCCATTGAACGGCAAGGCAATTGCAGCGCAACAAAGCGGCAGGGAAGTCGTCTTTCACTGCGATAGACTGAAACGAACGACGCTTCTTATTCGCTTGTTATTCAATGGAGACTCATCATGGACGTGTATATCGAACCGTTGCCGAGGGGCCAATGGGGGCCAATCGATGGCTACGCCCTGGAATTCGCGGACGGCAGCAAGTTCGCCGACAACATCTTCCGCTCGGAGCATCTCGCGATCAGCGAGATCGTCCTGCGGGGCTACAAGCCGCTGCTGGCCAAGGTCCGCATTACGGACAAGCAAGCCAACGCACATTGGCAGCGCCCCGAGAGTTCGCGCTGACGCGCGCAACACGATTGACGCCTCATGCCGCCTCCTGCATGATCGTCCTCATGAACGCGCACCTGCTCACCACGACGACTACCACGACCGCTTCCGGCGGGTCGTGAGTTCGGTGCGCGCACATTAGATATCGTATCGATCACAAGGCCCCGCCAGCAATGGACGGGGCCTTGTCGTTTCTCCGTGCGTTGCGGGCACAACCACCGGAGAGCCACCATGCCCAGCCTCGCTCGCGCCCTTCTCGTCATCGATATGCAAGAAGGCCTGTTCAACGGCCCCAATGCACCGTTCGAGGGGCAGCGCGTACTCGCCAATATCGAGCAGTTGATCACGAAAGCCCGCAAGGCCCGCGCGCCGGTCTTCGCCGCACGCCACGTCGGGCCGCCGGGTTCGCCCATCGAGCCGGGCAGCCCGCTCACGCGCTTGCTGCCGGCGCTCGCCATCGACCCGGATATCGACAGCGTGTTCGAGAAGCGCCGCCCCAATTGCTTCACCGGCACCGATCTCGCGCAGCGGCTCGCGCACGCCAACGTGGGCGAGCTCGTCATCGCGGGAATGCAGACGGAGTATTGCGTGGATTCGACCTGCCGCGCCGCGGGCGACCTGGGCTTCAAGGCGCTGCTCGTCGCAGACGCCCACACGACCATGGATACGCCCGTGCTCAGCGCCGCGTCGATTATCGAGCACCATAACCGCACGTTGAGCGGTCCGTTCGTCAAGCTCGTTAGCACGGCGGATTGTGCGTTTGAGTGAGCTACGGCGCGCGCGCAGGTGTTCGATCGCATCCGCAGCCCATGGTGCGCGTGCGATCGAATGCCTGGTCGTGGCAGCTTCCGTCAGCAGTCCGTGGTTTAGAACCCCTCGAGCACGAGCTTGCCGCGCGAGCGGTTCGTCTCCACGAGCTCGTGCGCCCGGCGCAGGTTCGCCGCATTGATGGTCCCAAAGCTCTCGTTGAGCGTCGTGCGCAGCACGCCTTCGTCGATAAGCGAGGCCATACGGTTCAGCAGTTGGTGCTGGCGAATCTGGTCTTTCGTGCCGAACATCGAGCGCGTGAACATGAACTCCCAGTGCAGCGCCACGCTCTTCCTCTTGAGCTTGCGGAAGTCGACCAGCTCGGGGTCGTCGATCAGCGCAAGATGCCCCTGCGGATTGATCGAGGCGACGATCTCGTCGAAGTGATGATCGGTCTGGTTCAGGCTCGCGATATAGTCCACGCCTTCCATGCCGATGCGCTTGAGCTCCTGCGAAAGCGGCTTCGTATGGTCGATGACGTGATGCGCGCCCAGCTCGCTCACCCACTTCGACGTTTCGGGCCGCGAAGCCGTGCCGATCACCGTGAGGCCCGTGAGCTTGCGCGCCAGCTGCAGGAGCACCGAGCCCACGCCGCCCGCCGCACCGATCACGAGCAGCGATTCGCCGGACTGCGCCGTGCCCTCGGGCACCTTGAGCCGATCGAACAGCAGTTCCCACGCCGTGATGGAGGTGAGCGGCAACGCGGCCGCCTCGGCGAAATTCAGGCTTTGCGGCATGCTGCCCACAATGCGCTCGTCCACCACGTGCAGTTCGCTGTTGGTGCCGGGGCGCAGCAGCGAGCCCGCGTACCACACGCGATCGCCCGGCTTGAAAAGTGTCACGTCGCGGCCCACGGCACGCACAATGCCGCTCGCGTCCCAGCCGATCACTTTCGCCTCGCCGTTTTCGGGCGCCATATTCGCGCGCACCTTCACATCGACCGGGTTGACCGACACCGCGTGCACTTCGACGAGCAGATCGCGCGGGCCCGGCTGCGGATCGGGCAGTTCGAGATCGATCAACGATTCGGGGTCGCTGATGGGGAGATTGCGGTAGTAACCAATCGCTTTCATCGTGAATACCTCCAGACAGTCAAATTGCAGGAAACCGGCTCGGTTGGGCGAGCGGTTCGAAGTGATACAGGTCCGGGTCCGCCGAGAAGTACGGCCATAGCGCGTGCAGGAAGGTCCGGAAATCGCCGTGCATCATGAACGCGCTCTGCGCGTCGAGGCTGTCCCATTCCACTTCCAGCACATAGCAGCCTTCGTCTTCGCACTGCGGACCCAGGCGATGACCGCGATAACCCGGCTTGCTCGTGAGCAGCGGGCAGACGCGCAGCCAGGCCGCCTCGAAATGCGAAATCTTGTCGGCTCTCAGGTAAAAGCGGCCTATCGCGACGATCATCGAGGCCTCCGTGCCGTTCGTGTTGGTACGAATAATCGGCCAGCGCGAGCCGCGCGCATAGCGGCAAACGGCGAATTCAGCTTCAAAGCTGCTTTGAAAATCGCGCGCGGGATCGAGCGGCGGGAGCGGCGGAAAGGCCGGAGCCAGCGGGCCAGGTGTCAGGTCCGTAGCGGGCTGACTGCGCAATGACACGTCAGGCAAGAAACGCGGCAATACGATCGCGCAGCACGTCGCGCAATGCGTTGACGGTTGGTGAGAGCATCGTGCGGTGGGCGCACACGAGATGCAGCGGCGCGCCTTCGCCTTGATACGCGTCGAGCGCGGTTTCGAGGCGGCCCGCCTTGATATCGGCAAGCACGTCCAGACGCGACTTGTATGCGAGGCCATGCCCCGCCACGGCCCAGCGGCGCACGAGTTCGCCGTCGTCGCTGCTGCGGTTGCCTTGCACGGTTACGACGCTGGCATCGTCGCCGCGATAGAAGGTCCAGCGGTCGTGCAGTGTGTCGCTCAGCGCGAAGCGCAGGCAGTTGTGGCGCGAGAGATCGGCGGGCGAGGCAGGTTTGCCGTGACGCGCGAAATAGCCGGGCGCGGCGCACAGCACGCGCCGGTTTTCGGGCGCGAGCGGCAGCGCGACGAGAGAGGAGTCTTCGGGCACGCCATAGCGAACCGCCACGGCCACCGGGGAGCGGAACATGTCGGTCACGCTGTCGCCAATGTGCACCTGGAACGACACCGCCGGATGCTGCGTCTGGAAGTCGTCGAGCCAGGGCGCGAGCACGTTGCGCCCGAGATCGGAAGGAATCGACAGCGAAACGCTGCCGCCGATCATCTTGCGCCCACGCGCTACGGCGTTCTGGCCGGCCTCCACCTGCTCCATGACACCGCGCGCGTAGTCCAGGTAGCGCTCGCCGTCCGGCGTGAGGCGCAGACTGCGCGTGGAGCGTGCGAGCAGGCGCGTGCCGAGTTCGGTTTCGAGGCGCTTGAGGCCCGCGCTCGCCACGGCGGGCGTGAGATCGAGCTGACGCGCGGCGGCCGAGAGGCTGCCGTTGTCCGCCGCACTGATAAAAATGACGAGGTCTTCCAGTCTGATCATGTTCCGTCGCGTCTCGTTGGGCTGCGCTCGCCCCGCAAGCCGGCGCGGCAGTCATGGAGTATGCGAACTGTACAGGAAGCCGCCGCGCGCGGGCCTCGTGCGCGGATCAGCGAAATGGGCAGCGGTTCTATACTTCCCAGTTGGAAACGCAGGTCGTTCATACAGGAGTACGAGGCAATGCTGAACTATCCCGCCGCCTACCAGTCGACCACGGGCTCCGCGCTCGACGTGAACAAGCCCTTTTACCGCCGTATCGCTGAAGAGCAAGGTCAGCGCGAGCTGATCGAATCCATTGTCGTGCCGATACGCTCGGGTCAGGCCTGGAGCGTCCCCGCCGGGCACGTGTTTCGCATCGTGACGATCGAAGGCCCGCAAGTGGCCGACCTCAATCTATGGAACCGGCACGATCCGCGCGAACGCATGTGGGCTTCGCGCACGCGCCAACTCCAGCAGGCGCACGTGAGCACCTTCGACCGCCTGTGGTCCACGCTGCCCTTCCTGCGCCCGCTCGTCACCATCACGGACGACAGCCTCGCCGGCTACGGTGTGGACGAGCACGGCGGGCGCGTTCACGACCTGCTCGGCACGCGCTGCGACCCCTACGTGAACCGCATGCTGACTGGCGAAGACTTCCATTTCCATTGCCACTCGAATCTCACGCGCGCCATCGCGCCCTACGGGCTCACCGAATACGACGTGCACGATGTGCTCAACGTGTTCCAGTGCACGGGCCTGAATCTGGAGGACAAATACTTCATGAAGGCCTGCCCGGCGAAGAAGGGCGACTACCTCGAGTTTTTCGCCGAAATCGACCTGTTGTGCGCGCTTTCGACCTGCCCCGGCGGCGACCTTTCGCTGCCGATGTGGGGACCGGACGCGCGCGACCCGCTGGAAGTCTGCCGGCCGCTCGGCATCGAGATCTATCGGCTCGCGCCCGCGCTACTGGAAGGCTGGTCTTCGCCGCCTGTTGCCGAATATCGCGGCCTGCACGGCATGGCTTTGCAGCAGCCCGACTGGAAGTGCGGTTGCTGAGTCGCCCGAGCGCGCGCAGCCGGTGCAGCTCCTCGCGCCAGACAAAAAATCATCGCGCAAAAGCCGTCGGGCCATGCGCCCACCCAAGTGTTCGCATGGCCCGACGGTGTACAGCGGTTGCGGCTTACTGCTGCTTCTCGACCTTCTTCGGCTTCGGCGGCGTTTCGACCTTCGCGTACTGGAACGCGGGCGTGGCCTTCAGCGCATCCTTGGTTGCGCCGGGCAGATAGAGATTGCCCTGGCGCACGTCGAGCGACGCGATGGGTACGGCCACGTCATGCGAACCGACGCCGAGGAAACCGCCCGCCGCAACGATGGCCGCGGAAACCGAGCCGTCCGGTGCGACGATCAGGTCGCGCACGGTGCCGATTTTCGCGTTGTCGTCGTTATAAACGGGCTTGCCGAGCACGCTCTTCTTCACGCTCCAGCCTTCGAGCAGTGCCTGCGACTGCTCGATCGACACGCTCAAGGGCTGCGCGCCCGCGATCTGGGCATTCGCGCTGGCACTGGCCACCACGGCGCCGAATACAGCTACGGCCAACATCGTCTTGCGGAAAAGCATCTTGTTTCGCTCCTGTATTCCGGTTATTTCGCCGCGCAGGTCGTTGCGAGTCACTGCGAGACTGCGGGCGGAGTGTATGGTAGCCGGTATGGCGAGGCGCTGCGCTCAAGCTGTTTGCGCGAAAGCAACTAAAGGGACGCCTGACGCAAAAACGCCGCCAGCCCTACGGAAGCCTCGGCGAAGCGCTGCTCGAGAAAGTCGAGCAGCGTGCGTACGCGCGGCGCCATATAGGGCGTGCGCTGAAAGAGCGCGTTTACAGGCACGTCCGGGCTGCGCCACTCCGGCAAGAGCAGCTTGAGCCGCCCAGCCTGCAAATCGGCGCCTATGTCCCAGATCGACTTCATCACCACGCCGCGCCCTTCGATCGCCCACTCGCGCGCCAGCGCGCCGTCGTTGGTCTGGCGCGAGCGCTCGAGCGGCGCCGAAAAAAGCGCGGTCTCTTCGCCGCGCGCGAAGCGCCAGTGGTTCGCCACACCCGCCGTCGAGGCAAGCAGGATGAAGTCGTGCTCATGCAACTCGTCGGGGTGGCGCGGCAAGCCATGGGCGGCAATGTAGTCGGGCGACGCGCACAGCGCGCGGCGATTGTCGGCCATGCGCCTCGCGACCATCCCACTATCGGCGGGCACGCCAAAGCGAATCGCGAGATCGATATCGTCTTGAAGCAGGTGCGAGAGCGAATCGGAGAGCACGAGCGTGAGCGTGACCTGTGGATGCCGCTCGTTGAATTCGTCGAGCCAGTGGCGCAGCACGGCGCGCCCGAAGTCGGACGTGGCCGACACACGCAGCGCGCCGCTCACCGAAGTGCGCCCGGCTTGCAGCGCGGCGCGCGCGTCGTCGAGCGTTTGCAGCGCGTGCTGGCAATGCGCGAGATACATGCGGCCTTCGTCGGTCAGGCGCAGCTTGCGTGTGGAGCGCTCGAACAACTGCGTGTGGAGCACGCCTTCCAGCTTCACGAGCCTCGCACTCGCCGCGGCGGGCGAGAGCCCAAGCTTTCTGCCGGCAGCCGACAGGCTGCCAAGACTGGCCGCTTCGACGAAAAGGCGAATGTCTCCGAGATTGTCCATGGCTGCGCATTGCGATGAAGGTGACAGCGATGGTAGCGCGATACGCCTGCGCGGCCCGCGAAGCGTGCGGACCGCCACTGGCATGCACAGTGCGCGCTTATTTGGCGACTACGCCCAGTTGCTGCAGGAACGTGAGGTTGTCTTCGAGGTGCCAGTTGTCGGTGATCTTGCCGTCGCGGATGCGGTAGATGTCCGTGGCAATGAAATCCACCGGCTGGCCCTTGCCCTGCACGCCGTTGAAGGTCCCCGTGAAATGGCCCGTGAAGTGCAGATGGGTTACCACGCGGTCGCCCGTCACGATCATCTGCTCGACGTCGGCATGCACGTCGGGCACCGCGCCGTGGAACACCTTCGATGCCGCGAGCGGCCCGGCCACGCCTTGCGGGCGGCCGGCGGGCAGCGTGCGGTCCGTGAAGTCGGCGGCCAGCGCTTCGCGGGCCTGGGCTTCGTCGCCCGTGCTCCAGAACGTGTCGTAGAGGCGCGCGGCGCGAATCTGCTGTTGTGCCTGATGCTTCGGCAGGCTCTTGTCGACGATGAGTTGTTGCGGCTGCACCAGGCTGTCGTTCGTCGCCGCTGCGGCCGGCAACGCGATACCGAGCAAAGCGGTGGCGGCGGACAGCGTGGCGACAGAGGCGCGGAAGACAGCAGAGAAAGCGGTTTGCGTGTTCATGTGAGACTCCTTGAATGCGTGATGGTCAAATTCACTGAATCGGTTGGAAACAATGTAATTCGTACTGCGTATCATGCGCGGGAGCACAACCAGAATGGGAAGCCGCTTGGTTGTCTCCAGAAAGCGGTGGAACCGCTGTGGAAGTGCAACCATTTTGCTTAATACCGTGCCGTTTGATAATGAGTCCCGTTCTTGAATGATTTTCAAG
The DNA here is from genome assembly GCF_905220185.1 of Paraburkholderia sp. J11-2. Taxonomy (NCBI): domain Bacteria; kingdom Pseudomonadati; phylum Pseudomonadota; class Betaproteobacteria; order Burkholderiales; family Burkholderiaceae; genus Paraburkholderia; species Paraburkholderia sp. J11-2. Next base: position 360,119 of record NZ_CAJMYY010000002.1, on the reverse strand, counting down.
CTGGACAGAAAAATCGATTGAAACGCGACGCTTGTTTGCTAACGATTGTTTTCCGTGAGTCGAGGCCGGCGCGCTGCTGTCGGCAGACGTCTAAGTTGAACGGACTTACCAATATAAATCAGCTGTTTAGCTACGATTTCGTCATAGCTCAATCAGTCACTGCTGCGAACGATATTGGTTCGATGCTTTCGGCGGGGCTGTCCTACCAGCCATACTTGAGCTCGATACCAGCGTAGTCGGCATTATGTCCACCCGCCTGGCGTATCGTGTTCCCCACCTGGAAGTGCACGGCTTCGATCGAACCAATGAGGTTCGCCGCAATCGTCCAGTCCGCGCGCAACTGCACATACATGCCGGTCCACAGCGTGCCCTTGCCCGCTGTGCCGGGCACGACCTGACTGCCCTGCTGATACACAGCGTCGCCGGTTGTCTCGCGCCACTGGAAACCGAGCGCGCCGAGCAGCGCAAGATTCGCGGTCGGTTTGAGCGTGATGGAAGGCTTCACGTGAATCAGGTTCGAATAGCCGGTATAGCCGGCAAGCGTGAAGTAATAGCCGTTAGGAAACAGTGGATTGAAGGTCCCGATCCGGCCGTCGTTCGGATGCCGGTCGCCCGAAGCTGCATCGACTTGCAGCCCGATGCGCGGCGACCAGGGCATGTCGAGCTTGTAACCGGCAATCGTGCCGATTGCCCACGCGCCGATCGTGCTGTTGCCGACCGTTCCCGACTGCAACATGCCTTCAGCGTCCCAGTCGAAGCGCCCTTGCGTGCCCGTGTATCGCAAGTCCCATACGTCACGGCGCTCAGCGCCGCTCGCATCGAGATATCGCGCGTTGCTGCGGTTATAGCGGGACCAGTAGCCGGACAGATCGCCGGGACCCACAGACTGGCGCTCGAAACGCACGCCGCTGAAGGTGAGATTGCGGTTCGACACGTCGTCGAACACGGTCGCGTCGCGATACTGCACGGGCTGCGTTGCGTACGCAATGAAGCGCCACTTCTGATACTCGTAGTCGGCCCAGACCGCGTCGAACGCCTGGCGCACGTTCGGACCATCGCGCACGGAAATGAAACGCTGCAAGTCGAACGCCATTTCCTGGCGCCCAACGCGAACCTTGACCGTGCCGCCGCCAAGCGCGCCGGTATAGGTCACAAATGCCTGCTCGACATCGAGCGGATTCTTGTCCACAGGCGTAACCGAGTTCTTGCCGAACGGACGCGCGTCCTCGAGCTGCACGAAGAACTGCCAGTGCTGTGCGAGACGCGCATCGGCATGCACTTCCACGCGCTGGATCAGGTACGTGTCCGACTGCGCGGACCCGATGCCAAAGAGCGGCGCGTTGTTGCTTTCGATCCGCTCGCGCAGATTCGCGCCGAGCGAAAGATACGATGACGGGTCGCCGCCGAGCGGGATGTACTTGAGTCCGTCGAGCGGCTTGCGCGGAACGCAGGGATTGGCGAGCACCGACCAGTCTTCCTGCCAGCGATTGAACATCACGACAGGACGTTTGACGTCGCACGCGGCCGCCGCGATGCTACCCGTTTGCGCCGCCGCGTTGCCAGCCGTATTTCCCGTATCGGCCGTATCCGCCGGGTCGGCCGCGACGCTCGTTCCTGCGGCGGGTTGTGCCGCGTTTTGCGCGAACGCCGCATCGGCGCCCGTCAGCAACAGCCCAGCAATGGCCGTCGCGCCGGCGGCTTTTTCGAAGCGCCGCCCGCGCATCGTGCTCGATACCATGAATTTCCCTGGCCGTTCCCGGCTTGTAGTTGAATGTATCCGACCGCCTCATGCGACGCGTGCACTCGCGGCGACATCATTCGCCGCGTTGCTTCATGTGTGCCCCGGCGTGGCCGTACGCTCGTGTTCGCCCGTGGTCAACGCGAGCCCTGCAAGCGCGCACGCCGGCGCGAGCAGCGCCCAGAAGCCCACGTATCGCAACCCCAGCGCGCCAGCCGTGGCGCCGATTGCAAATGCCACGATGGCCGGCATCATCTTCCCGAAGCGCGCACGCGCTGTGTCGCGTGAGCTTGCGGGCGTACTCGCGGACAGCATGTCGACTACGTCCAGGATGGCTTGCGTGACGTTGCCTGTCATCACCGTATTCGGCACGGCGGGACGCTGGATCAGGCGCGGATGCGCATTCTGCACGCCCATCGCGAACGCACCGACCACACCGGCCGCGATGACCGGCAGGCTGTCGGGCTGGCCGACCGGCGTCGCCCACACGCCCGCGAGGCAAAAGCCGGCCATGAGCACGGCCTGCACCGCATGGAGCACGCGCGCGCCCTGACGTGCATGCGCCTCGGAGAGCGAGCGCACCAGCAGGCTGCTGAGAACAACCCCGCCGACGAATGCGGGAAACACGATCAGCTTGAGCAAAATGCCCTGGCCGTAGCCTGCAACGCCTGCGCCGATCAGCACGAAGTTGCCTGTGACGTGCGCGGTGAAGAGCCCGAACAGCGCCACGAAGCTCAGCGTGTCGACGAATCCGGCGATGGCGGCAAGGATCGAGTCCTCGTGCTTCATTTCGCGGCGTTGGCGTGGATCTCAGCGATATAGCCACCCGGGAACTGGACGATCGCGGCGTCGCGCCCTTCGGACGTGAATGGCGCAACGAGCACGGTCACGCCCGCGGCCTTTGCTTTCTCCAGCGTCTGGGCAAGATTCGCCACTTCGTAGCCCGTCATTTCCCGCCCGAAGGGGTAAGGCAGATGGCCGTCGGTCACGAGCACGGTCATCTTGCCGAAGCCCGATTCGATGCGGACACGGCGATAGGTATCGTTCGGGCGCCCGATTTCGACGCCCGGCGCGTTGGCTTCGTCGGACACCACTTTGCCGTGCGAGAAGTTGACATAGGCATGAACCAGCTTGTGCAGGCTTTGCGGCGATACGTACACGCGATTCTCGGGCACGGTCTGCAGCGGATCGTAATGCGGTGCCTGGGTATGCCAGTAGATCTGCATATTGACGCCGCCCGGCCACGTGAGAACCGCGTCGCGGCCGATCGGATCGGGGAACGTATCGACGATCACATCCGCGCCTAGCGCACGCGCCGACTTCATCGCCGCGTCCATGTCGGTCACGAGGTAGCCCGTACGTTCAGCGCCGAACGGCCAGGGAACAGGCGTCTTGAAGCCGAACACGGAGATCGTGCCCGCCGGCGTGAAGACGAGTTGCGACATCGTCTGGCTCGGTGTCGGCGTGACCTGGAACACACCCTGCTTCGACTTGCTGCCGCCGAATGTCGCCACGAAGCTGTCTGTGAAACGGTCGAAATCTTCGGGAGCTACATACACATGGGTCGTGTCGTATTGCGGACCGACCGCGACCCACGGCGCCTGTGCCGGCAACACCGGCGGCTTCGCGAACGACACGGGCGCGGCGACGAGGCCGCCCGCGATCATCAGGGCAACGAGTACAGAGCGAATAGCTTTCATAACGGGATTTCCTTGATGTTTCATTTTGCCGGTCAATCATGCTCGGCTGTCGCCGGATGCGGGTTGCGCATCGCCGAGCATGGTTGCGAGCACAAGCGCCGCGATCAGACCCAAATGCTCGAAAAAGCTGTTGAATGCGATGAAACGCGCCGTGCCGCTCTGGTTCCAGAAGTCGTTGGCAACCAGCATCGCCACGACGGTGAGCATGCCGAGGCCGCCCGCGCCAATCCAGGTAAAACGGCGCAGCACCACGCACAACGATCCGCCTATTTCGACCACGATCGCGAGCCCCGCCCAAAGTGCGGGCGGATGCAGGCCGAAATGCGCCTGCTCCGCGATAGCGCTGTCAAAGTGCAGCGCCTTGTTGACGCCGCCGATCAAATACGCGGACACCAGCGCGACGCGCATGAGCGGCGCCACCCACCACTGGGAAAGCAGCGCACGGACCCATGCGGGGTTGCGAGTGCCGCTCCGCGCCATCATGTCAGATCGCCCAGCAGGAGCATCCGAACGCGCCCCAGAAGCCCTTGGTGTCAGAAGTCGGCAACGTGCTGGCCCATGCGCTCGCGTGGCCGTGGCCATGCAAATCGCAGGCGTTCGCGCAAGCGCACATTGCTGCGGCCGCCGCACGCTGCAACGGCGAACCCTCGCGCCGAGTCGCGCCCCAGCCGCCATAGCCGCCGTACTGGCGTACCGGCGACCAGTCCGGCATGGCGGGCGGAATCGGCGCATCGTATTGCGAGAACGGGCCCGCGCCCCAGACGATCCTGCCGCCGACTACCGTGAGCAATGCCGTCGTCGTGGCGATATCGTCTTCGGCGCACGCAAAGAAGTCGCGGTCCGGCACCATGAGGTCGGCGAGTTGCCCGACCGCGATGCGGCCTTTGCGGCCTTCTTCATTCGAGAACCAGGTGACGTATTCCGTCCACATGCGCAGCGCTGTTTCGCGATCGAGCAGATTGCGCTGCGGGTACATCCGCAGGCCGCCGACCGTCTTGCCGGTCACGAGCCACGCGAGCGACACCCACGGGTTGTACGACGCCACGCGCGTGGCGTCGGTGCCAGCCGAGACCTTGATACCCTTGGCGAGCATCTTCGCAACTGGCGGCGTCGCTTCCGCTGCCTGTGCGCCGTAGCGCTCGACGAAATACTCGCCCTGGTAGGCCATGCGATGCTGCACGGCGATGCCGCCGCCCAGCGCGGCGATGCGGTCCATCGAGCGCTCTGAAACGGTTTCCGCATGATCGAAAAACCAGTTGAGGCCCTCGAGCGGAATATCCTGGTTGACCCGCTCGAACACGTCGAGCGCACGGCTGATGGTTTCGTCGTAGGTGGCGTGCAGCCGCCACGGCCAGCGGTTCTGCGCCAGCACGCGCACCACGCCTTCGAGTTCGCCCTCCATGCCAGGCGGCAGTTCGGGACGCGCGACACGGAAGTCCTCGAAGTCGGCCGCCGAGAACACCAGCATTTCGCCCGCACCGTTATGCCGGAAGTAGTCCGAACCATCGTGATACTTGACCGTGCGGGTCCAGTTCACGAAATCTTCCTTTTCGGCGTTCGGCTTCTGCGTGAAGAGGTTGTACGCGATGCGCACCGTCATCTCGCCCGCCTCGTGGAGCTTGCGGATGACTTCGTAATCGTCGGGATAATTCTGCGAGCCGCCACCCGCGTCGATTGCGCCGGTCACGCCAAGGCGATTGAGCTCGCGCATGAAATGGCGCGTCGAATTGTATTGATACTCGGGCGGCAGCTTCGGGCCTTTTGCCAGCGTCGCGTAGAGAATCGACGCATTGGGATTCGCGAGCAACAGCCCGGTTGGGTTGCCCGCACTGTCGCGCAGGATTGTGCCGCCGGGCGGCTCGGGTGTTTCCTTCGTATAGCCCACCACGCGCAGGGCCGCTGCGTTGAGCAGCGCGCGGTCATACAGATGCAGTATGAAGACGGGCGTGTCGGGCGCCACGGCGTTGAGCTCTTCGATGGTCGGCAGGCGCTTCTCTTCGAACTGGTGCTCGGTGAAGCCGCCGACCACACGCACCCATTGCGGCGCGGGCGTGATCGCGACCTGCTGCTTGAGCATTTCCATGGCAATGGCGAGCGAGCGAACGCCGTCCCAGCGCAATTCCATGTTGTAGTTGAGGCCGCCACGAATCAAATGCAGGTGATTGTCGATCAACCCAGGCAGTGCCGCCCTGCCGCCGAGATCGACGACCCGGGTCGCGCTGTCCGCGAGCGGCATGACCTCCGCATCGCTGCCCACCGCCACGAAGCGGCCATCCGCGATCGCCACGGCGGTGGCGCGCGGGTTCGAACGGTCGAGCGTAGTGAACCGTCCGTTGTGCAGAATGAGATCGGGATGGGTAGCGGTTGCACACATGTGCGTTTCCTCGCTTCAAAACGTACTGCGATTAGAAGCCGAACAACGGCTTGAGGGTGGGAATGGCCTGAGCGCCGATAACCATACCCAGCAAACCGACGAGGGCGACCAGCGGCGGCGCCGGCGAGCGAACCTTGACGACGCTGTAGATCACACCGGCGAGCACGCCGGCACCGAGCGACACGAGATACGATTCCATACGGTCAGACTCTTCGAAGGATCAAGATTCGGTATGTACTTAGACATCCTTATCTATCAATTCAGTCAGCCAACACCCATCGTGTTGAACGCGTCGCGCCAGCGTGCGCTGCCGCGACGCAGGCCATTACTTCGCCGGTACCGCCGCCAGCAGTTGGTGCGGCTCAGCCGTGCGTTGCCCGGCCTTGTGGACCATCGTGTAGGCGTAGTCGATGCCCATGCCGTAGGCGCCCGAATGCTCCTTCGCAATTGCCATGACCGCGTCGTACGTTTCGCGATGCGCCCAGTCGCGCTGCCACTCGAGCATGACCTGCTGCCACGTGACGGGCACAACGCCCGCTTGAACCATGCGCTGCATCGCGAAGTCGTGCGCATCCTTCGACGTACCGCCCGACGCGTCGGCCACCATATAAATTTCGTAGCCGCCTTCGAGCATGGCGCACAGCGCAAATGTCGTGTTGCAGACTTCCGTCCACAGGCCCGCCACGATCACCTTCTTGCGGCCGTTCGCCTTGAGCGCGTCGCGAACCTTCTGGTCGTCCCACGAATTCATGGACGTGCGCTCCAGCAGCTTGTGGTCCGGAAACACGTCGAGCACTTCGGGGTACGTATAGCCCGAGAAGCTTTCCGTTTCGACCGTCGTGATCGTGGTCGGGACATTGAACACCTTGGCCGCCTTGGCAAGCGCCACGACGTTGTTCTTCAACACCTGGCGGTCGATCGACTGCACGCCGAAGGCCATCTGCGGTTGTTGATCGATGATGATCAGCTGGCTATTCTGCGGGGTCAGGACTTCAAGTTTAGGATTGCTCATGACACAAGTTTCCTTTGAACCGGGAGAGGAGACGCTACCTCGCGGGCATGACCGGGAGGTGACCGGGGTGTATTGCACTGGCGGGATCGTCGGCCAGCTGCGCTTATTTGACACGCTAAAGCAGCGCTTCAACAACTAAAAAATGGAATTAATCTAATTCCAGAAAATTTACCCTTAATTAATCTGAAAGCGCCTTTTCCCGCTTTTGAAAACCCGTTACCCTTTCGCACAGATTGCCGAGCAAGGCTTCTCCGTGAGCCGGTCATCAACGAGATTCGTATCATGAAACCCTATATTCTTTCGCTGCTGGCCGGCATGCTGATCGGTGTCGTCTATTACACAATTAACGTGCAGTCGCCCGCGCCGCCCATCATCGCGCTAATGGGGCTGCTAGGCATGCTGGCCGGCGAGCAGATCCTTCCGCTCGCGCGCCGCATGCTCTCGGGCGACAAGCCGCGCGCAGCATGGCGAGACGCAAAATGCGGCCAGCATATGTTCGGCTCGCTGCCGGGCGCTCGAGTACCCGACGCCGCGGCAAAAGACCATCAATCATCATGATGCGTCGCCATGCACCCGCTTGTGCGCTGCATGAACTGCAGGCACAGGAATGAATAACGTCGAGCTGTTTCACTACCTCCTGCTGCTGATCTGCGGCGCGGGCGCGCTGACCTGGCTCGCCGAGCGCGTCTCGATCCCGCCTGCCGTTGTGCTTTTGCTGGGCGGCTGCGTCATCGCGGTAGCTGGCAAACGCGCTCCCGACATGGATCCCGACTTGCTGCTCGCGGCCGTGCTGCCGCCGCTGCTGATGTCGAGTTCGTTCTATACGGCTTGGAAGGAATTCAGGCAGGAACTCGGCACCATCACCTCGCTCGTGCTCGGTGCGGTCACGTTCACGACCGTCGCCGTTGCTGTCGCGGTGCGCGCGTTCAATCCGGACCTGCCGTGGGCTGCGTGTTTCACGCTCGGCGCAATCGTCTCTCCGCCGGATGCGGTCGCCGCGAAGGCGATCCTCCAGCGCCATCCGCTGCCCGGGCGACTCGTGGCCGTGCTCGAAGGCGAAAGCCTCGTGAACGATGCATCGGGGCTGCTGCTCTATCAGATGGCGGTTTCCGCCGCGCTCGCAGCCACGATCACCGTTGCGAGCGCCACGGGGCTGTTCTTCGCGCTGACGCTGATCGGTGTCGCCGTTGGCCTCGCCTGCGGCCACGCCATGTGCTGGGTGCTGCCGCGTTTGCGCGACCCGATGCTCGGCATCGTCGTGACCTTCGTGATGGCATGGGCGAGCTATGGCATCGCCGAGGCCGTGCACGGCTCGGGCGTCCTGTCGGTGGTGACCTGCGGTCTCGTGCTCGGCGTGCGCCAGCACCGCGTCTTCGACGCCGACCTGCGCATCAAGGCCAAGGCGACCTGGGAAGCGATCGTGTTCGTCCTCGATGCGCTCGTCTTCATCCTGATCGGCCTCGCGCTACATGGCATTCTCGCGGGCGTGCATCATGAAAGCGCCGTGCTCGTGGCCGGGTTGCGCGTCGCGTTGCCCGCGACTGCGGCGGCAATCGTCGCGCGCCTCGTGTGGGTGTTCGCCGCGGTCTGGCTCCCGAGCCGGTTGCGAGCAAGGCGCGCGGGCGGTCAGTCATGGTCGTTCGCGGAGGCTGTCGTGCTGGGATGGGCCGGCATGCGAGGCGTCGTGAGTCTTGCGGCCGCGATTGCGTTGCCGGGCAATTTCCCCGGGCGCGACCTGATCGTGTTCAGCACCTTCTTGCTGATCATCGCGACGCTCGTCGTGCAGGGCGGCAGCCTTGCGCCGCTTATCCGGTTGCTGAAGCTGCGCCCGGCCGCACGTCACACCATGTCCGAGCACGAGGCCCGCGCGCAAACCTTCGGTGCGTCCCTTGCTGCACTCGAGGATATCGGCAAGCGTGCTTCCGGTATCGAACGCGCCACGCTCGAGCGTCTGCTTGCCGAATACCGGATCCGCGTGAGCGCGAATCAGAACGCGCACACTTCAGGCATCGAGCGGGTCGCGGACCGGGCGCGCTTTCTGCGCGTCGAACTCGAACTCGTCGGCGTGTCTCGCGCGACGCTGCTCGACCTGCACCGTGTCGGCAAGGTGGACGATGCGGTCTTGCATCGCATCGAGTCCGAACTCGATCTCGAGGAATTGCGCCTGCAGCGCCTGCTCGAACCGTAAGGCGTGGCGCCGGCCGCTGCGCTTGACGCCGGCCCCGCAAGCCCGCCTCAAGAATCGCTGCTTTGCGCCGCGGACCGAGCGAGCCACGCATGAATCTGCGCGACCACCGCCGCGCCATCGCCTACCGCCGAGGCCACGCGCTTCGCCGCGCCCGAGCGCACATCGCCAATGGCGAAGAGGCCTGGCACGTTCGTCTCGAGCGGCAGGCAGCCCGAGCCGTTGCCCACGTCGGACGGCCCGGTCACGACAAATCCGTGCTCGTCCAGCTGTACTCCTGTCGATGTCAACCAGTCGGTTTTCGGGTCGGCGCCGATGAACAGGAAAAGGTGTCGGGTCTCGATGGTCTCGCTGCCCCCGTCCTGATGCCGGACCTGAATGCGCTCGAGACTGCCATGGCTCGCGTCCAGCGATTCGAGAGCGCAACCCGCGCAGATCAAGACGTTTTGCAGGGCACCGATTCGCTCGATCAGATAGCGCGACATGGTGGCTTCGAGACTCTCCCGCCGAATCAGCACGCGTATGCTTCTTGCGAAGTTGGCGAGAAACACGATAGCCTGCCCCGCCGAATTGCCGCCGCCGATCAGCACGATGTCCTGGCCTCTCACGAGACGCGCCTCGATGGGGGACGCCCAGAAGTAGACGCCTCTGCCTTCGAAGTGCTCAAAGCCCGGGACGCAAGGCCTGCGGTACGCCGCACCGCTTGCCACCACGACCGCTCGCGCCCGAACGCACTGTCCGTCGGAAAGTGCCAGCGCGAACTTGCCGGAAGTACGTTCGATGCACTCGACCGCGGTCGGAATGGCAACGTGAGCGCCGAACTTCAGCGCCTGCTGGAATGCGCGCGCGGCGAGCGCCTGCCCCGTGATACCCGTCGGAAAGCCCAGGTAGTTCTCGATGCGGGCACTCGCGCCAGCCTGCCCACCCGGCGCACGCCGGTCGAACACCACCACCGAGAGCCCTTCCGATGCCGCGTAGACTGCCGCCGCGAGGCCTGCCGGGCCGGCTCCGACAATCGCGATGTCGTAGCACTGCGAAGCACAAAACGTGGGCACGAGGCCAAGCCGCGTGGCGAGTTCCACTTCGTCCGGCGCGCGCAGGACCGTTCCGTCCGGGCAAAAGACGAGTGGAAAGTCCTCGGGATTCGAAGTGAGTCCGGCAAGAAACCGCACGGCCTCCGAATCGTTTCGCGCATCGATCACGGCGGCGGGATACGCGTTTCGTCGCAGGAAACCCTGCAGCCGGACAACGCGCGTGTCGTCGCCATAGCCGACGATAATGGGCCCGAGTCCCTGCTCGATGAGCCCGAGACGCCTTAGGATCAACGCCCGCATGATGTGCTCGCCGAGCTGGGCATCCGCGACGATGAGCGCGCGCAATTGCTCCGGCTTGAGCACCAGCGTGTCGCAGTCGGTAAGCGCGATGGCGTCGACGAGGGACGGCTTGCCGGTGAGCTGCACCATCTCGCCCATGAAATGCCCGTCGTGGTGTTCGGTAACGAGCGTGGTGCGGCCCTGCGCATCGCGCGAATCGATGCGCACGCGGCCGCTCAGCAGGATATGCAACCCTTCGGCCATGCGTCCGGTCTCGAATATCAGCTCGCCGGCCTTGAACGCCTTGCGTCGTGCGAACCGACTCGCGCTATGGATCTCCGTGCTGGAAAGGCGGGGAAACATCTGATGCCTGCGATGTTCCAGCGACGAAAACGGGTATTCGGACTCGGGTGTGTTCGTGCTCGTTCTTGTGCTCGTATCGTCTGCGTCGATCATATGCGTCTTGTCTGCCGGTCGGACATTCGATCTGTATCGTGTCCGTTCATCGTGGCAGCTTTCGCACCGGCGGACATTAAGCCGGACTGAAACGTTCTGAACGTGTGAGCGACGCGGCGAGCCGGCAACCATGCCGTTCTCGCCATGCCCACGGTCCACGCCGCGCGTTAAACCGCCTCCTGCCCCACCCGTGCCTCGAGAAACTGCAGCAAGGCGCGCACCTTGGTCGAGTGACGCCGGTTCGGAAGATACGCGGCGTACACCACGGCGTCGCCGTTGTGCGGCGTCACGCTCCAGTCAGCCAGGCAGTGCATCAGACGGCCCGCGCGCACATGCTCGTTCACGAGCCACGCGGGCAAGAGCGCCAGTCCCTGGCCGGCCAGCGCCGCTTCCAGCAGCATGTCGAGGTTGTTGGAGATGAGCCGCCCGCGCACATTCGCCTTTTCCTCCACCTCACCGCGTGCGAACGTCCAGGCCTGGTGCGCGCGATAACTGCCGCCATACGCAATGCGAAGGCATTCGTGCTCCGTGATTTCGCCGGGATGCCGGGGCAAGCCCGCGCGTTCGAGGTGCTCGTGGCTGGCAACGACAATGCGCGGGTTTGCAGCCAGCTTCTTCACGATGAGATTGGGGTCACCCGACGGCAACCCGATTCTCACCGCGACATCGATGCGCTCGACAGCAAGGTCTACGAAATGATCGGCGACCACGACGTCGAGGGCGACGCGCGGATACTCGCGCAGATACGCCGTGAGATGCGGCGCGAGCACGACGCGGTTGTAGACGGACGGCACGGTGATGCGCAGCGCGCCGGCCGGCGCGGCGCCGCTGTCGAGCACGCTCTCGTCGGCCTCGGCGAGGTCGTCGAGGATCCTGGAAACCTGCTCCACGTATGCCGTACCCGCTTCGGTCAGGCTGACGCGGCGCGGCGTTCGCGTCAACAACGCCGTGCCGAGCGCGGCTTCGAGGGCGTCCATCAGGCGCGTGACCGAAGACGTCGCCACGCCAAGACGCTGGGCGGCCTTGGCGAAGCCGCCCGCATCGGCGACTTCGAGCAGGGTATTGAGCGCGAGTAGTTTGTCCATGACGGCGATTATGCCAGCGCGATTACCGACGCATCCGGCGAAAGACGGCAGCATGCCTCCCTTTTTATCGTCCGATCATTTCGCGCGGCTTTCAGCGCCGCTGAACTGTGGGCGCGCGCAACAATTAACAGGCAGTTTCAAGACTTTTCAGACGCATCGTGACACGCTTGCAGCATCACGAGGCCACGGGGCGCCATGCGGCACGGGTCTCAGCCTTTACGTTGCGCAGGATGCAACGGGCGGTTGCGCCGCGAGCGTATTCCGGTGCCGCCGACCATTGCCTAATCTTGACGCAACCGACATCGCCTCCGCCCTTACGGTGTCGCGACGACGGGGACCGCTGCGCTCGAGTATCGAATTGCCCCCCACAGTGACTTCTTCGTTCAAGGAACCATCATGCCCACGCCCTCGAGCACGCTTGGCCACAAGACGCCGGCAATCAAGCTCACCCAGGGACTCATTGCGCTGTTTGCGTTCAGTTGCGGCGCGATCGTCGCCAACCTGTACTACGCGCAGCCGATCACCGAACTGATCGGCCCGTCGCTGCACATGTCGGCCGGTTCGGCGAGCCTGATCGTCTCGCTCACGCAGATCGGCTACGCACTCGGCCTGTTCTTCATCGTGCCGCTCGGCGATCTGCTCGAAAACCGCAAGCTCATGATCACAACGGCGCTCGTGTCGATCGCGAGCCTCGCGGCAGCCTCGCTCGCGCACTCTCCAGGCTGGTTCCTGGCCCTTTCGCTGCTGATCGGTTTCAGCTCCGTCGCCGTGCAGATCCTCATTCCGCTCGCGGCGCACCTCGCGCCCGATCACGCGCGCGGCCGCATTGTCGGGACGATCATGAGCGGCCTGCTGCTCGGCATCCTGCTCGCTCGCCCGCTCTCGAGCGTGGTCGCCGACCATTTCGGCTGGCGCTTCGTGTTCGCCGCCGCCGCCGTGCTCATGGCGCTCGTCACCGCCATCCTCGCGCTGACCATTCCGCGCCGCCAGCCCGAGCACCAGGCGTCCTATTTCGAGCTGATCGGTTCGCTGCTGCATCTGGTGCGCACGATGCCGGTGCTGCGTCACCGCGCCCTCTATCAAGGGCTGATGTTCGCCTCGTTCAGCCTGTTCTGGACCGCCGTGCCCATCGAACTCACACGCCACTACGGCCTCTCGCAGTCCGCCATCGCCGTCTTCGCGCTGGTCGGTGCCATCGGCGCGACGTCCGCGCCACTCGCCGGCCGTCTCGCCGACGCGGGCCACTCCGTGCGGGCCACGTTCATCGCCCTGATCGCAGCCGCGCTGGCCTACGCGCCCGCGCTGATTCATCCGGCATTCGGCGTCTACGGTCTCGTCGTCACGGGCATCGTGCTCGACTTCGCCGTACAGATGAACATGGTCCTGGGGCAGCGGGAAATCTATGCGCTTCACGCGGCGAGCCGCGGCCGCCTCAACGCGCTCTACATGACGAGCATCTTCGTCGGCGGTGCGTTCGGCTCGGCGCTGGCGAGCACGCTGTATGAACACGGCGGCTGGACGCTCGTTGCCGGTGTCGCCCTGGCTTTCCCGCTTGTTTCGTTCGTCCATTTTCTGCTCGTCGGCCGCGCGCATGCGCGCGCGAGCGCAAGCACGCTTTGACCGGTCTGCCGCGCGCCTCGCCCGATGCGCGGCACGCTGTTGACTGGTGCCCGGTCTTCTCATCCGTTTCAGGATTCCTGACCATGTCCTACTTGCTGAGTCATCCCGAGTCATCAGCCCCCGCTCTCATGCGGCGTGCGGTAGGGAGCACGATGACCCGGGCCGCGCGTGCCACCAAGCAGCGGGAGCGTTCATGAACCGCAGACGACTCTGGATCGGTGCGGCGGCAATCGTCGTCGTGGGACTCGCGGCCGCCATGGTCATCATGTACCGACCGCCCATCGCAGCCATCACGCCGCCGTCGCCGGACAGCTTCGATGCGCAACTCAAGCGCGAGGGTGCGCGCGTGGTCGCGCTCGGCGACTGTATCGTCTGCCACACGGCGAAAGAGGGCCGTCCGTTCGCGGGCGGCTTGCCGCTCGCCACGCCGTTCGGCACGATCTACGCGACCAACATCACGCCGGACCCGCAAACGGGCATCGGCGCATGGTCCGAGGCCGCGTTTGCACGCGCCGTGCGGCACGGGATCTCGCGGGACGGGCATCTGCTCTATCCCGCGTTTCCGTATGTGCATTTCACCCGCATGTCCGACCACGACATTGCCGCGGCCTATGCCTACCTCATGAGCCGCGAACCGGTTCAGGCGAGCGCGCCGGCCAATGCGTTGATCTTTCCGCTGAACTTCAGACCGCCGGTGGCGTTCTGGAACCTGCTGTTCCTGCGCGCAGGCCCCCGCGAGTCGGACGCTTCGCAGGACGCGCAGTGGAACCGCGGCAAGCTGCTCGTCGATGGTCTCGGCCATTGCGCCTCGTGCCATTCGCCGCTGAACGCCATCGGCGGCGAGAAGGCCGGCCGCGCCTTCGGCGGCGGCGTGGTGGACGGCTGGGAAGCGCCCCCTCTCAATGCGCTCGACAGCGCGGCAAAGCCGTGGACGAAGTCGCAGCTCGTCGCCTACCTGCGCACCGGACGCGCCTCGGAACACGGCGCCGCCGCGGGCCCGATGCTGCCGGTCACGCGCGACCTCGCGACCGTGCCGGTGGAGGACGTCGAGGCGATCGCCACCTACATCCTCTCGCTGCAGAAGCGTTCGCCGCCGGAAGTCAAACCGGCCTCGCCTGCCGTGCGCGTCGCGGCACGCGAGGCCACGCCCGCCGAACAGCGCGGCGCGGTGCTCTTCAACGCCTCGTGCACGCAATGCCACGGGCCGGGCTCGCCCATGCAGACGATCGGCGAGCGTCCGACGCTCGCGTTCAGCACGGCGGTCAACTCGGCCACGCCGCGCAACGCGGTGCAGATGATCCTCAATGGCATCACCTGGCACGGCGCTGACGCGATGAACTACATGCCCGCGTTCATGGACGTCTACGACGACAGGCAAATCGCCGACCTCGTCGCCTACGTGCGCGGCGCCTACTCGACACGACCCGCGTGGCCCGACGCCGAACCCCTCGTCGCCCAGCTCAGAAAGGAGGACAGTGCGCGATGATTTCACTGAACGTAAACGGCGTGCAGCACGCGCTCGACATAGATCCCTCCACGCCGCTGCTGTATGTGCTGCGCAACGATCTCAAGCTGCATGGCGCGAAATTCGGCTGTGGACTCGGCCAATGCGGCGCGTGCACGGTCATCGTGGACGGCGAGGCGACCTTCTCCTGCCTCGTGCCCGTAACCGCAATCGGCACGCGGCCGGTTCGCACGCTCGAAAGCCTCGGCAGCGCGGCGCATCCGGGCCCGCTGCAGCAGTCGTTCATCAAGCATCAGGCGGCGCAGTGCGGCTACTGCATCGCGGGCATGATCATGCGCGCGCAAGCGCTGCTCGATCGCAACCCGCATCCCACGGAGCAGGAGCTACGTGCGCACATGGACCCGAACCTGTGCCGCTGCGGTACGCACATGCGCATCCTCGCCGCCATCCGCGATGTCGCGGGCCTGCCCCCGCCGCAGGCGAGCACCCCGGCCACGCATCCCGTCACTGCCGCGAAGACCGCATCATGAGCCACCACGACGACGACTCCATCGACGCCCCCATCGACGAACGCCGCCGGCACTTCATGATTTCCGGCGCGCTCTTCGTCGCGTTCAGCCTGGTCAAGGGCGCGGACGTCCTCGCCCAGGAAGTCATCGCCGACGAAGGCGCGGCCGTGCACGTTGCGAAGGAAACCCAGGCGCTGGCCGGCAGCCTCAAGACCAATCCGCTGCTCGATGCGTGGATCAAGATCACGCCTGCGGGCAAAGTCACGGTCTTTACGGGCAAGGTCGAACTCGGCACGGGCGTGCGCACGGCGCTGCTTCAGGTCGCCGCCGAAGAGCTGGATATGGCGCCCTCGCTCATCACGTTCCTCACCGCCGACACGGGCGCCTCGCCCGACGAGGGCCTCACGGCGGGCAGCCACACGATGGCCGACAGCGGCAGTGCGCTGCTCAATGCCGCCGCACAGGTGCGCGGCCTGCTCGTCGACGCTGCCGCGAAGCGCTTTGGCGTCGATGGCGACGCGCTCAGTGCGAGCGACGGCGTCATCCGCGCACAGGACGGCCGAACGATGAGCTACGGCGAAGCCGTCGGCCTCGTGGACCTGCATCGCAACGCAACGCCCACTTCGCCGCTCAAGGACCCGAAGACGTTTCGTGTGATCGGCACACCGTTCCCGCGCCTCGATATTCCGTCGAAGGTCACGGGCGGCGTGAGCTATGTCCAGGATATGCAGTTGCCGGGCATGCTGCACGCACGCGTCGTCATGCCACCTGTGTATGACGCGAAGCTTCTTGCGTTCGACGAGGCCGCGATCATGAAAATGCCCGGCGTCGTGAAGATCGTGCGCAACGGCAGCATGCTCGCCGTGGTGGCGCACGGCGAATGGCAAGCGGTGACGGCGCAACGCGCCCTGGCGGCCAGCTGCCAATGGTCGCCAGGACGCGCCCTGCCCGACCCCTCGACCGTGCATCGCGACCTCAAGCCGCTCTGCACGCAGCAGATCAAGATTGTGGACCATCATGCTCCGTGCGCGCCTGCCGTGAAAACGCTGGAAGCGCGCTTCATCAAACGGTATTTGCTGCACGGCTCGATCGGGCCTTCGTGCGCCGTCGCGCAGCTCGACGAGGGCCAGCTCACCGTCTGGACCCACTCGCAAGGGGTCTATCCGCTGCGCGACGCGCTGGCCGAAATGCTCTCCATGCCGAAGGAGAGCGTGCGCTGCGTCCACACCGAAGGCTCCGGCTGCTACGGCCACAACGGCGCCGACGATGCTGCCGCGCACGCCGCGCTGATCGCCACAGCCATGCCGGGGCATCCGGTGCGCGTGCAGTGGATGCGCGAACAGGAGCACACGTGGGACCACTTCACGCCTGCGATGGTGACGCAAGTGAAGGCGTCGATCGACGCGAGAGGGCGCATCGTCGACTGGCAATACGCGCTCTGGAGCAGCTCGCACAACGAGCGCATCGTCAACGCCGGGCGGCTGCTGCCCGCGCGCATGCTGGAAAAGCCCTTCGTTTCCGCACCCTCGACGCCGATGCTGCAACCCGAGGGCGGCGGCGACCGCAACGGCATTCCGCTCTACACGCTGCCCAACATCGAGGTGATGAACAACTTCTCGCCGACCATGCCGCTGCAGACATCGGCGATGCGCTCGCTCGGCGCGCACACCAACGTGTTCGCGATCGAGAGCACGATGGACGATCTCGCGCACATGGCCGGCATCGATCCCGTCGAGTTCCGTCTGCATCACATGGACGATCCACGCGCGCGCGAGGTGATCCGGCTTGCGGCGAAGCAGTTCGGGTGGCCGCGGCCACCGCGCGCGCGCAATCGCGGCGTGGGCTTCGCGTTCGCGAAGTACAAGAATCTGATGGCCTATGTCGCGATCGCCGTGGAAATCTCCGTCGAGCCCGAAACGGGTCTCGTGAGGCTCGAAGAGGCGCAGGCCGCCGTGGATTGCGGCCAGGTCGTGAATCCCGACGGCGCGCGCAACCAGATCGAAGGCGGCATCGTGCAATCGGCCAGCTGGACATTGCACGAGGCACTGCGCTACGACACGAGCCGCATTCGCAGCTTCGACTGGGGAACGTACCCGATTCTGCGCTTCGATTCGGTGCCAAGGCGCATCGACGTGCACCTGATCGACCGCCCCGGCGCGCCGTTCCTCGGTACGGCGGAGGCCTCGATGGGCCCGACGGCAGGCGCGCTCGCCAATGCGCTGTGCGACGCGACCGGCAAGCGCGTGCGCGAAATGCCGCTGGCCGGCGACACGCTGAGGAAGCTCATCGAGGTGTAGGGGCCGCGTTGCAGGCTGGTCGCCGCTAGCCACGCCAGCGCAAAAGTTTGTATGATCCACTCCACCGATCAAGGAGTGGATCCAGCATGCCCCGTAAAAAAGCCGCGCCGGCCGAGCTGCCCGACGACGCCACGAACGACGGCCAGCCCGGCGCCGCGCGGCGCCTGCCGCCCGAGGTGCGCGAGCGGCAAATCGTCGTCAAGGCCATCGATCATTTCGCCACGCATGGATTTTCGGGAAGCACGCGCGAGCTGGCGCGTCAGCTTGGCGTGACCCAGCCACTGCTTTACCGGTATTTCCCGAGCAAGGAAGCGCTCATCGACCGTGTGTACGACGAAGTCTACGAGTGGAACACGGCGTGGGAAAAGCTGATAACGGACCGCACGATTCCCATCCAGGAGCGCATGGTGCGCTTCTACACGGCTTATTCGAAAGTGATTCTGCGCCGGGAGTGGATCCGTATCTTCATCTTCGCCGGGCTCACCAAGGAAGGCATCAACTCGCGCTATCTCGGGCGGCTGCGCGAGCGCGTGTTCCTGCCGATGATGCGCGAGATCCGCGCGGCGTACGGCGCAAACGCCGCCACGACCGCCGCGGAGCGGGCGTCCGACCTCGAACTGATCTGGAGCCTGCACGCCAGTATTTTCTATATCGGTGTGCGCAAGTGGATTTACGCGCTGCCGGTGCCCGAAGATATCGACGCCCAAATTGCCCAGCAAATCGACGCCTTCCTCAATGGCGTGCCCCATACGCTCAAGCAGTCGCGTCGCAAGCCGCGCAAGCCGGCATAAAGCCTGCATATCGCTGGCGTTACACCGGCTTGCGGCCGCTTAGTTGCCTGGCGTGCGCACGGTCAACCGGTTGACGACCTGGCTCACGCCTTCCACGTCTTGCGCGTGCTGCTGCGCGGCCGCGATCTGGGTGGTATCGGGCACCGTTCCGGTGAGCGTGACCACACCCGATTTCGCCAGCACGACGACGTTTGCCATCGGCACATCGCCCTCCTTCGTCACCGCCTTGCGCACGGTTGCCGCCAGCTTGCGGTCGGCGGCTTTTTCGGCTTTGTGAGCCGCTTTGCGCGTCGCTTTCTCCTGTGCTGCGCCCGACGCGTCGGTCGGTGCGTGCGTCACGACAGGCGGCGAATAGGACGTTGCCGCATCGGCGGCCAGGGCGTGAACGCTCGTCAATGCGAGGGCGGCCAACATCGGAATCAAACGCTGCTTCATGGTTTTTGTCTT
Organism: Paraburkholderia sp. J11-2; assembly: GCF_905220185.1. Classification (NCBI taxonomy): domain Bacteria; kingdom Pseudomonadati; phylum Pseudomonadota; class Betaproteobacteria; order Burkholderiales; family Burkholderiaceae; genus Paraburkholderia; species Paraburkholderia sp. J11-2. The sequence goes on along the minus strand of NZ_CAJMYY010000002.1, from coordinate 341,127 downwards.
CTTGAGTGAGAAAGAAAGTGCTTGTCCGGCTGAGTCCAGCGCGAGCCGAGAATGAGCCCGCAAAAATTCAGCCGGCAGTAATCGGGATCGAGCCGCGCAAGAATGTCCGCGCTCCACGTGCCGCTCGTCGTGTGCGGACGATGGGCGACGCCTCTGCCTATCGCCTGGATCACGTCTTCGCAGAACGTGGCTTCGCGCGGATACGCCGCGAGAATGGCGGTGCGTTCGGCGCACGTATACGCGTCGTAGTTCGCACCGGTGAGGTCAGTGCCCGCCGCTTGCGCCAGCAGGCGTGCAAGCGGCGAAACATGCTCCGGAATGCCCGGCGTGGTGTGCAGGGCGATCGCCCGCCACACGTCCTCGGCCACGCAGGGTGAAACACCCGCAAGCAGCGCGCGCGCCGCATCGGCGCTGTCCACCTCGTAACGCAAGTTCGAGTGCGCATAGGCCGGGCTCAGGCCCATGTTCGCGTACATCGCACTCACATAGAGCGTTTCCGCGTCGCATGCATGACGCTCGCGACGGGCGGCGAGCGCCGCGAACACGAACACACGATGCGCGTGTCCGACCAGAAGCGGATCGAGCGCCGCGCAGGCGTTCTCGAGTGCGAGCGCCGCGAGCGCGGTGCGCGGAATACGCACGCCCGCGACTTCAATCGGCTTTGCCGCAAGTTCAGGTTTCATGACGCGCTCCATGCTCGCGCCTGTCACGGCGCGGGCGAACACCGGCAGCCGGACTTATCCCTTCAGGAACGCCAGCAGATCCGCGTTCACCTGGGCGACATGCGTGCTGCACATGCCATGCGGCGCGCCGGGATAGACCTTGAGCGTAGCGTGCTTGACGAGCTTCGCCGACAGGCGTGCCGAATCGTCGATCGGCACGATCTGGTCATCGTCGCCGTGGAGGATGAGCGTCGGCATGTCCATCTTCCTCAGGTCTTCCGTGTAGTCGACCTCGGAGAACTGCTTGATGCACTCGTACTGGCCTTTGATCGAGCCTTGCATGCCCTGCCGCCAGAAGTCCTGAACGAGACCTTGCGAGACCTTCGCGTTCGGGCGGTTAAAGCCATAGAACGGCGTTGCGAGATCGAGATAGAACTGCGAGCGGTTGGCTGCCACGCCGTCGCGAATGCCGTCGAACACCGACATGGGCAGGCCGCCGGGGTTGGTCGCCGACTTCACCATCTGCGGCGGCACTGCGCCGATCAGCACCGCCTTTGCCACCCGCTTCGAGCCGTGCCGGCCGATGTAGTGCGCGACCTCGCCACCGCCCGTCGAGTGGCCGACGAGCATCGCATTGCGCACATCGAGCGCATCGAGCACCGCTGCCAGGTCGTCTGCATAGGTGTCCATATCGTTACCGGCGGACGGCTGGCCCGAGCGCCCGTGCCCGCGACGGTCGTGCGCGATCACCCGGTAGCCCTGATTCACCAGAAAGAGCATTTGCGGGTCCCACGCGTCCGCCGAAAGCGGCCAGCCGTGCGAGAAGACCACCGGTGTGCCGGTGCCCCAGTCCTTGAAGTAGATCTCGGTGCCGTCCTTGGCCTTCACAAAGCTGCCGTTGCGCATATGCTCGCTGGCGTTGTGCGCGCCCGTGCCGCCGGCAGCCGAAGCCGCCGTGGGCAGACCCGACATGGCGACCGCGCCGGCCACGCCTGCGCTGGCCGAAAGCAGTCTGCGTCGCGCCGGCGACGGCGCGCTCGCGTGTTCTTGCAAGTTCATCGTTGTTCTCCGTCGTTGCCGACCCATACGCGGGCTATCGCGAGATGAGTCTGCGTGTAGCTGTTGTCCACGATGCAAGCAGGCCATGCCCCGCATCGGGAACCCAGCTTAACGGCGCAGAATTAAAAGGTCCTTTTCCGACGCTTAAATATGCTTAATGGCGCGTTCAGGTGGCGGCAAGGCGCCAACTGGACGCTGAACAATAAGACGATTCGATGCCCCGACGTCGCGCTCACCTATAGCCCCAATCAGCCCCAATCGCGGCCAACGCAGGCTTTCTTTCTGAGCCATAATTGCAAAGCATTACCGGCCATTACCAGGCATTACCACGCGTACGGACCACCCCGATGATTTCATCACCGCTCATGCCAAATCCATCAACCGGCTCGAAGGACTCGCTCGGGTGCGTTTCCACCAAGCTGCGCCGGGACATGCAAATCGAGAACGGCGGCATCACGTTCTTTCGCAAGTGTATGGACAAGCCGGAGCTGGAATGCATCGCCATGCCCGGATGCGAGCGCGGCTTTCTCGTCGGCGTCTCGCTGCGCAGCGGTCACCGGCGCAAGATCTTCCGCGGCGCGCAGACAATCGATCGGCGTTTTCGTGACAACTCGATCTATATCCGCGACTTCTCCGAGCACTACCGGGCCGATCTATACGGCAATTTCGACTTTCTGCTGGTCGAGTTGTCCCACGCTTTCTTGAATAACCTGACCGACGAGCACAACGTGCGTCCTGTTCACGGGCTGACCTGCGCGGTCGAGCAGGAAGATCTCGTGCTCGGTCATCACGCGCGTGCGCTCGCCGCCAGCCTCGACACGTCCGGCGCGATCAACACGTTGCTCATCGAACAGATCGGCGTGGCTATCGGCACGCATCTCTCGCGTCAATACGGCAACCTGCGGCCCACCGACGAACGCGCCAAGGGCGCCCTGTCGCGCGCCTGCGCCGCCCGCGCGAAGGAAATGCTGCTCGACTGTTCGCGCTACGGACTCTCGATTGCCGACGTCGCACGCGAATGCAACCTGTCGCGCGGCTATTTCATTCGCGCATTCGCGAAGGAAACGGGACAAACGCCGCATCAATGGGTGCTGGAAAAGCGCACGGAGCAGGCGCGAGCGCTCATGGACGCCACGGACATGACGCTCGCGCAGATCGCGGCGTCCTGCGGCTTCGCGGATCAAAGCCACCTGAGCCGCGTATTCCTCAGGATCGTCGGCGTGTCTCCGGGCGCATGGCGACGCCGGACGGCGTGATACCGTTTTCAGGCGCGCGTCATGACGCCGGTTGCAGGCTGAGGTCGCCCATGATCTGCTTGCCGAGCGCTATGCCAAACTCGGACAGCCTCACGCCGTTGCGCCACTCGACCGCTTCCCACTGCTTCAGGGCCTCGTCGATGGGTCTTACGGGGTCGCGCAGCCGCTGTGCAAGGGCGACTGCGTTGGCCGCGGCCTTCGCGGCGCCCGCGCCGGTGTGCGGCCGCGCGACAAAGGCCGCGTCGCCCAGCAGCACCGCCCGGCCGAACACGAGCCTCGGCGCACGATAGTCCTGGATAATCTGCAGAAACGGCGCTTCGGTCGCGTGAACGAGTGCGGCCAGAGCGGGCGCGAGCTGCTCACGGGCGTCCGCCCGCAGGCGGGCGCCGATCTCGTCGCTGAGGGCGCCTGGCGGCACGGACAGGGCGCGCTGCACGCGCTGCCGGTCGGTCAGCGCGGCGTCGAGCGGCGCGCCCTCTGCCAGCGGCCGGTACCAGACCCAGTTCCAGCGCCGCTCGCCCACACGCGTAGAACCGTCCTCTCCGGGAATGAGATAGGTCAGCAACTGGTGCGCATCGCCGCTCTGGAACGTGAACGCATCGACGAGCCGGGCCGCGCTCGTCGGGTCGAGGGCCGTTTCCGGCAAAAGACCGCGCCACGCCACATATCCCGCGTAGTCGGGAAAATCGCCCGGCAACAGCAGCGAGCGCATGGTCGAATGCGGGCCGTCCGCGCCTATGAGCAGATCGGCGCGAACACGCTGTCCGTTTGAGAGGATCACATCGACGCCATCGCTGTCCTGTTCGAAGGCGGTGAGCGCAACACCCGAATGAATCACGTCATCGGGAAGACCGGCCCGCAAGGTGTTGTACAGCACGCTCCAGGCGGTCTGCGCCTGCGGCATACGCTGGCGCAACAGCACCGCACCGCTCGCGTCGAGATACTGCCGGTCCCGCGACGGCACGCCAAGCTGCGGCGCGTGGGCGATGCCCGCGAACCGGAAGGCTTCGAGCAGATCGGGCTGCATGACGAGCCCGCCGCCCCGGCTGTCCAGTTCGCTAACCGAGCGCTCGTAGACATCGACGGTCCAGCCGACGGCCCGCAAAGACGCAGCGGTAAAGAGCCCGCCCAGCGAACCGCCAATGATCACTGCGCGACGCGATGTTCGATCTGTCATGTCGTTGCTCCTTCAGTTCGGCATTGAAGCCAGGCCATTAGCGTAGGCGTAACAGCCGCGATCCAGAATCCAGGCTGGACGCAATGCAGCATTGCGTGGCCCGCAAGCAAGGCCTCCCACTCAGGATTCGCGGCCTTTCGCGGCCAGCATCGGCTCCTGCAGCTGCCCTCGCGCAGGCCCGTCCAGGGTTAACACCGTTCCAAGCCCGTCTTGCCCAACAGCGTATTTGCACTAGAATTTATCAACCGATCAATGATCGACTGATAAATAACAGGAGAGCATCATGCCCGTTACCCAACTGGCGCACTACTCGATTCGCACACTCGACCTCGATAAATCGTGCCGGTTCTATGAACGCGTGCTCGGCTTCAGGCAGGGCTACCGCCCTCCGTTCGACTTCCCCGGCGCGTGGTTGTACAAGGGCGGCGACGAAGGCGACTACGGCACGGTTCACATCATCGGCGTCGATCCCGACAATCCGGAAGGACTCCTTGCCTACCTCGGCGACAAGGCATTGCCGGCAACCGGAACGGGCACGGTCGACCATATTGCGTTCCTCGCCACCGGCGTTGAAGCCATGTGGAATACGCTGCGCGCCGAAAACATCGCATGGCGCGACCGTACGGTTCCCAGCCTCGGACTCCACCAGGTTTTCATCGAAGACCCGTCGGGCGTCACCATCGAACTCAACTTCCCCGCTGCCGAAGTCGCTCATCTGAGCACGCCCGGCGCAGCCCAATCGCAGCATGCAGTCGTGCAAGTCGCCCACGGAGCCTGACATGAACCCCACTTCCACGAACCGCAAAGCCGCCATCATCGGCGGCTCGCTTGGCGGTCTTTTCGCCGCGAATCTCCTGCTGCGCAACGGCTGGGACGTCGACGTCTTCGAGCGGGTGCCGGAAGAACTGTCCGGCCGCGGCGCGGGCATTGTGACGCATCCGGAATTGTTCGAGGTGATGCATGCCGCGGGCGTGCGCATCGACGAATCGATCGGTGTGAAGGTGCAATCGCGCGTGACCTTCGCGCAGGACGGCTCGATCGTTTCCGAACGCGAACTCCCGCAAACGCTGACGGCATGGAGCAAGATGTACCATGCGCTGCGCGCCGCATTGCCGGATCAGCACTACCACTGTGGCGCGAGCGTGACGGACATTGCCGACGGGCCGCAGCGCGCCATCGTCACGCTTTCCGACGGCTCTTGCGTGCACGCCGACCTCGTGATCGCCGCCGACGGATTCCGCTCCGCAGTACGCGCAAAATTCCTGCCCGAAGCGCAGCTCAAGTACGCCGGTTACGTGGCGTGGCGTGGTCTCGTGGACGAGACCGCGCTGTCCTGCGACACCCATGCTGCGCTCTTCGAAAAATTCGCGTTCTGCCTGCCTCAGCGCGAACAGATCATCGGCTATCCGGTCGCCGGGCAAGGCAATAGCACGAAGTCCGGCGAGCGGCGGTACAACTTCGTCTGGTATCGCGCCACCCGCGAAGACACCGATTTGCCCAACCTGCTGACCGACGCCACGGGCAAGGTTTGGTCGGGCGGCATTCCACCGACACACATCCGGCGCGACGTGCTCGCCGACATGGAGGATGCCGCATTCGCCCTGCTCGCGCCTCAGTTCGCCGAAGTCGTCACACGGGCTACGCAACCCCTTTTCCAGCCAATCTTCGATCTCGAAGTTCCCAGGATGGCGTTCGGCCGGGTCGCGCTACTAGGCGATGCTGCCTTCGTCGCACGGCCGCATTGCGGCATGGGTGTCACGAAGGCCGCCGGTGACGCAATGGCGCTGGTTGTAGCGCTCAATCGCAACGCTGACACGCTCGATGCACTGGCCGACTATAGCGACGAACGCACGCAGTTCGGTATTGCGATTGTTCAGCACGCCCGCCATCTCGGCGCCTATATGCAGGCGCAACTCAAGGACGAAACCGAACGCGAAATGGCCGAGCGGTATCGCACACCCGAAGCCGTGATGCGGGAAACCGCCGTTCCAGCGCATTTCTGAGCGCAAGCAGCGGCTGACCTGGCGGGTCAGCCACGCCGCACCCGACATCGAGGAGACAACGTGGAACATCCCATCCCGGCAGTCGCGGGCGCCGCCATGGAAAGCATGGCCGCCCCCGCCCTCGCAGCGCATCCGCTGCTCGACGACTCGCGCTTTCGCGAGCTGGTCAGAAAGCGCCGGACACTCTCGTGGTCGCTGACCTTCCTGATGCTGGCGATCTATTTCGCCTTCATCCTGACCCTCGCTTTCTCGCCCAGCTTGCTCGGCACGCCGATCATGGCCGGTGAACCGACCACGTGGGGTATCCCGATCGGTTTCGGCATGTTCGTTCTCACATTCGTGCTCGTCGCCGTGTACGTCCACCAGGCCAATTCGGTACATGACGGCATGGCGGCAGCGATCCGCGAAGGAGATGATCGATGAAGCGCCTCTTGTTGGCGGCGGTCCTCGCCGTCGAAGCATTGCCCGCACTCGCGGCGAGCCCCTCGTCGCTCGCGCGCGGACACAATCCGATCGCAATCGCCATGTTCCTCCTCTTTGTGGCCTCGACGCTGTTCATTACCCGCTGGGCCGCCCGCAAGAATCACAGCGTGGCCGACCACTACGCCGCCGGTGGCAAGATCACCGCGTTCCAGAACGGCTGGGCGATCGCAGGCGACTATATGTCGGCGGCGTCGCTGCTCGGCATCTCCGCGCTGGTTTTCACGAGCGGCTATGACGGCCTGATCTACTCGATCGGCTTTCTCGCGAGCTGGCCGATCATTCTTTTCCTGATCGCCGAGCCGCTGCGCAACCTCGGCAAATACACGCTGGCGGACGTGGTCTCCTACCGCCTTAAGCAGCGGCCCATACGGGCCTTCGCAGCGTCCAGCTCCATCGTCATCGTCCTGCTGTACCTTGTCTCGCAGATGGTAGGAGCGGGCAAGCTCGTCGAACTGCTGTTCGGCCTGAACTATATGTTCGCGGTTGTCATCGTAGGACTGCTCATGGTCGTCTACGTATTCTTCGGTGGCATGCTCGCGACAACGTGGATCCAGATCATCAAGGCGGTACTCCTGCTTGCTGGAGCGGCCTTCATGGCGTTGATGGTTCTCGTGCATTTCGGCTTCAGCCTCAACGCACTGTTCGCCCAGGCGGTCCTCGCGCATCCGAAGCACGCCGCCATCATGCGTCCGGGCGGCCTCGTTTCCGATCCGGTTTCCGCGGTCTCGCTCGGTCTCGCGCTGATCTTCGGCACGGCCGGCCTCCCTCACATCCTGATGCGATTTTTCACGGTCGCCGACGTCAAAGCCGCGCGCAAGAGCATCCTTTACGCTACGGGCATTGTCGGCGTCGGTTACGCACTCATCATCGTGATCGGCTTCGGAACGATCGCACTCGTCGCAACGGACCCGCAGTATCACACTGCCTCGGGCACCGTGATAGGCGGTGCGAACATGGTCGCCATTCACCTCGCGCATGCGGTCGGCGGCAACGTGTTTCTCGGGTTCATCTGCGCCGTGGCGTTCTCGACCATTCTCGCCGTGGTCGCCGGTCTCACGCTGGCAGGCTCCTCGGCAATCTCGCACGATCTGTACGCGAACGTCCTGCGGCGCGGCAAAGCTTCAGACCGCGAGGAAATGCGCGTGGCGCGCATGACCACGCTCGTGCTGGGCGTGCTGGCGATGCTGCTCGGCATCGCATTCGAAAAGCAGAACATCGCGTTCATTGTCAGCCTGACATTCTCGATTGCAGCCAGCTCGAACTTCCCCGTGCTTCTGCTTTCCATCTATTGGCGCGGCCTCACTACGCGCGGTGCGGTTCTGGGTGGCCTCGTCGGCCTCATCACCGCCGTCACGCTCACGGTATTGAGCCCGACCGTCTGGGTGCAGGTCCTCGGGCACGCTCACGCGCTGTACCCGTACGAGTATCCCGCGCTCTTTTCCATGGCCGCCGCGTTCGTCGCGATTGTCGTGTTCTCGCTGACCGACAGATCCGCGCGCGCTACACGCGAACGCGCACGCTTCGACACGCAGCTCGTCGAGTGCGAGTTGGGCATGGCGCGGCGCGGCTAACTGCATGCAAGCCCGCCCAACCAAAAACTCAAAGCTTCAGGAGACAACACAGTGAATTGCCTTTGCTGCATCTCACCCGGTCGGCGACGCGTGCCAGGCGCGCTCACCGCCCTGGCCAGCACCGTCGTGGCGGGGCGTACCGCCAGCGCGGCCGAGCCGCAAATCGCAGCACCGCGTGTGGCGGCGGTCAAGGTCAAATCGATCGACATTCATGCGCACTACTACCCCGAAACCTGGTGCGACCTTGTCGGCGGCGAAGGGAAGCCGTTCGGCGGATCGTTCGTTTGCGACGACATGTCTTTCACATTTGGTTCGCCTGCCGGCGGTCTCGGCCCCCTTCCGATGAAATTCATCAACGTCGACGAGCGCCTGAAGGACATGGATGCCTCGGGCGTGGACGTGCAGGCGCATTCGCTGAGCGTGCCGATGGCGTATTGGGGCGACCGGGCATTCAACGCGAAGCTCGCACGCGAGTGGAACACGGCCGCGTCGCGCATCTATCAGCAGCATCCTTCCCGATTCGTCGTACTCGCAACGCTGCCGATGCTCAACGCCACCGACGCCATCGACGAACTCGAACGGGCCTCGCAGTTACCAGGCGTTCGCGGCGTGTATATGGGGACGAACATCAACGGTATCGATCTCGACGACCCCAGGCTTTCGCCGATCTTCGCGCGTATCGAGCAACTGAATCTACCGGTCTTTCTGCATCCCCAGCAGACCGTGGGCGGCTCGCGGCTCGGCGACTTCTACCTGAGCAACCTGCTCGGCAATCCATTCGATACGGCAATCGCCGGTTCGCATCTGATTCTCGGCGGCGTGCTCGACCGTTATCCGGACCTGCGCGTGACGTTGCCCCATGCGGGCGGCGCACTGCCGATCCTGATCGGACGCCTGGACGCCGGCTGGACCGTGCGGCCCGAAACGCGGCGGCTCGCGCAACGGCCGAGCAGCTACCTGCGGCGCTTCAGCTACGACACGGTATCGCACTCCGGCCCGGTGCTCGACTACCTGATACAGAACATAGGCATCGACCAGCTCGTGCTCGGAAGCGACTATTGCTTCGACATGGGGTATGAGCAGCCTGTTCGCTTTCTGGACCGTCTCGACCTGAGCGCGGAGCAGCGCGCGATGATACTCGGCGGCAATGCGGGTAAGCTTCTTCACATATAGCGTGCGAATGCGCGGCTGAAACCCTGAATAGTTCTGAAATAACGGCTTCGAACCGGCCAGGAAGGACTCAATACCGGCGCACCGGGCGCTTTGACGCTATGCTTTGCGAGCAGTGGCAACGTGTCCGGGGCGGCGTACCGCGCCGTTTTCAGCCTCAGCGCATGACGCCCTGCGCCTGACGTCGAATCTGGGAGTCAGCAAGCATGAAAGTCATCATTGCCGGAGGCTCGATCGCCGGTCTCGCGGCCGCCCTGACACTCGATTGCACCGGCCACGATGTAGCAATCTACGAGCGGTCCGCAACAGCCCTGCGCGGCCAGGGCGGCGGCGTGGCCGTCCTGCGGCGCATGATGGCTTTCCTCGAACAGCACGGACATCACTGCCGCGCGATGATCAGCGTGCCCACGCGCCGCCGACGCTGGATCGACCGGGACGGCGTGCTCACGCGCGACGAGCCGGAGATGCTGCCGTTCTCGTCATGGGATATGGTCTATCGTTCGCTTTGCAGCATGTTGCCGCGCGAGCGCATCCGGTACGGTCAGACGATCGCGGGATTTCATCAGGATGCCGAAGGAGTCGATGTTCAAATCGACGATCGCATTGAGCGTGCCGACGTGCTGATCGCCGCAGACGGAACCGGCTCGACTCTGCGAACGCAGCTCTTTCCCGGCTACGCCCCATCGTTCGCGGGCTATATCGCCTGGCGCGGCATTGTCGACGAAGCGGACTTCGGGGCCGACGCCATCGCCAAACTGGTCGAGAACATGACGCTGCACAAGGCGCCCGGCGAACTCTTCATGGCATTCCTGATTCCCGCGCTGGACGGATCGCTCGCACCGGGGTCGCGGCGTTTCAACTGGCTCTGGTATCGCAACGAGACGGACCCCGAAGCATTACGCCGCCACTTGACCGACCGCGCAGGCACCGTTCATCACGCGTCGATCCACGCGGGCCAGCTTTCGGACGACTCCGGCACGACGCTCAGACGGCTTGCTGGCGAACGGCTTCCCGCCGTATTCGCACAACTCGTGCTGGCCACGCGGGCGCCCTTCGTTCAGGCCATCTTCGACGCACTGAGCCCCGCCTTCGCACAGGGCCGCGTCGCGCTCGTAGGCGACGCGGCATGCACGGTGCGCCCGCATACGGCATCCGGCACGTCGAAGGCGGCGGCCGACGCCGTCTCGCTCGCGCAAGCGCTTACGCCAGATGCGCCCGATGTCGTGCAGCGCCTTGCGCACTGGTCGGCACAGCGGCGCGCCGAAGTCACCTCTCTACTCGAAAAAGGGCCGCAGCTTGCCGCATCGTTCGGACTCGGCGAGCCGCTTTGAAGTCCTCGAAAGGCGTGAGCGCGCCGCCACGCGTTTCGGGCCGCGCGTATGCGCGCCAGTCATCTCACTGCGATCACTAGCGTCCGGCGCAAAACTGCATAGCGCGCGCGATGGATTCTCCGCAGTCCCGTTCGTCGATAACGTTACAGACATCCCGCTCCCCTTTCCATGCACGGAGAATCCCATGTCTGACGCTCTCTTCCAACCGATTCGCCTCGGCCGTCACTCACTCGCCCATCGCGTCGCCATGGCGCCGCTCACGCGTTCGCGCGCGGGCCAGCCGGGCAATGTGCCGACCCCGATGAACGTCGAGTATTACCGGCAGCGCGCTGGCGCGGCGCTGATCGTCACCGAGGCCACGCAAGTTTCGCAGCAGGGGCAAGGCTACGCCTGGACCCCCGGTATCCATACGGCAGAGCAGATCGAAGGCTGGCGTGCCGTGAGCGCTGCCGTCCACGCCGAAGGCGGCAAGATCTTCCTGCAACTCTGGCACGTGGGGCGCGTTTCCCATCCGATCTTCCAGCCAGGCGGCGGCCTGCCCGTCGCGCCGACGGCCATGCCCGTGCCGGGCAAAACGTTCATCGTCGACAGCGACGGCAATGGCGCCTGGGCCGATGTGCCGGTGCCTCAGGCATTGACGCTCGATGGCATCGCTCAGATCGTGCAGGATTTCCGCGTCGCCGCGCGCCACGCCATGCAAGCCGGTATGGACGGCGTCGAGATTCACGCCGGCAACGGCTATCTTATTGATCAGTTCATCAATAGCGACAGCAATCGCCGCACCGATGCGTATGGCGGCAGCATCGAGAATCGCACGCGCCTGCTGTTCGAGATCGTGGAAGCCGTCAGCGACGAAGTCGGCGCGCAAAACGTCGGCGTACGGCTCACGCCCATGGGCCGCTTCATGGGTATGGGCGACAACACGCCCGAAGCGACCTTTGGCCATATCGCAGAGCGTCTGGACGGACGGGATCTGGCTTACCTGCATCTCGTCGAACCGGCTATTGTCGGCACGGTGAAGGACGAGAAGTACGATCCCCGCTGGGACGCCATCATCGCGCTCATGCGTCGGCAATTTAAGGGCGTGTTGATGCTTGCGGGCGGCTATACGCTCGAAACCGCAACGCGCGCGATCGAAAGCGGCCGTGCGGATCTCATCGCGTTCGGCCGTCCGTTCATCGCCAACCCGGACCTGCCCGCACGGTTACGTGACGCGCGGCCACTCAATGCGGCCGACCCGGGCACGTTCTTCGGCGGCGACGAGCGAGGCTATATCGACTATCCGGCCTTTGTGTCCACCGCGGACTGACAGCACAGCGGCCGGCGGGCGTACTTGTTGCGCCTTCCCATTTTTCAGGAGTTTTTACCTTCCGGCTCAGGACCTTTTAGCAGTCGCGATCCACAATAGCGTTGCCTGTCCGGCCTCAACGCGATGTCGTCCCGCGCGGCGCCCGGACCGGCAACGTGGCCGGGCGGCCTTGCCTGGACCCGCTCGCATGCCGACGAAACGGAGCCGCCCAATGGACCCCTGCGCAAACGACGAACCGTGGAAGCAAACCATCCTCTCGCTCGAACGCGCCACTCGCTCGCCCGCCGACATCGAGGCGATGCATCAGGCAAACCCAACGCGCAGGCGGGAACACGGGCGTACGCAACAGGGAACAACTCGATCGGCATCCGACGTTCCGTTTTCCGGCTATATCCGCCTGCTCGAACGCCTTTCGAGCACAGCCGTCTCGCTCTGCTGGTATGACGCCACGTGCGGCCATTACGCGGATCAACTCTGGAGACGCACCCATGCGCGCCGCAAGACGGTTTGCACCGTGACGGGCATGACCGTCAACCGTGGCGACGCCATCTACCGCCCTTATCGGCGAGGTATCCGGCCGGCCAACGCGAACCACTCGATTCTCGCCTGCGTGCTGGAATCCTCCGAGGGGCTCGATATGGGCCTGGCGGCGGGGCGTCGATTCGAACTGGATCACTAAGCGGTATTGCCGCCGAGGTCCTCGACGCCGCGCGCGTTCGCGAAACCGGAAGCACGCGGCAGTTGAGTCGAGCGCGCGGGGAAACCCGTGCGCTCTGCATGACGCGCTACGAAGCGCTTAGGCCGGCTCCGACCTCGCTATCCGCGGCTGTGCGCAACGCGCGACGAAACACAGGCACCGGCTGCGCACCGCTCACCACTTCACGCCCCAGCTTCACGTACGGCACGACGGTGACCGATTCGAGAGCGGAAGCGGCTTCGAGCTTGCACACCTGCGCATAGCCGTCTTGTGATGCGAACAGGTCGTTCACACGCACCCTGTCGAGCCCCACTGATTCGGCGATATCCGTCAATACTCCCGTATCGCCGATATCACGTCCCTCGGTGAAGTAGGCGCGGAAAATCGCATTGACCAATGCGCGCGCGTCACCGCCCTCGTACTGGACGAACCACACCAGCCGGTGCGCCGCCAGCGTGTTCGGCGTGCGTTTCACCGTGTCGTAGTCGAATGTCAGCCCATGTTGCCGGCCTTCTTCCTTCACGTGCGTGTCCATGGCCTGCGAGCGGGCCCAACTGCCAAATTTGGCCGTGCGATAGGCCTTCCGGTCTCGCCCCTCTTCCGGCATGTCCGGATTCAGTTCATATGGCATGAACACGTACTTGACGTTCTTGCTTGCGCCTTCCGCCGTTATGGCTTCCTCGAGCTTCTTTTCACCAATCCAGCACCACGGGCAAATGAAATCGTGTGTGATGCGAATTTCAAGCGGCTCCATCGCGTTTCTCCTTCAAATGTGGCTGCATACAAGATAGGGCCGCGTGTCGAAAGCTAGAATAGGAACAGCATGCAACGCTTCGTTGCACCGGAGACAAAGCGATGGACAAACTTCAGGCGCTACGCGCGTTCGTCGAGGTAGCGCAGAGCGGCGGTTTCTCGAGCGCGGCGCGAAAGCTGGAACTTGCAACGTCGTCTGTCACGCGTGCCGTCGACGCACTCGAAGAGACGCTCGGCACCGCGCTGCTCAACAGAACGACGCGCCAGGTCACACTATCCGATGCGGGCAAGACGTATTATTCGCGCGCCGCGCGCATTCTCGAAGACATCGCCGAAGCCGACGCCGCCGTCACCGACCGCGGCGACGATCCCTCCGGTCCGCTGCGGGTATCGGTGCCTGTCGAGTTTGCGCGCCAGTGCATCAGCCCGCATCTCGGCGCGTTTCTGTCGCGCTACCCTAAACTCGATCTGGACATCACACTGACCGACACGGTTGCCGATCTGGTGTCCGAGCGCATAGACCTTGCCATTCGCCTCGGCACGCCGCCGCCAGACGCCAGCGTGATCAGCCGGCACATCGGAAATTTCAGCCGGTTTGTCGTGGCGAGTCACGCTTACCTGAGCGAGTTCGGCACACCAATGAAACCCGATGAGTTACCCGCGCACCAGTGCCTGCGCTTTTCTTATGGCGCCGACCGGCAGGTATGGACGTTCTGCAATGATGGCTTGCAGTCCGAAGTCGTGGTGACAGGACGATTGAAGACCAACAACTCGGCAATTCTGCGCGAAGCGGCGCTGAACGGCGCTGGCATTGCGTTGCTCCCGAGCTGGCTCGTCGCCGCCGACGTGCAAAGCGGACGCCTGACCAAGCTCTTCGAAGACTACGAAGTCAACCCGAACAACGCCCGGTCCGCGGTGACCGCGCTTTATCTGCCGAACCAGCGCGGATCGAGACGCATCGGCGCCTTCATCGAACTGGTCAGCGGTGCGGCGAACCTGCAGTCGTGAACCTCCCGTGCGGATCATGCACGCATGACCCACCGGGCGAACCGGAATGCGACTTAATTGTTCTTAATGCTTCTGAATGGCCTTACGGCCCCGTAGACGTCAAAGGCGTGGCCGTCCCTGCGCGCGGAAGCCGAGCGGGTGCGGCGCGGTCTCACATCACATTCCACCATGCTTCAATTCGATCGTTCGTGCGTGTGAAACATTATTGGCGTATAGCAAACGAGTTATATGGCACCAAGTAACGAGAACCCCTGTTTTTTCGCGGGACATTCACCCATCCTGGTTAATGAGTGGCGTACCAACGCCGCGTGCCGCGCTGCACGACTCTCAGCAAAGCGGACGATATCGGCTCGTTCTCGCGTTTGAGAACACTCTATTAGCCATGCACTGCGCACTATTGTTCAAGACGTCGCGCTAGTCTTTGTTTACACTTCGATGTGTGCGGATTCATAGCATCGAAAGATGTCGAGCATCGCTCATTCGCGTCCCGGCAAATCCGGAGCGCCAACCTGGCCCGCTATTCAGGACCCCACGCCGTTTCATTGCCCACGCCCGATCAGATGTGCCATCGAGATAATCACGATCTCGCCAGCCGGAGACGACCATGATTCAGATCGGATCGTTGCAGGTCAGTTTCGATCAGCGAAACATTCAACGCAATGGCGTTTCGCTGCGAATTGGCGCGCGCGCTTTCGACATTCTCGAAGTCCTCTATCGTGCCAATGGCGCCATTCTGTCGAAAGACGACATCATGGACGCGGTCTGGCCGGGCCAGATCGTCGAAGAGAATCGACTTCAGGTGCATATTGCGGCGTTGCGCAAGCTGCTCGGCGTCGACCGCGACCTGATCAAGACCGTACCGGGGCGAGGTTATCTGCTCGTTGCCAGGGGCGCCCAAACGTCCGAGGCGGCCGAGACGGGCGAGACTCGTCCGCCAATCGCAACCGCACTTCAGCTTCCCTCACTCCCTGCGCTCGTCACGCCCCTGATCGGACGCGCCGCGGAGATCGAACAACTGCTCGATCACCTCGAACGGGGACCGGTCACGACGGTCGTCGGCGCGGGCGGCATCGGCAAGACCGCGCTCGCGCTTCACGTCGCCAACGAAGTCCATCGCCGCAGCGGTCGGACAATATGCTTCGTGGAGCTTGCCAGAGCGTCCTCCAGCGAAGCGGTGCTCGCGATCCTGGCTGACACGCTGAAGCTGCCCATGTGCGATGGGCAGCACCGCGCGGACGCGCTATACGATGTCCTCGCCGAATCCGGATGTCTGCTCGTGCTCGACAACGCCGAGCATGTGATCGACGTCGCGGCCGGGCTCGTGGAGGCGCTGCTCGTGCGCAATGCCTCGGTACGCGTGCTCGTGACGAGCCGCGAAGCCCTGCACATTCGCGCTGAATCCGTGCTGCGCCTCGAACCGCTTGCCGTACCCGAGACCGGGCTGGCAACGCAGGAAATGCTCGCGTATTCAGCGGTCGAACTGTTTCTGAGCCGTGCCCGCTCACTCGCCATGGACTGCGCCGCGGACGAAAGAAGCATTGCACTGGCCGCCGACATCTGCCGGCGACTCGACGGCCTGCCACTCGCCATTGAACTCGCCGCGGCTCGCGTGGCGACGCTCGGCGTCGAAGGCGTGGCTTCGCGGCTCGACCACCAGCTCGACCTTCTCACCGGAGGCCTGCGCTCGGCACTGCCGCGGCACCAGACCTTGCGCGCGACGTTCGAGTGGAGCTACGCGCTGCTCGATGCGCCGTCGCGCATTCTCTTTCGCCGCCTCGGTTGCTTTACGGACGCATTTGCGTTCGATGCGGTCTGCGCCGTCGCCACGGAGCCCGGCATGTCGATTGCAGTGGTCGTATCGAGTCTTGGAGAACTCGCGACCAAGTCGCTTTTGAACGTGGAGTTTCACGGTCCAATCGCAACGTACCGGCTCACCAAGAGCACTCGTGCCTACGCGATGGAGAAATTGCGCGACGAAGGCGAAGTGCATGTCATCGCTTCGCGGCACATGCGCTACATGAAAAAGCGCATTGAGGAGAGCGGCCCTATCCACGCGCAAGGCAGCCGGCACGGTGCGGATCTCAACGCACGTCTTTCTCTCGACGACGCGCGCACCGCCTACGATTGGGCTTTCTCCGAGAACGGCGACCCGGCCCAGGGCGTCGCGCTCGCGGGGGCGCTGGTCGGCACGCTGCTCGATGCAGCGCTCGTCCATGAATGCTGCGAACGGGCGCGGCGCGCGCTGGATGTCCTCGACTCCCTGCCGGCAGGCTCTGTCGATGTCGTCTGCGAAATGCGGCTGTGCGCAGCCTACGCTTGCACGCTCGTGTACGTGGGCGAAAATGTCGAGACTGCAGTATCGCTTTGGCAGCGCGTGCTGCGGCTCGCGCAGGCAGCGCGCGACGACGCGTTCGTGATGCGCGCCCTGTGGGGCCTCTGGAACACCGCACTGTCGATCGCCGACATTCACGCATCGATTCGTTACGCCACCCGCATCCAGCAGATAGCGGAGCATGGCGAATCGCGCAGCACGCGCCTGCTGGCCAGCGCAATGCTGGCCATTTCGCTCCACTGCTTCGGCGAGCATGAGCAAGCCCGGGAACGCCTCGAGTTCGCCGTTGCGGCGCTCGGCGAACCCGGCTCGGAGGAGCCGCCCTGTGGCACGCCAGGCGTGGACCCGCTCATCTTCTGCAACGGCACGCTCGCCCGCATTGCCTGGCTTCAGGGCAAGCCGGCGCACGCCATGCAACATGTGCAAGCCTCGCTGAACCCAGCGCGGCGGGACACGCTGGAGCCAACGCTCAGCCATCTGCTGGCCACCGTGGCTGTGCCGCTCGCGCTTCAATGCGGCGACTCGCAGGCCGCATTGCGCTATCTCGCCCTGTTGCGCTCGCAGGTGGCGACTCACCGCTTCGCGGTCTGGGAAGACTACGCGGAGTGTCTGTCCGTTCAGATCGATCATCAGTCGAACGATAAAGTGTCCGCGCTCGAGCGGCTCGAGCCTGCCCTGCAGCGGCTCATTAAGCGCGGCTTCCGGCGCGTGATTGCCCCGTTCATCGTGTTGAGCGCCGAGACGCTCGCGAACGCTCGCCGTTTCGTGGAGGCTCGTGCGAGGCTGGACGACGCGATCGCGCGCAGCGAGACCCAGGGCGACTATTACTTTTTGCCCGAACTGCTGCGCGCCCGAGGCTGGGTTGAGCTTCAGCACGCGCGCGCCCTGGACGGCTCTGCGCGTGAGGAACGCGCGCGTTGCGAAGCGCAAGCACGCCATTTCCTGAACGCTGCGATGACGCTAGCGAGCGAACACGGCGCGGTGATCTGGAAATTGCGCGCCGCGCTCGACCTCGCCACGCATCACCTCGAAAGAGATGAGGCCGCGCAAGCCCTGGCGCTTCTTGCACAGTTCGATGCCCTTATCGACCTGAACTCGCCGGCACCCGATATCCAGCGTCTTGGCCAACTCCGCCACAAGCTGTGCGCAGCGGGCGCTCCGGGTGCTCAGGTGAGCGCTAAGCACGTAGCGGCACGCCCGTCACCGCATCAACGGCCGTCTCACCTGTCCCGCACCGACTAGCACGACAGCGCCAGCTTCACGATGAGCCCTGGTTCGTTGTCCTCGAGCTGCAGCGTGCCGCGATGCAATGTCGCCACCCCTTTGACGAGTGCGAGCCCGAGGCCGACTCCGGGCGTTCCGCGACTCGCATCGCTGCGGTAAAAGCGCTCGGTCACGCGGGCTTTTTCCGCATCCGGAACGCCTGGGCCGTCGTCGATCACCGCGACCTCGATCGAGCCGTCGGCGCCGCTCAGATAAACCTGCACCTGCGTGCTCGCAAACTTCAGCGCGTTGTCGATGAGATTGCCGATCGCCTGGGCGAGCAACAATGGATCGACCAGCGCCGGCAAGCTATCCGGACCACTCAGGGTCAGCGCGAGCCCACGCAGTTCCGCGAGCGGTTGATAAAACTCCACGGCCTCGGCGACGATGTGCGCGACATCGCTCTGCAGAAAACCCGACCTGCGTACGCCCGCGTCGATCTCCGCGAGGCGCAGGAGCGCGTTGAAAATGCCGATGACACGGTCGATGTCGCTCAGCGCGCCGTCCAGCCGCTCCAGCGTATCGCCATCAACCTTTTTCTTGAGGTCGAGGATCATCGCCTCCATCCTGAAGCGCAGTTCGGTCAACGGTGTTCGAAGATCGTGAGCAATCGCATTCGACGAGTTGCGCACGCTATTGATCATTTCGATCAACGCGTTCTGCGCGGCCTCCCGGCTGCGCACCTCTTCCTGAAGACGCGCGTTCTGTTCCGTGAGGGCCTTCTGCAGCCGCCCCAGTTTCAGATGCGTCTTCACGCGCGCAAGCAGTTCCTCCATCTGCAGCGGCTTGGTCACATAATCGACCGCCCCAACCTCGAAGCCGGTCGTCTTCTCTTCCGTCTGTGAAAGCGAGGTCATGAAAATGACGGGGACTGCGCGAGTTCGCGGATTGTCCTTCAGCCTGCGGCACACCTCGAACCCGTCCATGCCCGGCATCATCACGTCAAGCAGGATCAGGTCCGGATGCACGAGATCCGCACGCCTGAGCGCTTCTTCGCCGTCACGGGCAATCGATACGCGCAGGTCGTTGCCTTCGAGAAAATCGACCACGAGGCCGAGATTCGAAGCCGTGTCGTCGACAACCAGAACGAGCGGCTCGAGGCGTTCAAGTTTCTCTGTCATGCCTGCTCTCTTCCGTTCCAATGCCGTTCGATGAATGAGAGCAGCTCCCGCGATTCGAAGTTCTCCGCGAGCCGGCGTATGCGCCGCGCGAATGCCTGGTAACGCCCGTCGCTTTCCAGCAGCGCGTCGGCGTGACGCATGACGTCTCGCATCTGCCCTCGCAATGCCAGGCGATGCAGGATCTCCATGTTCTCGTGTGAGGGAACGGCCAGTGGCGCGGGCGCGTCAGGCTCTCCCGACGGATCGTCAGCCGACCCGTCGATAGCCTGCTTCGTCGCGCAATCCGCGTCATCCGCCGCGCACCCTCCATCGCCTGGAGCCGTTAGCGCGAGATCGAACCAGAACCTGCTCCCTCGCCCGTGTTCGCTCTCCACATGAATCTCGCTGCCCATGAGCCAGACGAGATGCTGACTGATGGAAAGGCCCAGGCCCACGCCTGCGCTGCGCCGCTCGGTATCGCCCGCCTGCTCGAACGGCTGGAAAACGCGCCCGATCTGGTCGGGTCGGATACCCACGCCCGTGTCCGACACCTCGAAACGCAGGACCCCCGTGCTGACCTGTCTTACCGTAAATGTGACTGCACCTTCGTCGGTGAATTTCACGGCGTTCGAAAGCAGGTTGAGCAGCACCTGGCGCAAGCGCTTTTCGTCAACTCGAATTACGGCGGGCAAGCAAGGCGCAATCGCGCAGGTTTGCGTCAGTCCTTTCTCCCGCGCGCGCACGCCGACCATCTCCGCGAGCATTTCCAGAAACGGCGTGAGCGGCACATCGGCCGGTTGCAGTTCGATCCGGCCCGCGCCGGCGCGAGCGAACTCCAGCAAGTCGTTTATCAGCGTCAGCAGATGCGTCCCGCTTTGCTCGATGACCGCGACTTGCGATCGTTGGCGCGCCCCGAGCCCGTCGTCATGGCGCAGGATCTGTGCATAGCCGAGGATGCCGTTCAGCGGTGTGCGCAACTCGTGGCTGATATTGGCGAGAAATTGATCCTTTGCCTTGTTCGCGGCCTGCGCCTCGTCTCGCGCCACGCGCACCGTTGCTTCGAGCGCCCTGCGCTCGGTAATGTCCTGCAAGACCGCGATTGTGTGATAGATCTGCTCGCCGGGTTCCCATTGCATCGCGACGCAGACATTGACCCACACGCGCGTTCCGTCGCCGCGAATGAGCAGCTTGTCTTCGACATAATGAGGGATCTTCTTCTCGAACAGCAGTCCGAACCGGGATTCGCTCTCAGGCAGATACGATGCGTCCGTGACGTCCCTGAACGTCATCTTGAGCAATTCGTCGCGGGTATAGCCGACAATCTCGCAGTAGCGTTGATTGACACGCAGGAATCGCCCGTCCGCGCCGCAATGCGCAATCCCGACTGCGGCATTTTCAAACGTACCCCGAAAGCGCTCCTCGCTCACGCGCAATGCCAGTTCAGCACGCTTGAGTTCGGTAATGTCGATCAACGTGCCGCTCAGGCACACAGGTGTGCTGCCGGCATGCTTGCGCGATGTGCCGCGCGTGAGGACCCAGCGGTACGCCCCGTCGCTGTGCAGCAAGCGGTGCTCGACCGCAAGCGCTGCGCCGCTGCGCAACTGGTTTCTGATGGCCTCTTCAAAGCGCTTCCGGTCGTCGGGATGAACCAGCGCCATGAACCGGCCGAAGCTGGGAGCGCCGGCATGCTCGCCGTAGCCGAGCCACTCGCGCACGTTCCAGCATCGCAGCACCCAATGTTGTTCGTCGTCGCCGTCGCATTCAAGCTCCCATACGCCGACATTCGACCCCCACATTGCCGCGCCGAGGCGCTCATTGGTCTCACGCAGGATCTCCGCTTGCGCGGCACGGCGCGTTTCCGTCGCGTCGCGAATCGCAAGCACGATACCGACAACCTGCCCAACATCGTCGACAATCCGCGTGACCCGGGTTTCGACCGGTACTTCGCGCCCCTGCCTGCCAACCAGCCGGGTCTTGGGTGGCAAGTCAACGGGAGCCTGTTCGCGCAGGACCGCAGCGCCCACATCGACCAGCGGCATGTTCGTGTCCTCGTCGATCAGCACGAGCACATTCGCGAGCGGCTGGCAGGCGGCCTCCTCCCGGGACCATCCCGTCAATGTTTCGGCTACGGGGTTGATCAACGTGATGCGCGATTCGCAGTCCGTCGCAATCACCCCGTCGCCAATGCTGGCCAGCGTGGCCGCATAGCGCTGCTCGCTCTCGCGCAGACGGCGCTCGGCGGCATGCTTGTATAGCGCCATCTCCACGACCGTGCGCAGCTGCTGATCTTCAAAGGGTTTCAGGACGTACCCGAACGGCTCGGTGACCGTCGCGCGCTGGACCGTCTCCTCGTCCGCATAGGCGGTGAGAAATACGATGGGCAGTCCATGCGCTTCGCGCAGCCGCCGCGCGGCGTCGATACCGTCCAGCTCGCCCTCCAGGCGCACATCCATGAGGACGAGGTCGAGCGGCGAGCGCGCAGCCACGACGAGCGCCTCCTCGCCGCTCGCGACACTGGCCGCAACGGTATGCCCGCAGCGCACGAGCTGTTGACCGATATCGCGTGCGACCACGCGATCGTCTTCCACGATAAGTATGCGCGCGGATGCCATGACGAAGCCCGTTGGGTCCCTAGAGTTTGAAGTGAATGACAAAGCTTGTCCCCGCGTCGCGGTCCTGCCGAACCGCAGCATGGAGTTGGCGGGCGAGGTCGGAAACGAGCTGCAGGCCGAGCGATTCGGCCTCATCAATGGAAAAATCGGGCGGCAATCCAATGCCATCGTCCGATACGCTGAGCTTGCATCCGCGCTCGTCGTCCGACACCAGTTCGACACGCAAGTGCCCGCGCCGGCCCTCCGGAAATGCGTGCTTTAGCGCATTCGAGACGAGTTCGTTCACGATCATGCCGCACGCCACCGCCCGGTTCATGTCGAGCTGCACGTCGTCCACCCGCACGTCGAGGGACACGTTCAGTTGACTCAATTCATACACGCGCGAAAGGTGCGCGCACAGATTCCGGATATGGGACGCCATGTCGATGCGCGCAAAATTCCCGGCGCGGTACAGATTCTCATGAACCATCGCCATCGAGCGCACCCGGTTCCGGCTGTCGAGAAAGCGCTCCGCCGTCGCCTTGTCTTCGACGCGCGCGGCCTGGAGATTCAGCAGGCTGCTGATCAACTGCAGATTGTTCTTGACCCGGTGATGCACTTCTTGCAGCAAGGCTTCCTTTTCCTCGAGGAGCGCCTCGACCTCTTCCAGGCTGGCATTTTCGATCGATATCGCAGCCTGCGATGCGAGCAGACTGAGCACCGCCATCCGCGAGAACGTGAACACGCCCGGCGCCAGTTCGTTCTCGAGGTACAGCACGCCGACCACCCGGTCTTGCTTGACGAGCGGCAATGACAGCACCGAGCGCGCATTCCTGCCGTTGAAGTATT
This sequence comes from Paraburkholderia sp. J11-2, assembly GCF_905220185.1. Classification (NCBI taxonomy): domain Bacteria; kingdom Pseudomonadati; phylum Pseudomonadota; class Betaproteobacteria; order Burkholderiales; family Burkholderiaceae; genus Paraburkholderia; species Paraburkholderia sp. J11-2. The sequence continues at coordinate 318,513 of NZ_CAJMYY010000002.1, read as the reverse complement.
CGTCCGCTGCGAACGGATTCTCCATCGAAGCGTCGTCCACCCGCACCGGTTCGTGCGTGCGCAAGCTGTGATGGAGCATGGCGAGCGGTACCGCGTCCGTCGCGGCGGCGCGGCGGCCTACATGGACCGTGGTGCCCTCGTGGATCGCATCGGCCTCCGCCTCGATCCAGAGTTGTTCCGCGTGCGGCAAAATCAGTAAGGCACGCCGGGCGCCGGCGTGCTCGAGCACAATCGTCATCAGCGTGTGCATGAGCCGCTCAAGCACCCGCTCGCTGGAAATCGCCTGGGATGCCTTAACAACCGTCTCCACCTCCAGTTGATTCGCTACCGGCCCGCCCAACGCTCCCGACGAGTCTTCCGACACCAGTCCCGGAAAGCGCGCGTCGAGCGACTTGACCTTCGCCATCGCCCCCCAGTTCAACCAGGCGAGGCGCGCGTTGCGCAGGTACACGACACTGATGGTTGCAAACCCATGGGCCGCATAGAACCGGCCGGCAATCTCGTTGGCGAGACCCTCGACATGCAGCAGACGCTGCAAGCGCGCGTGCTCGATCGCCTGCTCGTAGAAGCGCATCGCTTCGAACTCGCGCTTGCCTACGCGTGCGAGTTCGGCCTCGACCAACGCAGTACGCGAAGCAAAGTTCGCGGGTGCATGCCGGGACCAGCCGCGCAGTCTCTCGACATGTTCCGCCAGCGCCGTCATGTTGGCGGCCTGTTCGGCGGGCGCAAGGGTGTCATGCCAATGCAAACGCGCCAGTGCGCCAAAGAAGTGATATTCGGCCAGCTCGAAGTGTCCCGACGTGGTCCACAACAAGGGCGCTGCGCGCGTTTGCGCCTCCAGCGCGCGCCCGATGTCGCCGGCGAAATAGTGCGCCTGCATCTGGCGTATCCAGTACCAGCACGCCGCGATGGCGAGCGCGGGATTGCCTTCGAGATGGCGCTCGAGAGAAGCCTCGTCTGCATAGTCCGCATCGGCGGAACCGAGCCACGGCGGCAGCCCCCGCAGCCCGCGAATCAGCGACAACTGGGCGGTCATGATGTCGACGATCAGCCCGAAACCCGCGGCGCGAACGATACGCAGGCGCTCGACCGCCTCGTCCTCGACCTCGGCAAGCGAATGGCCGGCGGCAAGCAGACTCGTCACGAGGCAACAACTGCTGAAGCCGATATAGGTGAGGTCGCCGCTTAGCGTCGCCGCTTCGAACGCCCGGCGCAACAGCGGCAGTCCCGTGCGCATGGGCTGTGTCCACGGCATCACGTGATAGGCGAAACACATGTACACACGCGCCCTGAAGCGCGAGAGGCCGCGCTCGTCCACCAGTGCCAGTCCCAACCTGCCGAACTCGAAACCGGCGCGATAGTCGCCGAAGATCGGGCCGGCCACCATGCCAAGGTAGGCAAAGCCGAGAGACGACGCGTCGGCGTTGCCATGTCGAATGCTCAGGTTCGCCATGCGGGACAACACGAGGCACACCAGGTTTTCGTCGGTGAAAAACGCCGGTGGCAACACCGCGGTCAGCACATTGAGCGTCGCCTCCAGCGTTTCGTCCTGGAGCAACGGCAGGTCGATGAGGGAGGCGATCGTTCTTTCGCCGATCCGGTCGTGCAGCGTCGTGTACTCCGCCACGGCTGCCGCGCGCTCGGGATGTGCAACCCAGTCGATCCCGACCTCGCGCAGATAGCCGAGGCAGATCTCGACGGCGTCCTGCATCTGATCGAGCGCCGTATGCAGCGTGACACGAAGAAACGCCACCGCGGCCTTGTGCGGCAAGCTCGCAGCGCTCGCTGCCAGACCTCGCAGACGTTCCTCGGCCAACGCGGCGTTTCCCGTGAGGAATTCGCACTCGGCACGCAGCAGTTCGAACGAGAACTTCTCCGGGTAGTGCGTCTGCCATGCTTCGCTGCCGATCATGTCGCTTCCTAGCGTCAGATACGCAAGCGCGGAACCATAGGCTGCCGAAGCCCTCGCACGGCGGCCCGCGCGCAAGTTGAGGCTCGCCACGCGCATACGTACATCGACGTCCTCAATGACGTGGATCGCGCGGTTGAACTGGTTGACGATCTCGAAGATATTGCGCTCGACCTCCGGATCCCCGTCGCCGCCGTCCAGCAGGGTGCCGATGCGCAAATGCGCCGGCGCGCGATCGGCTTCGTCCATCAACGCATACGCGGCCTCCTGGATCCGGTCATGAACGAATGCGTAGCCATCTTGCTGCCGATACACAATGCCTTGGGCGGCGGCTTCCGCGAGCGCCGCATCGATCGCTTCGCTCGACTGACCGCTCACGCGCGCAAGCACCGTGGTCGAAACCGAGGCGCCCAGGCACGCGAAATCCACCAGCGCACGGCGCGTCGAATCAGGCAGGCGGCCGAGCTTGTCGACCATCAGATCCACAACGCTGTCGGGGAATGCGCTCTGTGCAATCCGATCCGCGTTGCATGCCCACTCGTGACGCGCCTTGTCGAATGTGAGAAAGCCTTCGTCGGCCAGAACCTGAAGGAACTGAACGACAAAGAACGGGTTCCCGCCCGTCTTGTCGAACATGACCTGCGAGAGTGGCGCGGTGCGTTGTGCGTCGCCGTGTGTCGCGTCTCGCACGAGGCCTGCCACGTCGCTCACGGCGAGCGGGGCCAGCAGCACGTCATGAACGCGAACCCGCCCCGCGCGCATCGCACCCACTACGCGCGCCAACGGGTGCGCGGGCCCGACTTCGTTGTCGCGAAACGCGCCGATGAGCAGCAGATCCCTGATCTCCTGCCCTTTCCCCAAAGCTTCGAGGACCGAGATCGTGCCGGCGTCCAGCCATTGGAGATCGTCCAGAAAAAGCACCAGGGGTCGCCCCGGAAAAGCGAAAGCGCCGATGAATCGCGTCAGCACAGCGACGAACCGCGTCTGGGCGTCCTGCGGCGGGAGTTCGGCGACCGGCGGTTGCGCACCGACGAGACGCTCGAGCGCGGGGATCAAAGCAATGATCAGTTGTCCATGAGAACCGAGCGCTTCCTGAATGCGCGCCCGCCATGCCCCGATTTCGCGCTCGTCTTCGTCGAGAATCTGCTGCACGAGCGCCGCCATGCATTGTGCAATCGTTGCGTACGGAATATCCCGCTTGTACTGATCGAACTTACCGGCAGCGAACAGGCTGCCCGAGCAGGACATCGAGCGATGAAAGGCCTCGACCAGCGACGATTTCCCGATGCCCGAGTAGCCGGACACCAGAACGCATTCCGGCAAGCCGTCGCGAACGACACGCTCGAACGCGTCGGTCAGCGCCCGCACTTGCATCTCGCGCCCGTACAGGCGCCCGGGCATGAGCAAGCGGTCAGCCACGTCGGCCGCGCCCAGCTCAAAAGGTTCGATAGGCGCCCCGCGCAGGCTCTGCACGGCGCACAGCCGCAAGTCGTGCTCCACGCCTCGGGCGGTCTGGTACCTGTCCTCTGCAGCCTTCGCCAGCAGCCGGTCGACGATGGCGGCGACGGGTTCGGGAATCTCGGGCGCGCACTCCTTGAGCGAAATGGGCTTTCTCGCCGTATGGCAGTGCAGCCACTCCGCCGCGGAACTGGCCAGCCAGGGGAAGCGGCCCGTGAACATCCAGAAGATCACGACACCCAGCGAGTACAGGTCGGAGCGCGCATCGGGCCGCCGGTTGAGCAGTCCGGTTCGCTCCGGCGCAACGAAGGGAAGCGCGTCGGTGAACAGAACCGGCGGGCGACTGCTCTCGCCCTCGGTGGAAGTTTCGGCTTCGGCCTCGGCGGTCAACCCGAATCCGGTCAACGCCACCCCGCCAGTTTTCGCGTTGACGAGCAGGTGAGCAGTCCGGATGTCGTGATGGATCAAACCGCGTACATGCAAAGCGTCGAGCGCCGCCGCCGCGCTGGCCGCGATCGAAAGAACCTGGCTGTGCGGCAGACGATGCGTCTGCATGGACGAGAGAACACTGCCGCCCGGATCGTCGAGAAAGAGCGTAGTGCGCCGGCTCTCCCGCACAAGCGCCTGCGGCTGCGCGAAGCGCGGACTATCGAGCCGCGAGCGCAGCCGGTTGGCGTGCTCGAGCAACGACAGGGCTTCCGCCGATGGCTGGCTGGCAGACGGACGCACGGCGAGCCGGGTTTTCGCCGCGCCCCGCGCCTTGATGCGCGAAAGGACGAGCGTGCCGTCGTCCCACAACGTTTGGACGTTCGCGTCTTCTGGATTCGTGAAGGCTGGCGCGTCGGTCATGTGTCGGCCGAAAGCATGTACCCGGAGTTTCGTACGGTGCGCAGAAGCGAACGCTCGAAGCCCGCATCGATCTTTTGCCGGAGCTTGCTGACATGCACGTCGATCACGTTGGTCTGCGGATCGAAGTGATACTCCCAGATATTCTCCAGCAGCATGGTGCGCGTCACGACCTGATCGGCATGCCGCATCATGTACTCGAGCAGCTTGAACTCGCGTGGCTTCAGGCTGATCGCCTTGCCCGCACGCATCACCCTTCGGGAAAGCAGATCGATGCTCAGGTCGCCCACCTTGAGCGTCGTTTCGAGCACGTCGCTCTGCGAACGGCGCATGAGCACCTCGAGCCTCGCGAGCACCTCTCCGAAAGCGAAGGGCTTGACCACGTAGTCGTCGCCGCCGGCCTTCAGCCCGCGAATGCGCTCGTCGACAGCATCGAGCGCGCTCAGGATCAGCACCGGCGTCTTGCTCCCCGTCGCTCTCAGCGCCGACACAATGCTGAGGCCGTCGACGCCGCCCGGCAGCATGCGATCCAGAATAATCGCGTCGTATGCGCCGCCCATGGCTAGAAACATGCCGTCCCGGCCGTTGTCGGCGAAGTCGACCACATGGCCTGCTTCCGCAAGGCCCTTCCTCAGAAAGCCGGCCACCTGCACATTGTCTTCCACTAACAAGATCTTCATTCCAGCCACTCGCGGTTCCAGACAGCCGCCAAAACGGTCGCGGCGCGGCGCCGCTGCTCGTGCGAAGCCCGATCCTCCTTGCCTCCGCCACCCTGCCTCTAATTATCCGTCCAGAGCCGATAATCCGTTTTTCGGCGCCGCATTAAATTAAGTTAATGTTCTGTCCGGCTTTCGGCACCGGCGTTGCGCGACACTGGCTCCCGATGGCCCCATGCGCTTGAACGAGTGCTGCGGAAGCCGTAGATTAACAAAAGTTAATTTATGGGTAACGGCGAGGAAAAGGCGCTTCGCCTATCATCCGTCTCAATACGCGCCGCGCGCAGTCAGCCCGCACGACATCGGGCCACCCGCGGCGAGGCGGGTTGCCGCGCCCTCAGTCCCTTGCCCGAGCCATGCCGGACGAAACAGACATGAATCACGCGATAGCAGACTCTCCAACATTCGCCCCCCGTGCGCCCGTCATTCAGGTCGGCGAATGTGAGCTGGACCTCGGCGTACGGACGCTACGCCGCGGCGGCAATGTGGTGGATCTCGGGTCCCGCGCCTTCGATGTGCTCGCCACCATTGCCCTGGCGGGGGGACGCATTGTCTCCAAGGACGAACTCATGGAGGCGGTCTGGCCGGATACGGTCGTCGAGGAAAACAACATCCATGTGCAGCTTTCGGCGATCCGCAAGGCACTGGGCACGGACCGCAAACTGATCCTCACTGTGCCGGGGCGTGGCTATCAGCTGATTGCGGCGGCGCCCGAAGCCCGAATCGCGCCATTGCCGTACCACGGATGCGCAACCGGGCCCGATCGGCTGCCCGCACGCGATACGTTGCTCGGACGTGAAACCGCGATCGCTGAAGTGCGCTCGCTGATCGCCTCGGCGCGCGTCGTGACGCTCGTCGGCGCGGGCGGCATCGGCAAGACGAGAATCGCCCGGGAAATCGCGCACCGGCTCGCCGCAGAACAGGCTGTCGATGTCCGCCTCGTCGAACTCGCTGCGCACAGCACACGCGCGGCTGTCGTCCGCGCGTTCGCAGACGTCTGCGGCCTCGCCAACGCCGAGGAAGGTGCCGATCTGCGCAGCGTGGCGCGCGGGCTGGCCAGCATGCGCGGCGTGCTCGTCATCGACAACGCCGAGCATGTTGTGGAGCACGTCGCCGAACTCGTCGGGCTGATCAGCCATGCCAATCCCCAGGTGCGGATTCTCGCCACCAGCCGGTTCCGTCTGCGGGTGTCCCACGAAGTCGTCTATCGTGTCGGCCCGCTCGCTCTTCCTGAAGCAGGCGACTGCCGCGAAGCGATGCTGTGCTCCCCTGCGGTCGGTCTCTTCTTGAGGCGGCTGTCCTCGAACGGCATCAACGCCGACATGAGCGCCAACATGAGCGATGAACGTCTGCGCGTCGTCGAAGAGATATGCCGGCGCCTCGAGGGCATACCGCTCGCACTCGAACTGGCGGCCGGACGAGCGTCCGTACTGGGCCTCGAAGGCATCTGCGAGGGGCTCGACGAGCCTCTGCTCTATCTTGCCGGCGGTTATCGCACCGCGCAGCCCAGACATCGGACGCTGCGGGCCGCAATCGACTGGAGCTTCGAGCTGCTCGACGCAGCCGAGCAGACAGTGTTCAGGCGTCTGAGCGTGTTCAGCCGCGCCTTCAGCCCGCAGGCGGCGTGCGGGATCGCACACGACGCCACGCTCTCCGACGAAGCCGTCATGGACTGTGTCGGCGAACTGGTCGACAAATCGCTCATCGAGATTCAATTCGAAGGCGCGGAGGTGAAATACCATCTATCCGCACCGGCTCGTGCCTACGGCCGCGAAAAACTGCTTGCCGAAGGCGAGATCTGTGCGATTTTTGAGCGGCATGCGCGCTATGTCAGCGAGCGCCTTCCCGCGATTTCCATCGAAGCCGTTGCGTCGAATCCGCGTTCGTCCGGACGGGCGGCGCCAGCGCCCCGGTTCACGGGTGCGTAGCTTCGGACCCGCGCTTCGTCAAACGGCTCTGTATCGACTGAGAATCCCATTGAACTCGGCAGGCCGTGCTTCGACATCAACGCCTTCTGGCTCTCGCTGCTCAGGCCACCGTTGCCAAGCCGCTTTCTTCCCTCGCTGAATGAAGTGGTTTCGAATCGAGGCGAGCAATTTCATTCCGCGTCAGTCGTTAGTATGTCTGATCGTTAATCGCCTTCGCGACTCTCTCCAAGGCATGCTCGATCGCCGCCAGGCTGACATTCCCGAATGGCGCGTGGCCATAGCAAGTCCCACCGATAGCAGCCCTCCGGCGCTTGCTATCAGGGGGACGGCGGATTCAAAAGCTTGCTCAACGGCTTTAGCGGGCCTATTGGGAGGAGCGAAAATGTCATTAAATGCGCTTTCCCCAAAGGAAGTGCCTCAAGCATTTCATGGGCTTGATTCACGTCCGTCACGTTCAGGATGAACGCTACCCCAGCCCGGTCTTGAAGTGAGTACCACTGGTCAATCTTGCCCTCCAGGTAGAGCTGTGCCGTCGCGCGAACTTCGGTCGGAAGAATGTGGTGGACACGTTGCATGTCCGTGCCCGGTGCAAAGGTGCCAATTGCCAATATCTTCGTAGTCGGCGTGATTGGCATCGGAGTGGTTTGAGCCATGGAAACTCCAGTGGAAGCGATCAGCACGGAGGCTGCTATCAAATCGAAAAGAAGATGTTTCATCGCGTCTGCTCTTGCCGCATCAGCCCGAAGGCTGGCATGAGGCAACACCAGATTCCTTATCCAGCGCAGCGGCTTCTGGTCCCGTCAGATAGTAATCACGGAAGCGCTCATCGACGCTTTCCCACATCCGTTTCGAGAACAGCAGCGCTGCGTTGAGCGGGCGATGATTGATGACCACTGAATCCGTCTCGCCCCGTTGGTTCAGATGCGCGACGACCACCGTTTCGATCGGCACGCCTTGGATTTGCGATCGATAGGATTCCATATACAAATCGTTGCCGATTTCGCCCTTGTAGCTGTGATGCTGAAATTCGTAGAGCGCGACCGCGTGCTTGATCACGGAGAGAATATCGGCTCGGCCGTCTATCGGCCGCTTCAGGACGGTGGCTTCGAGCGTTGCATTTTCAGCGAGCCTCGCCAGCCAGAGCGGCGGTGTGCCTGCGGACGCCAGCACGGGGGCTGTATCGTTGAATTTCATGCCGGGCGCTCCACTTGCGATTTTCTCGTCGTACCTGCGCTAGCCGCATCGAGCGCCGCTTCGAGCGTGATGCGCGCCTTTTCCAGGCGGCGGCGTGCGAGACGTTCGACGCCCGCGCTGCGCTCAGACTCGCCCGCCAGCAGCGCATGAATATCGGGCAGCGTCCAGATCGCGCCGCGCGTTCCCCAGGCGCCATCCGGAATTTCGGTCGGAAAGACCCAGACGCGCGGCGCGACGTCGTCGAACGGCCGGTTCTCCGCGCGCGCCACCGCTTCCGTGACGTCTCTGACGAGCGAGCGACGCGATTCGGCGGTGTATTGCCCTTCAGGTACGGACGGAACGATCCGGTAGCGGATTGTGTTCGTACGTTCGCCGCCGACGTAGATCGCAGCGGGCCGATGAAGATGGAGCACGGTCACACGCCGTGCGACCGGATTGGCAGGATCGTACCCTTCCGCCTTGATGAGGATATCGGTCAGATCCTTGACGAGGCGCGCTTCGGCCTCGGGCGTCAAGGCGCCTTCGGGCCATAGTGCATCGATCATTGGCATGGTTCCACTCCTGCTTCCGGTCATTGGATGCGGCCATGATCGGGGTTTACTCGATTGGCCGGGAGTGGCAGCATCGCCATTATTCAAGGAATTTCAGACACACCATGACCATCGTCCGCATCTGGGTCTATGACGGAATTCTCGCGTCCGGCGTCGCGGGCCCGGTTGACGTCTTCAGCGCGGCCAATCAGTTCCACGCGCGCAAGGCTGCATCGGGTGCGACATCCGCGCCCGCGTTTGCATGGCGCGTGGAATCACTCGACGGCCAACCCGTCACCGCCGCGTCTGGCCAGACCATTCACGTCGACGGCAAGATCGACCCGCGCAAACGCGCGGACGCCGTTCTGCTTACCGCACCGTTTTTTTCGAATGTCGACGAATTCCTCGGGCGCCGCGAGCAGTTGAATGCGTTGTCTTGCGCACTGCGGCGTCAGCGCAAGGCGGGCGCCGTGCTGGCGGCATATTGCACGGCTAATTACCTGCTCGCCGAGGCGGGTCTGCTGGATGGCCGCGCTGCAACAACGCACTGGGCGAGAGCCGCGGATTTCGCACGCCGCTATCCGCGTATCGAAGTTCGCGCACAAGAAGTGCTGATCGCGCAAGACGGCATTATTTCGGGCGGTTCCGTAACGTCGTATCTGAATCTCGCGGTGCGGATCGTCGAAACATTCGCCGGCGAAGCACTCGCTACGATGACCGCGAAAGCGCTGTTGATCGACATGAACCGGACTTCGCAGGCTTCCTTTGCAAAGCTACTCGACGAGCATGGGCATACCGACACGCTCGTCGCGCGCGCCCAGCAGCAAATGGAGGCGACGTTGCAGCAAGGCTTCCGGTTGAGCGATCTGGCGGCTTCGCTTGCTGTTAGCGAACGCACGCTCAATCGCCGTTTCAAGGAGGCCGTCGGGCTCGCGCCGTTGACCTGGCTGCAAAATCTGCGCATCGAAGTTGCGAAGAAATTGCTTGAAACGCGCCCGATTGGGCTTGAGGCAGTGAGTCAGCGAGTTGGTTATGGCGATATCAGTACATTTCGGCAATTGTTCAAGCGCAAGACCGGGTTGTCGCCAAGTGAATATCAAATGCGGTTCTCGCGTGCCACGGCGAAGAGTATAGAAGCCGGGTCAGGCCGCAACGGCCGCTGAGGACTCGCGAGCTCATCGCGCCGCGGCCTCGTCACCTCCCGCCCTCATTCCTCGCCCTATTCTTTTTGTATCTCAACGTATCTGCGACAGCCAACGATACGCACACATACACGCAGCCGGTTTTCGGACACAAGCGAGATACATTCATCCGCTCCAATACGCCCATCGCGAGCAAAACACCGCACCGCAAAACTGGGGCAACCGAGATAGTGCATATGCAACACGAGTCGAATGGAACCGCTGAACCGGACCGCACTGCGGATGAACCGCTGAGCAGCCAGATCGCGCGCAATTGTCTGCTGACGCGCGCCCGGCAGGTCTCCCGCGTCCTGACTTCGGTCTATGACGAAGCGTTGCGTCCGTTCGGCATCGAGGCGCCGCAATTCTCATTGCTCGTGCTGATCGGGGAGTTCGGGCCGATTAGCCGCTCGGATCTGGGCCGCCGCAATCATCACGAGCGCTCGACGCTGACAAGAAATCTGCAGCCGCTGATCGCGCAGGGCTGGGTTGCCGAGGGCATTCCAGCAAGCGATGGTCGAAGCCGCCCCCTCTCGCTCACACACGAAGGCCGGGCGCTGCTCAAGAACGCCGCGAGCGCGTGGTCGGCGGCACAGCACTACACGACGCGCCTCCTTGGCGAAGACGGCGCCCATGAACTTATGAATATCGCGGGGAAATTGCCGCTGCGTATGGTCTGAAGTTTTTCGGTCGATGTTGCATATGCAAGATCGACCAATGCCTGGTACCCCTACTCATCGTTAAGGAGTTTTTTTATGAAAGTAGTCAAAGCCGCTGCCGTCCAGTTCAGCCCGGTGCTCTATAGCCGTGAAGCAACCGTCGCCAAGGTCGTGCAGAAGATCCACGAACTCGGCCAGAAAGGCGTACAGTTCGCCACTTTCCCCGAAACGGTCGTGCCTTATTACCCTTACTTTGCGGCCGTCCAGACGGGCATCGAGCTACTTTCGGGCACCGAACATCTGCGCCTGCTCGAACAGGCGGTGACGGTGCCGTCCGCTGCGACCGACGCGATCGGCGAGGCCGCGCGAAAGGCAGGCATGGTCGTATCCATCGGCGTCAATGAGCGTGATGGCGGCACGCTGTACAACACACAATTGCTCTTCGATGCCGACGGCACGCTGATCCAGCGCCGCCGCAAGATCACGCCGACGCATTTCGAGCGCATGATCTGGGGTCAGGGAGACGGCTCGGGATTGCGCGCAGTCGACAGCGCAGTCGGTCGCATCGGGCAGCTTGCATGCTTCGAGCACAACAACCCGCTTGCCCGCTACGCGATGATTGCAGACGGCGAGCAGATCCATTCGGCGATGTACCCGGGTTCCGCCTTTGGCGAGGGCTTTGCCCAACGTATGGAAATCAACATCCGCCAGCATGCGCTCGAATCCGGCGCGTTCGTCGTCAACGCGACGGCGTGGCTGGACGCGGACCAGCAGGCGCAAATCATGAAAGACACCGGTTGTGCAATCGGTCCGATTTCGGGCGGCTGTTTCACCACGATCGTTGCTCCTGACGGCACGCTGATGGCCGAGCCGCTTCGCTCAGGCGAAGGCGAAGTGATCGTCGACCTCGACTTCACGCAAATCGATCGCCGCAAGATGCTGATGGACGCAGCCGGCCATTACAACCGCCCCGAATTGCTGAGTCTGATGATCGATCGCACGCCAACCGCGCATGTTCACGAACGTGCTGCTTCGCACCCGATTATCGTCAGCGACCAGAATGGCGACGATCTGCGCCCCCTGGCTGCATGACAATCAACGTATGCACGCGCGTTTTTCGTTCAAACGTGTGTATATGCATACATAAAATGCACGATTTTTTCCTGAAAGGTATCTGATATGACAACGAACCCTGCCCATGATCGGCCCATTCTCGTGACAGGCGCCGGAGGCGCGATTGGTGGAATCGGCCGCAACGTTACGACGTCATTGCTCGCGAAGGGCTACAAAGTGCGCTCACTGGTCCGCAAGGAAGACGAGCGCGCGAACGAGTTGCGCCGCCTGGGCGCCGAAGTGGTGGTAGGCGATCTGACCGATCTCGCCTCGATGCACCGCGCGATCGAAGGCTGTTCGCGAGTCTATTTCGGCATGTCCGTCTCCGAGGCCTATCTCGAAGCAACCGTCAATTTTGCTGCGGTGGCGCGTCATCACGGCGTCGAAGCCATCGTGAACATGTCGCAAATGACGGTCACGGAAATGAGCATCACGGAGACAACCGACAGCCCGCAGCACAAGCTGCACTGGCTTGCCGAACAGGTATTGCAATGGTCGGGGCTGCCCGTCGTCACGGTACGGCCGACGGCTTTTCTCGAGAGCTTCTTCCTGACCCTTGGCGCCGCCGGCGTACGCGACAACGACGAACTCGCACTGCCGCTCGGCGCTAGCAAGACGTCGCCCATTTCTGCGGTTGACGTTGCGAATGCGGTATCGGTGATTCTCGAGAACCCGGCGCCGCATATTGGCAAGATTTATAACCTGACAGGTCTCGAGTCGAAGGATCTCGAGCAGGCCGCGCGCGTCTTTTCGGAAGCGCTCGGCCGGCCTATCCATTACCGGAATGTGCCTGTCGCGCCGTGGTCGGACAAATTGCGCGAACTCGGCATTCCCGCTCACGTCGTCGATCATCTGGCCGTGATGGCCGACCTCCACGCTCAGGGGCGGTACGACCGCATGACGAACGATCTGTTCGAACTCACGGGCCGCAAGCCCATGAGCATGTATGACTTCGTCAAGCTGCACATTGCTGATTTCACGCGCAGCGCGACAAGCTGATCGAGGCCGGAGGACGATTCCATGTCAAATACCGCTCCCCAATCCTCAACGCGCCGGCACTTTGTCGGCGTGGCCGCGGCGGCGCTTGCGGCGGGCTCGCTGAGCCGGCTCGCCTTCGCGGACACAAGCCCCGGAATCGGCACGACCACCGAACCCGCGAACGGCGACAAAGCGGCGATCCGGCCCTTCCGCGTTCACGTGCCCGAGTCGCATCTCGTCGACATGCGGCGGCGCATCAAGGCCACGCGCTGGCCCGATCGCGAGACGGTGCCCGACGAATCACAGGGCATTCAACTCGCCACCATTCAGGGTTTCGCGCAATACTGGGCGACCGGCTACGACTGGCGCAAATGCGAAGCGCGGCTCAATTCGTATCCGCAGTTCATCACCGAAATCGACGGACTCGATATCCATTTCATCCACGTGCGCTCGAAGCACGACAACGCGATGCCGTTGATCGTGACCCACGGCTGGCCCGGCTCGATCATCGAGCAGTTCAAGATCATCGACCCGCTCGTCAATCCGACTGCGTACGGCGCACCGGCATCGGACGCCTTTCATCTCGTGATTCCCTCGTTGCCCGGTTACGGCTTTTCTGCGAGACCGACCACAACCGGCTGGGGACCGGAGCGCACCGCACGCGCGTGGGTCACATTGATGAAGCGCCTCGGCTACGAGCGTTTTGCATCACAGGGCGGCGATCTCGGCGGGATTGTCACGAACATCATGGCCAAACAGGCGCCGCCCGAATTGATGGGTATTCACGTAAACTTCCCGGCCACCGTTCCTGCGGACATTCTGAAGTCGCTGGCGGCCGGCGAGCCGATGCCTGCCGGTTTATCGGCAGAGGAGCAGCACGCGTATGACCAGTTGAGCGCCAACTTCAAGAAGAAGCGCGGCTACGCTTTCGAAATGGGCACGCGCCCGCAGACGCTGTACGGACTCGCCGACTCGCCCGTTGCGCTCGCTTCCTGGCTGCTCGACCACGGCGACGGCTACGGCCAGCCCGCGGCGGCGTTGAGCGCGGCCGTACTCGGTCATCCCGTCAACGGTCATTCAGCAGGCGCGTTGACGCGAGACGACATACTCGACGACTTCACGCTTTACTGGCTGACGAACACCGGCATCTCGGCCGCGCGCTTCTATTGGGAGTCGCACGCGAACTTCTTCCTCGCGGCCGACGTCGATGTGCCGGCTGCTGTGAGCGCGTTTCCGGGTGAAAACTACCAGGCGCCGAAGAGCTGGACTGAAAAGGCCTATCACAACCTGATTTATTTCAACAAACCCGAAACTGGCGGTCACTTCGCGGCGTGGGAAGAACCGATGATCTTCGCGAACGAAGTGCGCAAGGGGCTAAGGCCTTTGCGCGCCTGAAGTGCGAAGCGCTCCGACGCTCATGCGCCGGAGTACGCCTCGCTGTCATCGAGCCAGACGGGCCCATGCGATGATGCTCGCATTGATGGCGTGTCCGATATCCCGCGAAAGATGGCAACATTGCCACTTCCGCCTGTTTCGTCAAAGCCCGATGATCAGGGACCTTCCGTTGCCGGAACGAAAACATGACAGCAAACGCCCACTTCTCGACAAACCTGCTGCTTGCCTACGCAGCGTATTTCGTTGGCACCGCGAGTCCCGGGCCAAGCAACCTGGCGATTATGTCCATAGCTGCCAGTCACGGGCGGAAAGCGGCCATGATGTTCGCGCTCGGTGTCGTTTCTGGATCGATGTTCTGGGCGACGGTGGCTACGCTGGGCGTCTCGGCTGCGCTAATCGCTTATTCTCAATTCATTATTGCAGTCAAGATTTTTGGCGGCCTTTATCTCTTGTGGCTGGCCTTCAAATCCGGACGCAGCGCGCTTGCGACAGCAGCGGCATCCGCACTGAATGCGGAGCGAACGCCGACATTGACAAACGTCTACTCCCGCGGACTGATGCTCCATCTCACTAATCCCAAAGCGATCCTTGTGTGGGTTTCAATTGTTGCTCTGTCGTCGAGCAGCACGGGATCTGCCCATAGCGCTCTGATTGCAGGCTGTGCGGCCATTGGATGTCTGGTATTCGGCGGATACGCGGTACTGTTTTCGACAGACTCGGCTCGCAAGATGTACGTGCGGACCCGCCGCGCCATGGAAGGATGCCTGGCCGTAATATTCGGGATTGCCGGCATCCGCCTTCTGGCGTCGCGTATTTAGCTACTCGGGCGATCCAATCGGCTCTCCAATGGTCGTTGTTTCGCTGTTGGCCATCCGTATCGCGATCCGCCGCGCTCAATCGCGTGGACGCTTTCGCCTGCTCGACTCCCTAAAGGCATCGAGAATCCCGGCTGGTATCAACCGGAGCCGCACGAGCTGGCGCTGAAAATCGCGGACGCTTTCCGAAGTAAGTGTTGGCAGAATCTGTCACAGCGCTTACGAATTTTTTCGATACTCATCCACAGGCAATCTATACTCAATAGCGCTTCCTCCTCGGCTAGCAGCCAACTCACCCGGTTCGAACAGTCCATAGCGCCGTCGCCGATCCTCCTTATTGAGGATTCCGGATGAATTTGATCGCACGGGCCAATACGGCAGCGTTGGTTGAGTTTCATATCACCTCACTACAAGTCCGTCCGGAGCACCGGGGCGTTACCGTTGCGCGCCCAATGTGACAACGCTTCAATCGACGTGCGAGGCACTCATGTCTGGCTATGCATTGGATAACTCCTGGGAGCATGCGAATCGTCGTCTGGCGCTGCTCGAGCAAATGCTCGACCCGATGACCCAGCGTCGTATCAAGATGCTCGGCGTCGGTCAGGGGGCGCGTTGCCTTGAGGTGGCGGCCGGAAGCGGCTCGATCGCGAAGTGGCTGTGCGAGCAGGTCGGGCAAACCGGCAGCGTGATGGCAACCGATATCAACACCACCTTGCTCGACGAGATCCGTCTTCCGAACCTTGAAGTTCAGCACCATGACATCGTCAAGTCTGAGCTTCCAGACTCCGCATTCGATTTTGTCCACGCGCGATGGATACTCCACCACCTGCGCGAACCCGAGCGCGCGATTCGCCGCATGGTCGATGCACTTCGCCCGTCCGGGTGGCTGTTACTGGAGGAGGTCGACTTTTTCCCGGTACATGCGTCATCGTCAGCCGTGTTCCGTGAATTCATGGTGGCACTCGTCAACACAGTTGTGAAAGCGTCGGGTCGAGACTGCTTCTGGGCTCGCATTCTTCCGGAGACCGTGGCGGGCATGGGACTGGAGCAGGTGGGTGGCGAGGGAGAGTTTCCCGTGATCCGGGGCGGTTCGCCCGCCGCGGAATTCTTCGAGCTGACTGCCGTGCAGATGCGTGAACAACTGCTCGCGACATCTGCACTGCCTCTGCCTCGGCTCGAGCAGGCGCTGCAGCTTCTGAAATCACCTGATTTATGGGCCTTCGGCGGCGGCAATATTGCCGTATGGGGACAGCGAAGCGCTGCATGAGCCCTTCGGGTTGCAGGCGCTAGCCGTGGCCTTCGATACGTTCTTGCTGCAGATTGATACGACCACCTCCGGCGGCCAATTCTGGTAGACCGGCAGCGGCCGCTGCGCGATACCGCCGAGCGCGTCCTCCGACATGGCAATTGCGTCGCCTCGCAGCGCCCCGCAGTAGTGGACACCGAAGCGGCTAACCACATGTCCGAAAATGGCGAGCTTCACGGGCAATCGAAATGTACGATGCCCCTCATGGCTACCATCATCGACATCCCCGAAAGCGACGCCTGTTATCTGGCACTGAAGGCGCACGACGCGCGCTTCGATGGCTCCTTTTTCGCGGCCGTCACCAGCACTGGCATTTATTGCCGGCCGGTGTGTCGCGTAAAAATGCCTCGTCGCGAGAACCTCCGCTTTTACCACCACGCGGCAGAGGCCGAGGCTGCGGGTTTCAGGCCTTGTTTGCGCTGTCGCCCCGAGTTGGCCCCGCGCGCGGCATCGTGGAGCACGGAAGACGCCTCACGCATTCTGGCCCTGCAAGCTGCGCGATTGATGGACGAGCCCGATGCCTGGAGACACATCGCCCCCACGGAATCAGCTGTGGAGCAACCCGGCGGCGGCCTGATGACCCAGATTGCGCAGAAGCTGGGCGTCAGCGATCGCCATTTGCGCCGCATTTTTGAGTCACATTTCGGTGTCTCGCCCCTCCAGTATCTGCAAACGCGGCGGCTACTGGCGGCCAAGCAACTGATCGCCGACACGCAACTACCGATGGCCCAGGTGGCGTTATCCAGCGGCTTTGCCAGCGTACGGCGCTTCAACGACGCCTTCTCGCGTCACTATGGCCTGAACCCCAGCGCCCTGCGTCGCGCCAGGTCAGCGCCAGATAGTCAGGGCGTGAGTGTCCGATTGGGCTGGCGCCCGCCCTATGACGTGCAGGCGATGCTCAGTTTTTTGCGCCTGCGTGCGTTGCCCGGCGTGGAGCAGGTGAGGGATCGGGAATTCACGCGCACGCTGCGCCTCATGCAAGGCGCGCAGGGCCGCACCGGCTGGTTGCGGGTACGCTTCGACGAGGATCGCGCCCAAGCCGTGCTGACGGCCAGCGATTCGCTGGCTGCCGCGCTGCCGACGCTGATCAACCGCGTGCGCGCCGCGCTCGATCTGGATGCCGATCCAATCGCCATCCACGCCGCCCTGCACACCGCGTTCCCATCGAGCGATGGCGTGCGCGTGCCGGGCACACTGGATGGTTTTGAACTGGCTGTGCGTGCCGTGCTCGGTCAGCAGATCACCGTGGCCGCCGCTCGTACGCTGGGCGCACGCCTGGTTGCGGCCTTTGGCGAGCCCATCGGGACGCCCGTCGCGGGCCTGGATCGTCTTTTTCCCACCCCTGCCGCTCTGGCCGCCGCCAGCGGTGACGCGCTGGGCCAACTGGGCGTCACGCGCCAGCGTCAGGCCGCGCTGCATGCTCTGGCTCACGCCGTGCTGGAAGGCCGCATCGCCCTGCATCCCGGCGTGGACGTCGCGACAACCTGTGCCGATTTGCGCGCCCTGCCTGGCATCGGCGACTGGACGGCGCAGTACATCGCTCTGCGCGCTCTGCGCTGGCCCGACGCCTTTCCTGCCGGTGACGTAGCGCTGCAAAAAGCCCTGGGCGTGAGCAACGCCCGCGCCGCGGCACAAGCTGCCGAAAGATGGCGGCCCTGGCGCGGCTACTCGGTGCTGCGGGTCTGGCATGCCATGGAGCACAGCACATCAACATGAAGACTACCCTTATCGACACGCCTCTCGGTCGTGTGTACCTGCCCGCCGCCGCAAGCGGTCGATTCGCGTGATGAATACACTCACACCCACCCCGAACCCAATACATGCCCAGAGCGATCTATTCGGAGGCGGCGACACCCACTTCTCAATAGACACATCCTTCGGAACGGCAAGGCGTTTCGCTCTCGACGCTCATTCCTGGGTTGAAATCGTGCCCGGCTGGATTTCGGGAGCTTCCCTGCTCTACGAGCAGATGCGCAACAGCGTTCCCTGGCTCGAACACGATCGGCGAATGTTCAACAAGGTATTTCGCGAGCCGCGCATGACGGCGGTTTATCAAAATCTTGGCGACGTGCCGCAGCAAGGCCTGCTGCAGGCCGTTCGTGCGCTCTCAAGTCACTACGGCGTGGCTTACGACGGCTTGTGGATGAACCTCTATCGCAATGGACAGGACAGCACCGGTTGGCACCGCGACCATCGCTCATGCAGAAAATTGGAGTGCATCGTCCCCGTCCTGACGCTCGGAACGACCCGACGGTTCCTGGTCAAGCCGATAAAAGGCGGTAGCTCCATGACCTTTAAACCCGCCTCCGGCGACCTGGTCGTGATGGGGGGACGATCCCAGCAGGACTGGGTGCATTGTGTGCCCAAGGAACCGGGCATCGTGGAGGCACGTATCAGCGTGAACTTCATGAGTTCGGCGCAACGCGTGCGGGATCGCCAATGAGCGTTGTGCGCGCGCTTTCATTGCGCTCAATATGCTCGGCTGCGCGACCGGACCTGTTGCCACCTGTTGCCTATGCGCGGATCATCTCGTCGCGGTTCAGAAGATCCATCGCTTCGAGATGATGGAAACCTGGAAGCAGCCGTTGACCGCTTCCGTGCACCACAGACCGCTTCGGGTCGATCAGTCTCTGTCACTTCGCTCAGGAACGCGTCCAAAGACACATATTCCACCTTCTTTCACACGCTGATTCCTGCCATGAGCACTACAGTTTAGTTGTTGTGGGCAATTCAGCACGTCGGACCCGCCATCGCCTGATCGCCGTCCCAAGGTGTGAACGCCATGAAGAACTTCCTCAGCGCGCTACTACTCGCCACTGCGCCGTTCGTCGCGTGTGCCGAAACGCCATTCCTCTATTCACGTAGCGCAATCGTGTACGACGTCGGACGCGGCGAAGTCCTGCTGGAAAAGAACGCCGACGACGCCCAGCCGATCGCGTCACTCACCAAGCTGATGACGGCGATGGTCTTGCTGGACGGCGCGCAGCCGCTGGGGGACACGGTGTCCGTTGACGAAGGCGACATCGATCGGCTCAAGCGCTCGGGGTCCCGCATCCCGATTGGTGCGTCGCTCGAACGCGGAGAGATGCTGCGCCTGGCGCTCATGTCATCCGAGAACCGTGCGGCGTCCGCGCTGTCGCGAGCGTTCCCGGGCGGCCAGCCTGCGTTCATACGGAAGATGAACGAAAAGGCGCGCGCGCTCCATATGGCCGACACGCACTTCAATGATCCAACCGGGCTCTCGCCGGACAATCTCTCGACGGCACGCGACGTCGTGAAGCTGGCGCAAGCCGCCGCGCACTATCCATTGATCGGCGAGTACACCACGCTTCCCCGCTATGAAGAGAAGATCGGTACGAGAACGAGGTTCTATCACAACACCGACCCGATAGTCAGCGCAGCCGATTGGGACATTCTGGTCGCCAAAACCGGCTATATCCGCGAGGCCGGACGCTGCATCGTCGTCGATGCGAACATGCCGAATGGCCAGGTGGTGATTGCGCTGCTCGGCTCGCCAACGTCGTGGGGGCGCTACACCGATCTCACGACGATACGCCGATGGCTGGACGGAGACGAAACGCCGGTCGTCAAGCCGCCCTATTACGCTAGCACCCGGCTGCGTCATCACCATTCGGTGCTGGCGCATTCTCATCGCGTCAGGGTGCAGTTCGCATCGTACCGGACAGGTTCGACCGCCAACGCGCACCGCCAGACCGTCACGCACGACGCCAGCAAGCGAAAGCACCACACTCCTGCTGCCGCCTGATCTACGTCTCGTTGAGGCCTCGCGCCGATCGTCCCGGTCGTGCGGCGTGGCACTTGACGAGATGGCCGCAGCGCCTCCGAGACCCGGATGATCAGCGTCCTGCTTCCGGGTTCGGCCACCAAGAGACATTCAACGAGCTTCTCACGCCGACATTAGAACGGCCGGTCCGCCCCAGACACCGGACTTGTGGTCAAGATCATGTCGATTTGCGCCCGCCTTGCTCGACGGCCACGAGCCTGGACACGGTACGCATGACGTCCCCGCAGGTCATTGCGGCACCTGCGCAACGGGTTCCGGCGTAGCAGGCTGCGCCGGCGGTGCTCCGCTCGCCGGTACCGGCACGCTCATCTGTTCCGCCTGAACGACCCAACCGCCGCCCATTGCCATGTAGAGATTGACGAGGTTCGTCAGTGTCGCGGCCCGAGTCTGCGTTTGCTGCAGTTCCGCGCTGAACAGATTGCGCTCGGCGTCCAGCACCTCCAGATAGCTCGTATAGCCGCCCTCGTAACGCAGCCGCGCTAGCCGCAGATACTTGCGCAGCGATCCGACCTGCCGGCTCTGAATCACAAACTGTTCGCGTGACTTTTGCACCCCGATCAGCGCGTCGTTGACCTGCTGGAATGCAACCCGAATCGCGTTTTCGTAGGCGAACAGCGCCTCTTGCTGACGCGCCTCGGCCTGCTTGTTCTGCCCGTAGATGTTGCCACCCGTGAAGATCGGCATCACTGCCGATCCGGCAAACGTCCATACCCGCGCAGGTCCGGTGAAGAGGTTGGAGAACTGCGTGCTCACCGAGCCGAACAGCCCCGTGAGCGAGATTTGCGGGAAATACAGCGCGCGCGCCGCGCCGATCAGTGCATTCTGCGCGACCAGATTCTGCTCGGCCTGCAGCAGGTCGGGCCGGCGTTCGAGCAGGTCCGACGGCAAGCCCTCAGGCACGGCGGGCGTCGAGAGATCCACGAGCGTGCGGCCGCGCAGGATCGGCTCCGGATTGCTGCCAAGCAGTACCGAGAGCGCGTCTTCCTGCTGCCCGATCTGCTGCTCGAGTTGCGGAATGGTCGCCGCCGTCGCCTCGTAGTCGGACTGGCTCTGGGCAAGCTCCATATCCGAGGTCTGCCCGAACTGCTGACGCAACGTGAATACGTGCACGGAATCGGCCCGGCTCGCAGTTGTGCTCTGTGCGATCTCGAGCTGCATGTCGAGGCTGCGCAGCGTGATATAGGACGTCGCGACCGATGCGACGAGCGTCAGGATCGTCGCGCGGCGGCTCTGTTCGGCCGCGTTCACGTTGGCGCGCGCCGCCTCGGTTTCGCGCCGCACCTGGCCGAACAGGTCGATGGTCCAGAAGGCCGACACGCTCGGCTGGAACTCGTTGAATACTGGCGAAACGCCCGCCGGTATCGGCGTCGGCCCGTCCTGCGAAGCGCGCTCTCGCGCCGCGCTGAAACCGACGCTCGCCTGCGGGAAGAGTGCCGAGCGCGTGCTCACGAACTGGCCCATGAACTCGTCGACTCGCGCGGCCGCCTGCTTCACGTTGAGGTTGTTTTCCAGCGCGGTCTTCACGAGGTCGTTCAGCACCGGATCTTCGAACTGTTCCCACCACGTGGTGTTGACGACGTCGGCCACGTCCGGGTACGCAAATCGGTACGTTGCCGGCACGTCCACTTTCGGCCGTTCATAGTTGGGGCCGAGCAGACAGCCGTTCAGCAAGCCGATGAGCAGGACTGGCGCGGCAAAGCGCACGAAGGCTGCGGCGCGCATGTCAGTCGTCCTCATGCCGCGCGGACGGCGTGACGGTCGGTGAGCCGGAGCCACCGGACGCGGGCGGCGGCGTTCCGCCGCCAGGCACGGGTGTGTCCTTGCCGCCGCCCTTGCGCGAGCCGAGCGACTCGATGCCCCAGTAGAACATCGGAATGAAGAACACGGCGATCGCGGTCGCACCCAGCATCCCGCCGATCACGCCAGTGCCGATCGAATGGCGGCTGTTTTGCGAGGCGCCCAGCGCAATGGCGAGCGGCACACACCCGAGGATGAACGCCAGCGAAGTCATCACGATCGGCCGCAGGCGCTCTTCCGCGGCGGTCAGCGCAGCGTCGTACGGCGACTTGCCTTGCTCGCGGTTCAAGACCGCGAACTCGAAGATCAGGATCGCGTTCTTCGCGGCGAGCGCGATCAGCATGGTCAGCCCGATCTGGAAGTACACGTCGTTGTTCAGGCCGCGCAGCAGGATCGCGAGCAGCGCGCCGAAAAGGGCAAACGGCACCGCCATGAGCACGCCGACCGGCAGCGACCACTTCTCGTATTGCGCGGCGAGAATCAGGAACACCATGATGATCCCGAACACGAACACGAGCCCGCCTGTCGAGCCCGACTTGATCTCCTCGAACGCCTCGCCGCTCCACCCAACGGCGTAACCCGGCGGCATCTGCGCGGCGAGTTCCTTCAAGGTCCCGATCACCTGGCCAGAGCTGTAACCGGGCGCCGCGTTCGCCGTGATCTTCACCGCCGGGAAGTTGTTGAAGCGCGTGATCAGGTCGGGACCCGTGACGTACTTGTAGGTCATCACCGCCTTGATCGGCACCATATTGTTCGAGCGGCTGCGTACGTAGATCTGGTCGAGGTCGGCGGGCGTGAGGCGGTAGCGCGGATCGGCCTGAACAATCACCTGCCAGAGCCGCGCGTCCTTGTTGAACTGCGACACGTAGAGCGAGCCGAACATCGTCTGCATCGCGCTGTACACCTCTTCGACCGGCACGCCGAGCGTCTCCGCCTGGTCGCGATCGACGTTCACGAGCAACTGCTGCGAACTCGCATTGAACGTCGTGGTCACGCCGGTCAGTTCGGGGCGCGCCTTCGCCTTCGCAATGAAGTCCTGCACGACACCCGCGAGCTGCTGAATAGAGCCCTCTCCGTGGCTTTCGATCCACATCTCGCTGCCGCCCGTCGTACCGAGGCCTGGAATCGACGGTGGATTCACCGGCACGACGATGCCCTCTTGAATCTTCGAGAGCGTCTCGTAAGCCTTGATCAGCACGGCGCGCGCGTTTTGCTCCCTGATGTTCGAAAACTTGTATCGCTCGTCGAAACCCCTCAGGCCGACGAAGAACGTGCCCGCGTTATTCTTGTTCTGACTATCGAGCAAGCTGTAGCCGTTCACGATCGTGATGCTGCTGACCGCGGCCTGCTTCATGAAATAGTCGGTGACCTTGTCGCCCACGTCCGCGGTACGGTCGAGGCTCGCCGCGTCGGGCATGATGATCGCGCCAAGCAGATAGCCCTGGTCCTCGGGCGGCAGAAAGGCGCCCGGGATCGACTTGCCCATCAGGACCGCGAGCGCGATCACGACGCCGAAAACGATGAGCCCCAACACGTAACGCCGGATGATGAACTGCACGGCGCGCCCGTAGCCGGCCGTCATCCGCTCGAACTGATGGTCGAACCACTTGAAGAAGCCCTTTTTCTCATGATGCGTGGGCTTGAGCAGAATGGCGGCAAGCGCCGGGGACAGCGTGAGCGCAACGATACCCGAGAACACCACCGAAATCGCGATCGTAATAGCGAACTGTTTGTACAACTGCCCCGTGATCCCGCCGAGGAACGCAACCGGCACGAACACGGCGCACATGACGAGCACGATCGCGATGACCGGACCCGACACCTCGTCCATCGCTCGCTTGGCCGCGTCTTTCGGACTGAGCTTGAAAACGGTCATGTTGCGTTCGACGTTTTCGATCACGACGATCGCATCGTCCACGACGATGCCGATGGCGAGCACCATGCCGAACAACGTCAGCATGTTGATCGAAAAGCCCAGTGCCGCCATGCCCATTGCGGTGCCGACGATCGACACCGGTACGGCCAGCACCGGAATGAGCGTCGCGCGCAGGCTCTGCAGAAACACGAACACGACGATCACCACCAGCACAAGCGCCTCGAAGAACGTGTGGATCACGTCGGCGATCGACGCACGCGTGAATTCCGTCGTGTCCATCGCGACCTGATAGTCGAGCCCCTCCGGAAATGCCGTCTTGAGGTCCGCGAGCGTCTCGCGTACCTGCTTCGAGACGTCGAGTGCATTCGCACCCGGCTGCTGGTAAACCGCGATGATCGTCGCAGGCTTGCCCTGGTACGTGGTGCGGTTCGAATAGCTCTTCTGGCCCAGCTCGGCCCGGCCGATGTCTTTCAAGCGGACGATCGCCGCGCCGGTGCTCGCTGCGCGGATGATGACGTTGTCGAACTCGGCGGGCGTGGCGAGCCGCCCGGTGGTCGTCACCGCGAATGACTGCTCGACCGGGTTGCCGGTTGGCGCCTGGCCGACGGTGCCGACCGCGAATTGCTGGTTCTGGGCGCGCACGGCATTCTGCACGTCCCCGGCGGTGATCCCGAGTTGCGCCATGCGATCGGGCTTCAGCCAGATCCGCATCGCGTAATCTGGAGTGCCAAATATTGACGACTGGTTCGCACCGGGAATGCGCTTGATCGTGTCGAGCACGTAGACGTTCGCGTAGTTCGCAATATAGGTCGGATCGAAACGCTCGTCCGGCGAATAGATTGCGATCACCATCATGAAGGCGTTCGACTTCTTCTGGACCTGCACGCCCTGCGACTGCACCTGCTGCGGCAACTGCGGGAGTGCGAGGTTCACGCGGTTCTGCACGTCGACCTGGGCCAACTCCGGATTGGTGCCGATCCCGAAGAAGACATTGAGCGTGTAGTTGCCGGTCGACGACCCGGACGAATACATGTAGATCATGTTGTCCGCGCCGTTGACCTGTTGCTCGATCGGCGCTGCGACGTTGTTCGCCACGACGTCCGCGCTGGCGCCCGGGTAGGTCGCGGAGACGGTGATCTGCGGCGGTGTGACGTCCGGATACTGCGCGATGGGCAGCGAGAACAACGTCAATGCACCACCGAGCGTGATCACGATCGAGATGACGGACGCGAAGATGGGCCGCTCGATGCAGAAGTGCGAGATGTTCATCGAGTCGCCCCTTACTGCGACGCGCCGCTGGTTGCCGCCGGCGCTATCGCGCGCGCGCCTGCGCTCACCTGCGGCGCCGACGCACCGCCCTTCTCGACGATCGTTTTTCCGCCGCTCTGCGTCGAGGGGAGCGTTCCGGCAATCTTGAGCGGCACCTCGGGCACGACGCGAATTGCACCATCCACCACAATGCGCTCACCAGCCTTCAGGCCATCGTTGATGAACCAGTTATCGCCGTTCCAGTCGCCGACTTCGACCACACGCTGACGGGCCTTCGACTGATTGTCGACGACCCACACGAAGTGGCTCTTCGCGCCCTGCAGCACTGCCCGTTGCGGCACGAGAATTGCGTTCGGCCGCACGGCGCCCGACACGCGCGCACGCACGAACTGACCCGGCCGCAATGTACCCTTCGGGTTCGCTAGCGAGGCGCGCACGAGGAAAGTGCCCGTGTCGGTGCTGAACGCCGGATTCGCAAAGCTGATGGTGCCGTGCTGCGGAAATTCCGTGCCATCGGCGAGTTCCACTGCCACGACGAACTCACTGTGGGGCGGAAAAAGCAGCTTGCCTGCCGAAATCTGGTCCTGAAATTTGAGCATTTCGTTTTCGGAAATGCTGAAGTTCACCCAGATCGGGTCGAGCTGATAGACGAAGGTGAGGAGACCCGATGAATTCGCGATCAGATAGCTGCCATCCTGCTGCCTTGCATAGCTCGCGAGGCCATCCAGAGGCGACTTGATCGTCGTGTAGCCGAGATTGAGCTCCGCCGTCTCCACCTGCCCTTGCGCTGAGATCACCGCTGCTCGCGCCTGCTTCTCGTTGCCGATTGCGTCGTCGAGATCCTTCTGGCTCAATGCCTGCTGCGCCGCGAGCGGCTTGACCCGCGCGAGATTCTGCTGCGCGACCGTGAGCCGCGCCTCCTGCTGCGCAAGTTCGCCCCGCGCCGTCTGCAGCGAGGCCTGAAACGGCTTCGGGTCCATCAGAAACAAAACCTGACCGGCCCTCACCTTATCGCCCTCGGTGTACATGCGCCGGTCGAGAAAGCCGTCCACACGCGCACGAATCTCGACTTCACGCGAACTCTGTGTTTGCGCGGTGAACTCGAGGTCGACCGGAGTGTCTTGAGCCACAACCGTCATCACCGTGACTTCAGGCGCACCGAGTGCCGGAGGCCCGGATGCCTTCTTGCAACCAGCGAGGAGAATCAGCGCAACAGCGACGAGGACCAGTGGGAAGCGGTTTCGGCGTGCGGAAACCAGAGGTAACGGTCGATGCCCGAGAAAGAACGGTCCACTCATGAATGGCCTCCCGCAATGCGCCGGACCCGCGCATCGCCTCGGTGCGCGCGCGCCATGGTCACTTCTTCGTTGCCCGCATACTGTTCGCGATCCGAATCAATAAGGATTCTTCCGGACCACTTGAAGAGGCGCCGGCCGGGATAATACGGGCCCGGCAGACCCGCCGTTCCGGCACACAATGCCCACACCGGGTGTCACACCCGCGATGAATCCCGCCCCAATGAGTTGCGCAAGGACCAGAATGCCTTTTATGCGCTGGCGGAATTCTTGCTCATGTGGCGTGCTCGAAAGAGCCGCCGGCGTCGCCCATGGTTCGTCGCCGCATGGTCAGGGCGCCCGTCCTCGACAAGTCTGCTAGCCGTCCAGGGCAAAAACAATGAGACTTTGGTCTGATAGCCCGCTTCGCACGCCTCGGCCATTCGCGGCGAGGACGCTGTGCCGAACGCACACACAATCGAAAGCTTCGGACGCGCGTCCAGTAGCACATCGCCGCGCGGTTGGTACGTGGGTGGGTATCTGTTGTCGGCAAATTCAGCGAGAGTGAGCGCACCGGGCGTCACGCACTTCAATGCCGGATCTGCTGGACGCCATCGCCGGTATGTGCTGCACATTGACAGCGCTGGTCGAGTTCGCCTCGGAGTGAGGCATCGTTGAGCAGGCGGTCAGCCTGCTCAACGCCGTACCTGTGCCGCAGTGGCTCTTCAATCGCTCGCCAGTCGGCGTATCGACCAGAGTCGGCCAACTCGCGCGCATAGCGAAGCATGTAGTCTTTCACACCCATAGCGGAATTTTTGTTCCTCATCGGCCGCTCCAGGTTTGTTGAGGACAAAGGCAGATGTACGCGCGATGCGTGAGGTGTGAAGTTGAAGTGATTCGTCGCTGCCGATGGGTTGGCGCCTTGGCGCCGTGCGAGTCAAGGTAGAAGTACCCCCTGTGCACTCATTGATGAGACAAGTGCTGTCAGTTACAACCGTGGCTGTTCGCTGTCCGATAACAGGTCTTGCCACCGGGCCCGCGCACCACGCCTTTTCCGTTTTCCGTCTTCGCCTCGCCACCACGATTGGTTTGGGTCGTCCGGACACCGTTCTGGTTGGTTTGGGATGTCCAGGCGGTGCCTGTGCTCCGGTTATAGCCGCCCGCTGTTGCCCCGTTGCCACAGGCGGTTTCGCCACGCGAATTCGTCGCGCACTCCGCAAATGCGCTTGAACTGATCATTAAGCAAACCACTAGCAAAACCATCTTCATGGCGGTCTCCAAAGACTCTGCCAAAACGCACGCCGGCCCCTAAAGGAGTTTAGGTCGTATGGTCAACGAAGGCCAATGAAGCGACCGGTGCAGGAGGTTAGCGAACAGAAGACTGGCAATTTCCGGTGGCATAGGGTGGTCATCGAACTGATTCATACGATCGTAAGAGGACAGATTACGTTTGCTCGGCGAGCCGATCTGGCCGCTGCCGATCAATTCCACAACCTCTCTTTATAAGCAGTACTGCTGATATCGATCTCGCGCATCCTGCCACCCTGCTAGAGGAAGCGCAGAGCCGGAGGCGGAGAGTGTGACCCTTCCCAGACTCCCTTCACCACGCTGCCTTCGGCTACAGTTCGGCCATTCCATGCTCCCGGGTCAGTTGCCGAAGTCCACCGCCAGTGTTCCGGCGGATTAACAAATCAATCGTCGACCTTCGTGTCAGGACCACTTGCGCCGACCTTCTGTGATACGCCGAAATTGTCGACCAGGATGTGGAGACTGAGAAGGAGAATCCAGATCGGGAAAACAAGCACGATCCAATCGATATAGTGGCCGGCAACGAGCAGCGCGAACGCGGTGGCGTATCCAGCAAACGCAATCCAGCGCGAAACAAAGCCAGTGCGAAGGGCAAGTGTACTGGTGCTCGCCGTAAATACTGCGGCCATTCGGACCGCGTAAATATTCATGGTTTCGTTGGCAAACTCGCGCGCGACAGTGAACGTGGCCGAGCCGGGAAGCCGATCGAACCCGATGCGATACGTGGCCACAATTCCACCGACGAACGCGGCAGCGGCGAACAGCATGGCCAGGAACAGGAGGCCGCTCCCCATGAACACCGTAGCAAAGAAGCGATCCTCGCGATCGCCGAGGCGATCCCGCAGCACGCCAATGAACCAGAGAAAGGCAATGCCAGCAAACGGCACCATGTTGAGCGCAACAGCCACCTGACCTGAACTTTCTCGAAGCCACTGGCCCGCTTCCATGGGACCAACCGGAACAGAACGCCGCAACAGCAGAAGGCCGGTAATCAGTAAGACAGAAAACAGAATGCCGGCGATGGCAGCAGCGCGGGGGGCTCTCAGACTCCTGCGCGGGTCAATCCCCTGAAGTCGCCATGCCTTCTTTGAGGGTTTCATGTTCAGCGTCCTTCATACCCTGCCGTAATCTGAGTTGGCACAGCGTTCATGCCAGGGCAAGCAGCGGCCTCGATCCAATGCGGCGCCGTGTATCAATTGTGAGCACTGCTGCCTGACGCCGGCAGGTTCTTCAGGATTGCCGCTGCAACGTCCCGGCTGACTAAGCCCAACGCACGATCATGGGCGGCGACAAGCGCGTCGTAAGCCTGCCCTTGCACAGGCTCGCGCGCGACCGTGTGCCCGACGATGGGCGCCGCATTACCAGGAGACCAGATTGTCCACTGAGCATCGACAGTTGCCATGCCCGACAGCACCGAATCGAACTGCATGATGTCGACGCGCACGCGCCACGCAGGCAAGCCACCCGAATCCGATGCATACACGCTCACATGCTCAGAGCCAAGCAGCACCGCGAGGTCTGCGGCGATCGTCCGCTGGATGTTGCCTTTGAGCGGCTCCGCCCAGCGTTGAAACTCGTCAGGCCACACCTGGTTGTCGGCGAGACTGATGACGATCTGCGGTCGGTCAACCAGCGCCGGAATCGTGACCGGGTTGACCACAACAAAGAGCGGCACCGCAGTGCTCAAGACGGTGAGATTCGCGTCCGGCTTCAACCGGTAGAAACTGGACACCGGCGAACTGCTGCAACCGCCCAGCAAGATGGCCAACAAGGCGACAATGAGGGATGCTGGTGCGCGTGTCACGGGCGGTGCTCCTGCTGCTTGCCGCGAATCAAAGCCTCCGGATGCCGCTCCAGATAATCGGCGAGCGTGCGGAAGGCCGCAGCTGTGCGCGACAACTCCTGAATCATGTCCGTCGCGTTCTGCTGAAGGGCGGAATCCGGCTGCAATGCGTTGTTGGCGGAGTCGAGCGCGGTGTGCGCCGCGGCGAGCGTGCCCTGAGCCTGCGGGACGATCATGGTGTCGAGATCGTCGAGCAGCGTCTTCGCGCTCGCCAGTGTCGCTCGCGTGTTGTTGCCAATCGCTTGCATTGGGATCGTGTTTAGCTTCGCGACGAGTTGCGTGATGTTCTCCTGCAACCTCTGCAGGTTGCCGGGGATCGTTGGAAGTGTCGGTGGCGATGACGTCCAGTCGACGGTGGCTTTTGGCGCGTCCGGGAAGAAGTCGGCGGCCATGTATAGCTGCCCGGTCAGCAAATTGCCCGTTCTAAGCTGAAGACGCAGTCCCTTCGCAACGAGGCGATCCGCCAGTGCGTGCGGATCGTTGCTCACGCGGCCCCCGCCGTTCGTCTCATAGCGGGACGTGAACAGTTCCGGATAGAGATCTATTTCCACCGGAATGCTGAACTTCTCGGTCTTGGGATCAAAACGTGTATAGATCGCTGTCACTTCGCCCACGACAATGCCGCGGAAGTCTACCGGCGCCCCCACGATCAATCCCCTGACCGACTCAGTGAAGTCGGCAACGTACTTCACGACGATATGATAGTGCGCCTTCATCGCATCAGCCCGATCCGGAAACAGCGTGAAGGTCGATTCGTTCGCAGCGGCGGGCCCATCGAGCGCGCTCGGCGGCGACTCGAATGCCACGCCGCCAATCATGATCGACACGAGCGACTGCGTATTGACCTGGATGCCGCTCGAGCTGACTGCCACGTCGACACCGCTCGCATGCCAGAAGCGCGTGTCCGAAAGAACAAACTTGTCGTACGGCGCGTTGATGAAAACCCGAAGCGTCACACCGTGTCCATCAGGGTCGAGCTTGAAGCCGGATATCTGCCCGACCTGCAGCCGCCGGAAATAAACCGGTGTACCGACGTCGAGCGATCCCATATTCGTGCTTTTGAGGATGAATTCGCTCCCCGGCGCATTACTCGCGATCGCGGGCGGCACCTCCAGGCCGACGAAGTCGCGACGCCCTTTTTTCGATTTCCCGACGTCCATTTCAACGTAAGAGCCGGACAGGAGTGTCCCGATTCCGGACACCGTTCCGCCCGATATGCGCGGGCGCACCACCCAGAAACGCGTGCTGTCGACCAGCATGTCAGTCGCGTTCTTATTGATGTCGGCGGTCGCGACAATACGCTCGTGGTCGGGCGTGAGCGTGACGGTCTTAATGAGTCCAATGTCGACGTTCTTGAACTTGATCTTCGTTTTTCCCGCTTCGAGACCATCTG
Organism: Paraburkholderia sp. J11-2; assembly: GCF_905220185.1. Lineage (NCBI taxonomy): Bacteria > Pseudomonadati > Pseudomonadota > Betaproteobacteria > Burkholderiales > Burkholderiaceae > Paraburkholderia > Paraburkholderia sp. J11-2. The sequence continues at coordinate 287,920 of NZ_CAJMYY010000002.1, read as the reverse complement.
CCGTAATGAAGCTGATCGTAATCGCCGGGCCCTTTTCGATCACAGCCTTGACGGCAAGCCACCCGCCAATCAGGACCGCGAGTATGGGGACGAGCCATACGACCTGCAGACGCCAGCGCGACCGCGGCGCCGCATCCGCGTTGGGAAAATCAGGCTTTTTCTCCGGCCCGGGCATGATCTCACTCCACTTCGTCCCAGATCAGACGTGGATCGAACGCCATCGCCGCAAACATCGTGAGCACCACAACAGCACCGAATGCGATTGCCGCATTACCGGCCTGAATCGTCGCAAGCGCCTGGAACTGCACGAGCGCGACAAGCATCGTGATCACGTAGATGTCGAGCATCGACCAGCGCCCCACGAACTCGACCATCCTGTAGATCCGTGTGCGCTCGGCGGCGTACCAGCGCGAGTGCATCTGTGTGGAGATCGTCAGGTAGACAAGCGCCAGGATCTTGAGCATTGGCACAGCGATGCTCGCGATGAACACAACGATAGCAAGCGGCCACGACCCCGATGTCCACAGGTAGACAACACCGGACAGGATCGTGTCGTTCTCGGTCCCGAAGAGCGAGTTCGTGTACATCACGGGCAGTACGTTCGCCGGGATGTACATCACCATCGCAGCGATCAGGTAGGCCCATGTGCGCGACAGGCTTGCAGGCTTGCGCAGGTGCATCGCAGCGCCACAGCGCGGACAATGGAGCGTGTGGGCGTCGACCCGTGCGCGTGCGAGCAGTCCGCAGTCGTGACAGAGGGCGAGACCACACCGAGCCGCAGTCACCGCCCCTTGCAGCGGCGCTTCGTCGAGATCCGGCTCCGCGTTCCTGTGCTCGACGACGGCGACGCGCGACCACAGGTTGCGCGTATCGAAAGCCGAGCCAGCCGCCGCCAGTACGAACATCAGGGTTCCGAACGACCACAGCGCCGGACCCACGACCACGCCTGCGATCGCAGACAGCTTCACGAGCGCGACCAGCAAGCCGAGGATCAGCACTTCGGTCATTCCCCACGGCTGGCAAAGGTGGCACAACCGGAATATGGCTGGGCCGCCCCACGGCGCACGGTCAAACTTCAAGGGTATCAGTAGCCACAGCATGCTCACGGTCTGCAAAATCGGCATCAGTACCGTGGTCGCAAACACGAGGCCCGCAATTGGCCATTTTCCGTCGTGGTACAGCACGTTCACTGAGCCCAGCAACGTTGTCTCAACGACCGTCCCGCTCACCGACAGACCGACTATCGGGTACACGTTCGAAACCGCGAAAAGCACAACGGCGGCAAGAGAAAACGCGAGTGCGCGGTCGAGGCTGTTGGGAACTTCGCGGTACAGCTGGGCCCGGCAACGCTTGCAGCGCAAGGCGCCCCCCTCCGGCACGGCCACCTCGCGCTGCAGGAGATCGCATTCGTGACAGGCCACGAGTTTCCCGTGAGTCATTGTGGCCCCTTCGTCCACATACTTCGTAATACGAATCAATATTTGGACTCACAACTTGCGGCACCGCGAAATTCATACCGTCGATAGATCGCTTGAACCTGACAATCGACGTTTTGTTCGGGCGATGACATTCCGACGTTTTCGCAGATAATACGTTTGCACAGCACTGCGAGCAGGCAATCCGGGTTTGATTCGATCCGCTACGATTCCTTACGAATTCCAAACGAGTAGATCTCTCTACGGCAGGCCTCCAGCTTTGAGGCACCGAGGTCCGCGTTCATGTCAACGGGAGCGGGGGTCAACAGGTCGCGAGCGGTGCGGAAATTGGCGCCGGCTCGCTCTTGCCGGTTGTCAGCGGATTGCGAGTCCACACGCCGCCGTGGCCACCTTTGGTCAAGTCTGCACACCACCGGGGTGAAGCACAATCGGACTTTGGTCCGATATTCAAGCACCTGATCAACGCCGTGCCTCCCCGCATGCTGACCAACGATCTTGGCGAACTCATCGCCTGCCAATCCGTCACGGACTGACACGAGAAATCTTGGTTCCGCGTAGCGCTGTTCCGGCCATCAAGCCTTGCTGATTGAAAATCATTGCATAGACGTCCGACTTCGCTGTCTCGGTGTTGAGATTCTTGGCGGTTCCCTCATCGACCACGACTACCGTTGGTCCAACACCGACCTCGAATTCACCGCTTGTCTTCAGGCTATTCAGTGCGGCATCGGTCATGAAAAGCATGACGTACGCGTATTGCTGTGCGCCTGCCTGGAAGCCGTAAGACACCGAGGTCGTAGCGTAATACCCCGTGACCTTGCCACTCTCGATTAATTCGCCGCTTCCATGCGAAACGCCGGCAAGAAATCCTGCCCTTACCACACTCGGAAATATCAAAACTGCTTTCGCCTTGTGCGCCAGGGAGTCCATCTTTGGGTGGGTTGAGGCGAGGCTAGACAAAGCCGCCCGGGAGTCCGCATCCAGGACACGTGTCGCGCTGTTGCCCTGCATCTGCGGCACGGCGTCCGACGTTTGAGCCGCGGTTGATGTCGGCGCGGCGCTGTTGCTCATGGAACCATCAGTCGTGCATGCCACGAGGATCGCCAATCCGGAAATTGCGGTCAGCGCTGGTACAATTTTTGACATGACGTACTCCAATTCAAATTAACAACCCACCAATGCACCGACTCCATTGCAACTCGCTTTTTGTATCGGAGAGTCTAGTGCGGTTCCAAATTCGATCCGTTGTCTTCTGCGATTGAAATCAGGTGCCAGGCGGTAACGCGCAAGGTAACTGTGCCGTCGCTGGTGACTTCATTGAGAAACGGAGGGATAGAAGATCGGTTGCTGAGCTGCTGCCGCAGATGCCAAAGATAGCCACGGCAGGACGCTCGATAGTCGAGCAATCGTATGCATGACCATGTCTTCCTTGAGCGCTTGTTGACGTTCTTGAAAGCGTGTTGGTTGCAGTCAACTCCAGGCTTTTCGCAATCCTCGAAGGGTTGCCGACAGAGCGTCAAACCTGCACTCGGAGGACGCCAGAATCCAGCTTGGCACAAGCACGTCATCCAATCCATAGGTCTTTGGTCCCATCCCCGCTGAATGCCGGCATCGAACAGGGTAAAGGTGCCTGGCAGGCTGCATGCACGTGAGGGAGACGCCTATTGAGCGGCCTGCGAATTGCCATGCGACCTGAGTAATGTGCTTCATGCGCGTGGACTGGCATTCGAAAACTTCCATCAGGATTTGCTCGAAATGAGCTGGTGTGCGGCCTTCCTCCCCGGAGCTGGCCAGACAAATAACAGCCGCTTCAAACAGGACACGCAACCGGTCTGGAGTATGTTATTCGTGCAAACGAAAAGCCGAAGGCCGGTCTAATTCGCAAAGCAGCCGGTAAGTCTTGCATGGCTGAATGGCGAGGGTCGCTCAAACGTCGGTTACGCATGTTTGGGCCGTTGATGCCCTCTTCGATACTTCGGAATTCAAGCAGTCCAAATCAACAGCGACGGCAGTCGGTGCCGGATGCGGCGAAAGCATCGCGGACCACTGTTATGCATTGGGCCAACCTAGCTGCTGCGCTCGATGAAGCGAGGCTCGGACGACTGCCCGATGAAAAGGTGCGATGAGCGTAATGTAGGCTCGGCCCAGCGGACGATTGTAGAAAACGACCGTCGTCACTGTGAGGCGGGATCGACTGTGCGATGACGGCTGCACGAGGACCGACACGCGGAAATCCAGATGCGTGTCATCCTCGCCGAGAACGATCTCGTTATCCGATCGTTCGAATACGTGAAACAGGCTGATCCTGTCCCCTCCTTTCTCCTTGAAGTCAACGGTTGTCTTCAAGCCGAGAGGCCGCACGAGCGTGTCCCGGATTCCCAGCAGCATCGCAATCCATGCGGGCTGGTTGGCAAAGACGTGTCGTGCCAGCGCCTCTACGTCGTAGCATGCTCTTTCTGGCAGATCCACGGAGAACGCGTCCGCGAAATCGGCGCGGCCGTACGACGAACTCAACTGCGAGGCCGGCGGCAGATCAGACTGTTCGATTTGATAGCTGTACATGTGCGATCACCAATCGGGGCTCGTGGGCCAGGACATAAGAGCAGCGCGACGCTGCCGTCGGCCACCTGCGCCGCGCCCAACATATATCGCGAATCGTCAGTCGGCGGAAATAGCACCGCTGCGACGATATCGCCCGCTTCGCCCATCCGGCCCCTGCGCCTTGGAGGCCACCAGGCGCCATATCGACTTTTTTCTACTGCTATGCCGGCAAAAGACCAGCAATACGGTAGCTTTCAATTAACCCGTCATAGACGGCGATATCCCCGCGACTTCTGGCGATGAGTTGAGCGCCGGCGACGGCTGCGAAGATCGCTCGCGCGCGTCCCTCGCGCTCCTCGGCGCTGGCAATGGCCGTGGCGGATAACACCTTGCTCAACCACGCAACATTCACATCTGCAAAGGCTCGGACCTCTTTCGTCACCGCTTCCGGCAAGTCATCAGATTCGGCAGCCATGAAACTGCAGAGGCAGATGCGATTGCCGCTCTTCAGCGCCTTGCGAAACGTTTCTGGGTAGCGGCGCAGACAGTCGACCGGGTCTGCGGATTCGGCCAAAAGTGCATTCAGCGTGGCTTGCGAGTCCTCCCAATAGCGCCTCGCCACCGCTGCTCCGAGATCGGACTTGCTTGCGAAGTGATGGTAGATGCTCGCAGCCTTGATACCGACAGCTTCAGCAAGATCACGAAAATTCAGGCCGTTGTAGCCGTGCGCTTGCGCAATCTTTGTGGCGGCCACCAGGATTCGTTCCCTCGAGCTCAAACCTGAATCGTTCTTCACTACGACCGCCTCCGCAAACTGGGATGACTGTTGACATCGCGAATTATACCCCTTATGTTAAACCTAACGAACGTTAGGTAGAGGAACTGGGCATGCTCCCCCATTTCCTTCGATCTTGAGTACCGCCACCCGCAGAGGTAAGCATGACATCAGGCATCGTTAATTCCGATTCAACCAAACTCCCGATCATGACGATTTACGATTTCCCCACCGGACCCTACCCAACACGCGTGCGTATCGCTTTGGCCGAAAAGAATCTGCAATCGTGTGTCGAGTTCGTCATGGTCGATCTCTACAGAGGGGAGCACAAACGGCCCGAATTCATCTCAGGGAAGAACTACTCAGGCACGCTGCCGGTCCTCGAACTCAATGACGGAACCTGCATCGCCGAATGCACCGCGATTACCGAATACCTCGATACGCTCGATGGTGCACCCACGCTGACCGGCAAAACACCGCTCGAGAAGGGCGTGATCCACATGATGAGCAAGCGCGCCGAACTGGAGTTACTCGACGCCATCAGTGTCTATTTCCACCACGCCACGCCTGGACTTGGGCCCGAAGTCGAGCGCTATCAAAACGCCGAATGGGGGTTTCGTCAGCGCGACAAAGCCCTGAGGGGCATGCGGTACTTCAATGACGTCCTGAGAAAGCAGCCGTTTGTTGCTGGGGATGCGTTCTCGATGGCCGACATCACCGTCATCGGCGGCCTGGTCTTTGCGTCGATCGTGAAGCTGCCGGTGCCCGCAGAGTGCGAATCCCTTCTCGCCTGGTACGCGAGAATGCGCGAACGCCCGAGCGTCAAAAGTCAGCCGGCATTTACCTGAAGTCGCAGCTGTTTGTCTGCCTTCATTGATGAGCGACCAATCACGAAGTGCGTTGCCCGCCCCCCTCCGGGCGGACCGTTCCAGACCGCAGTCAATCAACGGCATATTTGCGGCGCCATAGCTCAGCGGGCGAAACCGGCCATGTGCGGTCGTTGGAACAGTTCTCACAGATCGGCGACAATCGGACCTTCTGGAAAGCCATTTTTCAACTGCGTTGACGTCCTGTCCACTGAGTGCTTCAAGTGCAGCCAGATTCGCGAGACACATCGAACCAGTTCGCCACATCATGACCGCAAGAAGAAGCCTGGCGCTCATTCCGGCATGCGTGCTTGCCACTTCTCTGCACGGCCACGCGCAATGTGTCGACCTGGTCGCCAGTCTTGACGACGGTCAGTTGATGCAGTCGCGAATCGCGCTGGTCGACCGTGCCACGCCGACCGAGCCGATCCGCGTTCTCGCCTACATCTTCGAAATCGATCAGACCGGTGGCCTGCTGTTGCGTCATCTGGTCGAGGCCGCGCGCCGCGGCGTGTCGGTCAAGCTGCTGATCGACGGCATCGGCCCCGAGCCGCACTTCGCGTTCGAGAACGAGCTCATCGTCGCCCTGCACGAGGTGGCTCCCGGCATCGAACTGCGCATCTTCCATCCACGATCAGATCTCATCGAGATTTCGCATCGCATGCACGACAAGCTGTTCCTGGTTGGCGACACGGCAGTGATCGGCAGTACCTCGATCTGGGATGCGAGCTTCCGCAACTGGCTCAGCGAGCGCGATCTGATCGTGTCGGGCAATGCCGGCCAGGACACTTCGTCCCTGCACGCCATGTATCAGCATTTCGCCTTGTTCTGGGATAGCCCGGAAGCGGTTCGCCCCGAGCCGGAAAAATTCCTCGAAATCGCCAGTCCTTATCGCACCTCGCAGGGTTACACGACGCTGGACCCGGCGCGCATCCACTATTGGCGCGAATGGCTGCTGGCACCGCTCGACGGTGCAGCCCAGGCGACGGACCTGGCCGCTACCGATACACCAACGGCTTCCGATACGCCCGATGATCCCGCCGCCGCGCCCGCTTCCGGGGCGGATTTTGATCCTGCCTGGATGCCGATCGCCTGCGAGCGCCTGCGCTATGTCCACGACTGGCCCGACAAGCGCTCGCCAGGCACGCTGCAGGACATGCTGCAAGCGTTCGATATGGCGCAGCGCGAGATTCTGATCATCAACCCCTACCTGATCCTGGTGCCGGAACTGCGCGAGGCGCTTGAGCGCAAGCAGCGCGAAGGTGTCCACGTGATCCTGGTGAGCGCTTCGCTGGCGAGCATCACGCAGGAATTCCCCGCAGTCGGTCGCGCCTATGCCGAGGATCTGCCCGGCTTGGTGAATGCCGGGATCGAGGTGCGCGAGTATTCCGACCATGACAGCCGCATGATGCACGCCAAGCTGGTCCTCATCGACAGCCATCGCTACTACCTCGGCAGCTTTAATTTCGATTCGCTGTCGGCCCGCTTGAATACCGAAAACGGCCTGTGGATCGATATCCCTGAGGACGGGCTCGATCCCTTGCAGGACAGCGTGGCGTACTACCTGCGCAACTCAGGTTCGGTGAGCGACGCCAATAGCCGCCTTCTGGCGGATCCCGATGCGCGCTGCCGGGCCGCCGGCTGCGGCGGTGCCTGGCGGTGGGTGACGATGCTGATCAGGAACTTCCTCTGAGCGCGGCGTGCCCTGGCGCAAAACTACGTGGCCAGTTCGTGTCGCCGTGCGCACCGTGTCGCGCATTAGTCGGCCAGAATCGGCTGCCGATTGGGGCGCTACGGTCCTGAATCCGTACACAGGGATTCGTCAGGCCGGAAGCCCGAGAATAAGACTTCGATAGCCAGAACATACGACTTGCCAGGCAAAGAAAGCAAAGAGCCCTGACAATCAAAAGCACCGATTTGACCGCGGCCGGATGGCTGCTTTCGCTCGTTGACGCGACAATCCTCGCCAAGCTTTAGCAGGACTGCGAAGGAACTACGCACAGAATCGGCCATTGCAACACCTACTTCTCTTGCTGCCTGTCGATGTTCCATAGACTCAGGACGAAACGGATATTACCGGAGACACCAGGTTTGGCCGGATTTGAAAACGGGATCGTCACTTGGCTCGTCGAATTCGGCACGAGCGGCGGTATTGGAACGGTACCGCCGGACATCGTCGGTTCTGCTGCCCACTCGTATTGAACTGTCCAACCCGAAGTGACTGCCGTTGGCGGCACTATGTGGAGGATCAGTGTCTTGCGGAATAGATATCCGCCCTCGAAATGTTGAGCCAGCCACATGCGGCCATCGACTTCGTAGTCAGGGACCTTGATGCCGACGGTCACAGAATAGGCTAACGTCGGGTCGTTCGGGTTCAGTTTGGCGAGATTTGCAAGGAATACTGTAGACAGGTAAACAGAGGTATTCCCGCCCGAGTTCAGCCATTCTTCGTGCGTCAGGCAGGCAACCGAATCCTCCTCGGCCACTCGCCTCGTGAGATACCACGGTTTCCCGCGAGGCGACGCAAGCAGTTCAAACTGATAAAGCGCCTTGACCGGCTTGTTCGTTGCGACAACGTCAGACGGCAATTGAAGATTTGTTATATCCGCCCAGATATCAACACGAAAATCACCGAAAAGAAATCTTGTCAGATTTTGATAGGATTCCTCCCCATTCACAATTCCGAAATTTCCTGAATGTGACCGGTAAGTGAAGGCTTTGGCGCAGGGCCTGCCTGGCTCGCCTTTGGCATTCAAGCTGCGCAGGGTAGCGTTCTCGATACGCACAAGACCGTCGCTTCCATGGCCAGCGAAAGTCCGCGAAGCCCCCATCGCGACCTCATAGTCCGTACGATTGGTGCCGACCATACAAAACACGTTGTCGGGGTTGATACTTCCGGAAGGGAGCCAGTCGACGCGTCCTGTCGCTGCGTAAGCACTTTTCACATTGAGGTATTCCGCCATTCTCTCGCGGTTGAAATTGTTTATGTCGTCCTTCGAAAGCCACCGTGGAACGTTTAATCCGAGTAGGTCGATGCCGTTGTGTGGTGTCGCATAGGTGAAGAACTTGGCGACATGGCGCCGCGGATCGTCGTTTATGTCATCTGGATCGTTTTGCAAAAATGCGCGGCAAACGAGTCCACCCATCGAGTGAGCGACAAGGTAGCATCTGAAGTCATTGATATTGGCCACCCCGCCGGACTCCAGTAGCTTCTCCCTAACCTTCCGAATAAGCTCCGCGAGCTGTTTCGCCGATGTTTCTATGCTGGGTACTACGCCTGTTCCCAGCAGTTGGGACGCGTCATCGTAGTAGCGAAATATCACTATGCATCGTGGCGGTAGACCTCGAACGCGGTTTGGCATCCAGTCGGGGTCCACAATATCGTAGCCATCTGAGTAGACGGTGCCGTACTGAAAATCCGCTGTCAACCGCACTACCGGCGATTCGAATACGAACCGTCGTGGCGCACTGTTTGAATCCGACACCGCACGATATATCGTGGAGCCGACGTTGTAACCGCAAAACGGGTCGGCCGCGGTTTGGTCGATGTCCCCCTGCGTCATGGCGTAGCCTCTGACGTAGATGATGGGATGGAACGGAGAATTTTGATTAGCCATATCCGCCTCGAATGTGAAATGAACCTTCTTCAAGCAGGCGGTTAGCTGTCGCGCAGGTATCACCTCGCGCACTAGCCTCACCTTCTTTATCAGAGCGGCGGCGAATGAGCGTGCACATTCCTGGAACGAATGGTGCTGTGACTCCCTTTGCAATCTTGTTGCCTTGCCACACGGCATCGACGCTCGTCTCGTCAGATCATTTAAAGCACGGGCGGCACGAAACTCAAACGGCGTCCGCTTGCGTATGTGCGCGACCGCACATAGGTACTCACCCAGTGTTTTTCATCGAGCCCCAGCTAGCTCCGGATTACCCCGCAACCGCTGCGCGACGAGCCCGTGCAGCGCGAGGCTGCGCCGATGCTTGTCGAGCTTCAGGTGTGGGGGGCACTCTCCCGCAACGGCGGCCGCCGCAATGGCCTCGGTCATCGCTTCGACCGTCACGGGGCGACCGCGCACCGCGGCCTTCACGCGCTGGACAAGTTCGTTGCGCGCAAGCGGCGGATATGCGGCTACCTCGTACACGAGGTAATTGGCAATCCTGATTGGTTGAATCGCACCAAAGCGTTTATTCTGGACGGCGTGGAAGCGGGCGCACTGACGCCCGTGATTGCCACGACGTTTTCCTTCGAGTCAATCGCCCTGGCGCACTGCTATCTGCAATCGAACGAGCCGTTCGGAAAGATCGTCGTTACGCTCTGAGCCTGGCGCCGGTAACGCGCCAGTTCACGATGTAGTCGCGGCACACTGGGCGCAGAGCCCGAAAACGACGAGGCTCGAATGTGTATAGCGAAAGCGCTGCGCCGCGGCAATGGCGGCGTGCTGCTCCTGCAGCGTGGGCTCGTCGATGTCGACCACGGTCTTGCAGCTCTCGCACACGAGGTGCGCGTGCGGCGCACCACGCCCAAGCTCGTACACCACGCGCGTTTCGCCAACCCACGTGCTGTGGAGCAGGGACGATTCCATCAGCTGGGCAAGCGCGCGATACACGCTCGCGAGACTGCACTGCTCCACGTCTTTTGCAATGCGGCGAAAGACCTGGTCGGCGGTCAGATGCTCGTGCGGCGCATCATGAAACACCTTCAGCACGGCCACGCGGCTGGACGTAGGGCGCAGGCGCGCGCTCTTCAGTTCGGAGTAGACCGTTCTCATACGATGGAAACCACGTCGGCAAGGCCGACAGTGTCCCCCGGGAATGCTTAAGGCTTCCTTATGTCGGTGGCGTGGGCGGCACGCCGCGACTTCCTTTCACGCCGCTTTATGCTATGGCACCGTATAGATGGAAAAGCATGCTCTTGGCGATCATTGGACAGACGCACGTACGAGGCCCTCATGGCTGCCACACCCACGGTGATCTTCGGCGCGTTCGACCGGCACAACTTCGGCGATCTGCTGATCGCGCAGGTGGTGGCGCGCATGCTGCCTCGGCGCGAACGGCTGTTCGCCGGGCTCGCCGCGCGAGACCCGCATGGAGATGGCGGCCCGCGCACCGTCGCGCTCTCGCGTGTCGCCGCATTTGCGCGCGGCCGCGCCGTGAACGTGATTCACGCGGGCGGCGAGCTGCTGACCTGCAATGCGTGGGAAGCCGCTGTGATGCTCGCGCCGCCGCAACGCGTGCCAGCGCTCATTGCCGCTGAAGGCGAATGGCTGCGCGACGCTCGCGCGTGGACGCAAAGGCATGTTGGCGTGGCGTCACTCGCGCCGTACGCACTTTCAAAGTTGGCGTTGCCCGGCGTGCGCGTGGATCATCTCTCGTTCAACGCAGTAGGCGGTGTCGATCTCGACGCACGCTACGCGCAGTTGGGCGCCGACGTGCTCGCCGCGCTGCAATCCGCTGACACGGTGAGCGTGCGCGACTCTCGAACTCAGGCGTTGCTCGCGCAACGGGGCATCGAAGGTGCCCGCCTGATACCTGACCCCGCCACGATGACGGCTGTTTTGTTCGGCGCGACGATACGCCGGCACGCCGCAAACCTCGCGCTACGCGAAGCGTTCCCGCGCGACTATGCCGCCGTGCAATTCAGCGCCGACTTCGGCGATGATGCAACGCTCGATACGCTAGCCGCCCAGCTCGAACGCGTGGCGCAGGCGCACGACCTGGGTGTTGTGCTATTTCGCGCAGGCGCCGCTCCCTGGCACGATGAGCTCGAAGTGTATGAGCGGCTTGCGGCTCGACTGCGCGCCGCTCACGTTCGCGTGTTCGCTTCGCTGAACGTCTGGGACATTTGCGCGTTGATCGCTGGCAGCCGGATTTATTGCGGCAGCAGCCTGCACGGTCGTATCGTTGCGATGGCCTATGCGCTTCCACGCGTCAACATCAGTCATCCTGATTATTCTTTTGGCCGAAGCAAACATGTGGCTTACGTGCAGACATGGGAAGCAGCGGGCATCCCCGGCGTTGTACCCCCGGGGAACCTGGCCGATGCGGTTGCCCATGCGCTGGCGAGCGATTGCGACGCATTGCGCGAAACCGCATCGGCGCTCGTGCGGCGGTATCGGAAGGAGTTCGAAGCCGTCGTTGCGGGCTGAGCGCGCCCGGGCACTCAGCCCGGCGGCGGCCCCGGAAACGGTTCGACCGCCTGCGGTTGCGCATCGGGATCGACCACGGCATTCACGCGTGCGCGAAAACCATTGACGCGACTCTCAAAGGCAAATGGGCTCGCACTAGCGATCATCGCTGCGCCGGACTGGTTGACGAAAACCGCGTCTTCACCCTGCGTGGTGCGCTGGATCGCGTGCTCGCGATACGGATCGAGTTGCATCAACGACACCATCAGCAGCTCGGGAAAGAACACCTGGCCGACATGCGAAACATGCGACGCGCTTGCCGTGCGGACCTTGAAATGAACGTGATTGGTGCGCCCAGGATAGTTGCCCGGCACGATAGTCTGGAACGTGACAACGCCCGCGCGATCGGTATGCTGAATGCCGCGCAGAAAGGTCTCGCGGTCAGTGGGCCGCGGCGCGGGTGGCGGACCGGCGCGCCAGTCCGCGGGTGGGCGGCCGGGTGCCTTCGGATCGAAATCGGGCGGCGGCGAGAGCGCCATTTTCGTGTAGCCCGAGTAAGCGCCCATTGCGTCGCATTGCCATATGTCGACCGCGGCGCCCACGAGCGGCGCGCACGTTCTTGCGTCGGTGAGCACGATGTCGAGCGTCAACGGCACACCCGGCTTGCCCTCCCGGACGTCCGTGCGCACAAGATCTCCGTCGATCCAATAGGGGCCGACTTCCTGCTCCGGCGTGAGCCGGCAAGGCGGGGCGCTCGCCAAAGCGGCGGGGCTCGCTTCGAGCGTCGCGGCGCTCGTGCCGAGCGCGATCGTCAGTTTGATGAATTCCCGGCGTGACAGGCGTGATGTCATTGATGTGCTGCATTGCGCGTGATGGCGGGACTCTACCCGACCCGGCGCGCATGACGATTACATTTCTATTACGCCTTATTTCGCGCCGGCAGGCGTATTTGTCCTGATTGCCCCAATTTAACCGGCTGTGCAGAAATGCGCATGGAAACCGTCGCGAAAGGTCAAGACGAAGCGATATTGGCTTCCTATAGTCGCTTTCAGCGTTTCGCCCCGGCGCTCGTCGTGCGGGGCGGTTCGATCGATACCACGCCTTTCTGGAGGAGCCCAACCCGTAGTCGACGCGAACAAGAGAGTCGTGAACCGGCCGCCGCCCCGACCGCGCAAGGCGCGAAAAGCGGGGGAGCCCGGCCGGTATGCACGCCACAGCAGTGAACCCATGCTTGCCGACAAAGGAAATAACATGCGTTTTGCGAAGACTCTTACCCCTATCGCAGTTGCCGTTGGAGCACTTCTCGCTGTTGCACCGCTCGCCTCGCGCGCGGATACCGTTGTCAAAATCGGCTTTGCCGCGCCGCTCACCGGGCCGAACGCCAGTTACGGCAAAGACCTGGAAAACGGCGTGAAAATGGCCCTCGACGACGCCAAGGCACAAGGCGTCAAAATCAACGGCCAGCCCGTCTCGTTCGAGCTTGTCGCCGAAGACGATCAGGCCGACCCGCGTGTGGGCGTGCAAGTCGCGCAAAAGCTCGTGGATGAAGGCGTTTCGGTCGTTGTCGGCCACTTCAACTCGGGCACGACCATTCCCGCTTCCGAGCTGTACGAAAAGGCGGGCCTGCCCGACATCGATCCGGCCGCCACGAACCCGGTCATCAGCGGCCGCGGCTTCAAGAACATCTTCATGGTGATTTCGAGCGACGCGCAAAACGCGGGCACGGCGGGCGCCTATGCGGTCACGACGACCAAGGCCAAGCGCATCGCCGTGATCGACGACCGCACGGCCTTCGGCCAGGGCGAAGCGGACGAATTCGTGAAGGCCGTGAAAGCGCACGGCGGCGACATCGTCGACCGCGAGTACACGACGAACCAGGCGACGGACTTCAAGACGCAACTCACGAACATCAAGAGCAAAAACCCCGATCTGATTTTCGTCGGCGCCCTCAATCCGCAGGCGGCCGGCATCATGAAGCAGATGGCCCAGCTCGGCATCAAGGCGCAGTACGTGGGCGGCGGCGGCGTGAAGGATGTGGACTTCGTGAAGCTCGCGGGCGACGTGTCGGAAGGCGCCATGGCGTGGGAATATGGCCGTCCGCTCGACAGCACGCCGGTCGGCGCGAAGTTCGCCGACCGCTTCAAGCAGAAGTATGGCGTGGACGTGCTCTCGTACGCGCCGTTCGGCTACGACGCGGCCTGGGCCGCCATCAAGGCGATGCAGGCGGCGAATTCGACGAAGCCGGACGACTATCGCCCGAAGCTGCAAAGCATCAGCTTCGACGGCATTACCGGCCATATCGAGTTCAACCCGAATGGCTCGCTCAAGAACGGTTCGTCTACCGTGTATCAGGTGAAGAACGGCCAGTGGGTGACGGTCAAGACGGTCAGCGGCCTCTGATCGCCCACGCGGGTCCGCCGCTTCCGGGCGGGCCCGCCCTTCAACCATCAAGCTTCAACCGTCGGTCGAAACCGTCACACTCTCCCAGGTGCGGATTTCGTCTTCCAGCGCCGCCAATTTGGACCTGACAAGCCCCAGTGCATCGCTGCCGAGCAGCAGATGTCTGGGAGGGTGGTCCGCTTCGATGGCGGCGAGCATCGCGCGCGCCGCTTTCTGCGGGTCCCCGAGCTGCTTGCCGCTCTTTTCCTCGCGCGCCTGGCGGACCGGGTCGAAAATCGCGTCGTAAGCCGCGATCGAACGCGGCGTTCGCCTCATCGAGCGCCCGGCCCAGTCGGTGCGAAACGAGCCAGGCGCAACGGCCGTCACCGCAATGCCGAATGGCTCGACCTCTTTGCCGAGCGCTTCCGAAATGCCCTCTAGCGCGAATTTGCTGCCGCAGTAGTAACTAATGCCGGGCATGGTGATATAGCCGCCCATCGACGTGATATTCAGAATGTGGCCGCGCCCGCGCTCGCGCATGAAAGGCAGGACCGCCTTCATCATGGCCACCGCGCCGAACACATTCACGTCGAACTGCCTGCGCATTTCCGATAACGGCGACTCCTCCATGACGCCTTCGTGACCGTATCCGGCGTTGTTGACCAGAACGTCCACGGGGCCCACGCTCTCCTCGATTTCCGCCACGACGCCGTCGATGGCATCGAACCCGGTCACGTCGAGCACGCGCGCGAAGACGCGAGACGCCGAAAGCGATTCGACATCGCGCTTCGCCTGCTCGCTCCTCACCGTACCCACAACAGTGTGACCGGCCGCCAGTGCTTCTTGCGCCAGCGCGCGGCCAAAGCCGCTGCTCACGCCCGTAATCAGCAGAATTTTGGTGGATGCCATTGAAGGTGCTCCCGAACGGTGTCTGAAAAGTTCATACTAGTCTGAACCAGGAGGCATAATCAGCCCGATTTCGGTAATTTTCTTGCCTAAAACTATGAACACGAAGCGGGACTCATCCGACCATTCCGGGCGCTCGTCACGAAGCCAGAAGCGCATGATCGCGTTGCTTCACGCGCTGGCGCCCGACGAGGGCTACAACCTCACGGCGCTGCCGAGCGTGCGCATTCTGCGCTCGAACCGGCCGCTCTCACGCACGCCGGTGCTCTACGACCCCGGCGTCGTGATCGTGTGTCAGGGGCGCAAGCGAGGCTATTTCGGCGACCAGCTCTATCTTTACGACGAGCATCATTACCTCGCTGTATCCGTGCCCGTTCCATTCAGTATGGAGACCGAAGCAACTGAGGAACACCCGCTGCTCGCGCTGTACCTCCACCTCGATTTCGCCCTCGCCGCCGAACTGGCGGCGCAGATCGATCGCGAAGGCATCAAGGAACCCGTGCAAGCGCCGCAAAGCATGATGTCGACGCCGATGGATGACACGATGCAGATGTCCGTGCTGCGCCTGCTCGAGGCGATGCATCGGCCTCTCGAAGCCGCTGTGCTGGGCCAGGGCTTGCTGCGCGAACTGTATTTCCGCGTGCTCACGGGCGCGCAGGGAAGCTCCCTGCGTGAGGCTTTGGCGATGAAAGGTCAGTTCGGCCGAATAGGGAAGTCGTTGCGCCTCATTCATGCCGGCTACGCGCGGCCATTGGACGTCACGCAACTGGCCGAGGAAGCGGGGATGAGCGTGCCGAGTTTTCACAGCCACTTCAAGACGATCACCCAGGTCTCGCCCATGCAGTACGTGAAATCCACGCGGCTGCATCAGGCTCGCCTGTTGATGGTCCGCCAGGACCTGAGCGCGGAGGCAGCGGGCCACGCCGTGGGCTACACGAGCCCGTCGCAGTTCAGCAGGGAGTTCAAGCGGCTTTTTGGTTTGACGCCGGCAGCCGAAGCAAAGCGCATGCGCGCAAGCTTTGCCATTCCGGCGCCGTCCGCCGACGCGACTTACGTTGCGTCGCACTGAGTCTGATCGGTGTCCTCAAACGGGATTGCCGCTGCGCGGTGATCGCGCGACACGCAATGCATCATCAGCAATCCTTACATAAAAATTACACGAAATATACCGGCACGATACGCCCAAAGCCAGAATCCGATATCACTGGGCTCGCGCATGCGTGCCGCACTGTTTAGCCGAATCGGCGCACAATAGCTTCAGTCGAATTTGTCTGCTTTCCGGAACGCGACCGGCCCCACACCCGGCCCCAAACGCTGTCACGCGACGATCACCATGCTCGAGCGGCGCATCAACCCGAAAGTCATCACATGGACGGCTTGCTGATCGGACCGGCAACACGCAGGCAGGCGCTCTTCGCCAGCGTATGCGCATTGGCGATTCTCCTCACGCTCGCGCTCGCGGCGCCGCGTGCGCGCGAAGCCTTGCCCGGCATCGCCCCGTTCATGCCGATGTGCGCGCTCACGGTGTTCACCACGTCGAGCATCGCGGCTTTCCTGCTGGGCGCCCGTTTCGCGGCTACGCGCGTGGCCATGCTCGCCGCGCTGGGCGGCGCTTATGCGTTCACGGCCATTACCGTCGCACTGCAGTTGCTGATGTTTCCTGGCGTGTTCGCACGCACGGGCCTGCTCGGCGCGCTGCCGTATAGCGCCGCATGGATGTGGGTGTTCTGGCACGCCGGCTTTCCCGCGCTCGTCATCGTGGCCGAACTCGTGCGCAAGCGCCTGCCCGCCCCGCCGTTCGCCCGCGAACGTCTCGATGCCCGCGGCTGGCTGCTGATCGCCGCGCCCGCAGCGGTCGCCGCCCTGCTGGGCGTGCTCGTCACGCACGTCGATCTCGCATCGCCGTTTTACGACGATGCGAGCGCCGCGCCGGCATCGGCCATCGCGAACAATCTCGCGGGCCTCGCGATCTGCGCGCTCAACCTGGCCGCCATTGCGATCGTGTTGCTCAAAGGCCGGCTGCGCCTCGTACTCGATTTGTGGATCGTGGTGGCGTTGCTCGCCTCACTCGTCGACGCCGCGCTCAATACGCTCAGCATCGAGCGCTTCACGGTGGGCTGGTATGTCGCGCGCGTGTTCAGCATGTTCGCGCCTGGCGTGCTCGTGTGCGTGCTGGTATGGGAAGTGACGGCGCTCTATCGCCAGCTCTCCGAAGAACACGCCACGCTGATCCGCGCTTCCGCGCGCGATGCGCTCACGCGTGTCTACAACCGCAGCTATTTCGACGAGCAGTTCCGCGAAGCGTTCGAGCGCGCCGCGCGCAGCGGCCGGCCGCTCTCGCTCGTGATGCTCGACGTCGATCACTTCAAGCACTACAACGACGCTTTCGGCCATCTGCACGGCGACGCCTGCCTCGGCGCCGTAGCGGGCGCGCTCGCAAGCACGCTTGCCAGCACACTGCGCGAGCCGGGCGGCTTCGTCGCGCGCTATGGCGGCGAAGAATTCGCGCTGGTGCTGCTCGATACCGGCGCAGATGCAGCCGCGGCGCTTGCCGAACGCGCGCGCGCCGCCGTCGAGCAGCTCGGCATCCCCTCTCCCGCCGCAGGCGGCCTCGTCACGGTGAGCGCGGGCTGCGCCACCCGCGACGCGATCGTTGCGTCGTCCCCCAATGCGCTCATCGAAGCCGCCGATGCCGCGCTATATGCCGCCAAACACGCCGGCCGCAACCGCGTGAGCCACGCAGGCGCGAGCGTCGCCTGAAACATTGCCTGCTGCGTTGGCGTTAGTGCCATTGCCTGAAACACCGTTGCGATAAGCACAACGCATTTGGGTTTCAACCAGGTGCTTCCACGTCGCGGCATCAATAAAGTGCGTGCTATGGCCTGTTTCGGCATTTGCATACTTTGCGCGCAACCCATGCAAATCCCTCGATGCATGCCCATTTTGCTCCCTACACGCTTTCAAAATGTAATGAGGAATCGGGATGTCCATTGAAAAATCGGCGGAAATTGCCGCCCGCTTCGACCGGCTGCCGCCATCGCGCACAGTCTGGACGATGGTGATTCTGCTGTCGCTTGGCGGTGTATTCGAGTTTTACGACCTCTTCTTCACCGGCTATGTCGCGCCCGGCATGGTGCATTCGGGTCTTTTCACGCCGGAGTCGCTCGGCTTCTTTTCCGCACTCGGACCGCTCAAGGTGGCAGGCTTCGGCACCTTTGTGTTCTCGACTTTCGCGGGGCTGTGGGTCGGTGCGCTCGCGTTCGGTCAGGTGGCCGACCGCTTCGGGCGGCGCATCATCTTCACATGGTCGCTGATCTGGTACATCGTCTGTACGGCCATCATGGCGTTCCAGACGAGCGGTCAGGCGCTCAATATCTGGCGCTTCATTGCCGGCATCGGCATCGGCATCGAACTGGTGACCATCGACACGTACATTTCCGAGCTGATCCCGAGCGGCGAGCGCGGCCGCGCCTATGCGGTCAACCAGTTCATCACGTTCAGCGTAGTGCCCGTGGTCGCGTTTCTCGCCTACATCCTCAAGGACTCCCATCCGATTGGTCTCGACTACTGGCGCGTGGTGATCCTGATCGGCTCGGTCGGCGCCGTGGTGGTGTGGTTTCTGCGCCGTCACATTCCCGAAAGCCCGCGCTGGCTCGCGCGCAATGGCCGCGAGGACGAAGCCGAACGGATCGTGGCCGACATCGAGCGCCGCGTAAGCGCCGAAACGGGCACAGCTTTGCCGCCGCTCGGGCCGATCTCACTGGAAAAGGCCGGGCGCGGCTCGCTTGGCGAAGTGCTGCGTGCGCCGTATTTGCGGCGCACGGTCATTTTGTCGATTTTCAACATGGCGCAGGTAATCGGCTTTTACGGCTTTGCCGCCTGGGTGCCCACGCTGCTGATCGCCCGTGGCGTTCACATCACGCAGAGTCTCGCGTACGCCTTTGTGATTGCCATCGCCAATCCGTTCGGACCGCTGATCGGCGTGTGGTTCGCGGACAAACTCGAGCGCAAGACGCAAATCGTCGGCGGCCTGCTGATTATGGCGGTTGTGATTACGTTATTCGCGCAAGCCACGCAACCGGCGGTCTTGATCGTGCTGGGCGTGCTCTTCACGCTCGCTTCGAACGTGATGTCCTACGCCTATCACGGCTATCAGGCCGAGCTTTACCCTACGCGTATCCGTGCGCGCGCCGTCGGCTTCGTGTATTCGTGGAGCCGCATTGCCGCCGCGTTCGCGGGCCTCGCCATCGGTATCCTGCTCCATCATTACGGTGTGCCAGGCGTGGCGGTGTTCATCGGCGCTTCGATGCTTGTGGGTATCGTGATGATTTTGCTTGGGCCGGTGACGCGCGGGCTCTCACTCGAAGCGATCAGCCATTAACGAGTGCGATCGTCAAAACAGCACGTGTGATTTGACGATCATTTGCGCGGCCGCGGCCAGCACGCACACGAGCACGACAACCCGAAACGCGAGCGGATGCAGGTTGTCGCGCAACGGTCGAATCAGCAGCATGCCCGCGATGGCGGGGACGCTGGCCGCCGCCGAAATCGCGAGATCGACGAGATTGGCGTGCCCGCCATGGCTGAACGTCGTGATGAGCGTGATGACCGAAACCACGAGAATAATCGCGATCTGCTTCGTGAAGGCACGGCCCGTGGCGCCCGACGCGATCAGATACATGGCGAGCAAGGGCCCCGGCACGGCGGCAATGCTCTCCATGAGCGCCGCTCCGAAGCCGAGCGCGAAGCCCACTGGCCTCGCGAGCGCAGGCGCGAGTTTGAAGCGCGGCGAGACAAGCAGAAGCACAGCCGCCACGATCAACGCCACGCCCGAAGCCGCCTGCGCGTGATGCGGCTCGAGCGCGATCAGCACCGACACTCCGATCACATTGCCGATCACGGTGCCAATTAATGGCGCCGCGATATTGCGCAAGGTAGGCAGCATTTCGCCCCCCTCCAGCGCCTGCGGAATATTGCCGAGAATGATCGGCATGGACAGTAGCAGCACCGCTTCCTTGACCGGCAAGAAATGCGTGACGATGGGCATGGCCACGAGCGGCACGCCAATGCCCGTCACGCCCTTCACCATGCCGCCCAGCACGAGCGCAATCACAATGCCGAGCAATTGAAGCACGTCGAGCGACTGCAGATGGGGCGCGAGAAGGCCCGAGGAAAAAGATAGGCCGGACATCGGTGACAAAGATGGCAAGGGGCGCGCGTCGTTTCGCGCTACTCATGTGAAAATGGCCGCGGGCGTCGAAACGCCGGAGCGGCCACCGGGTGCACAAAGCGATTGTCGCTTATGCGGTCTTCTGTGCAGCTTTTTTCGCGGTTGCTGCCTTGGCGCGCTTCGCAACGGTCTTTTTCACCGCTGCCGCATTGGCACGCGGTTTCCGTGCGACTTTGGCAGCCGGTTTTGCTGCGCTGCCATTGATCAGGAATTTCGAACGGTCTTTCACGTCGCGAATCCATACCGGTGCACGGCCGCGGCCGGTCCATGTTGCGCCGGTTTTCGGATCGGCATATTTGGCCGCAACGGTGCGCTTCGGTCCAGCGGCTTTAACGGCTTTGGCGCCTTTGCCGGGTTTGCGGCCACGCCTCTTGCCGATGAATTGTTCGATGTCGGCCACGCTCAGACCGTGCCTGGCCATCAGATCGCGAATTTTCGTGAGACCGAGCGACGTTTGCTTTTCCACGATCGATTCGGCCTGCTTTTGCAGCTTTGCGATCTTCGATTGAATTGCATCCAGGGTGACCATTCACGCCTCCTTATTCACGGTTTTTACGGACACCCTTCAACCATCACTGGCCGATCGAATTGCGATCTTGTCGGCCGGGGCGTCGCGAAAGACAGCGTGATTATGAAGTCAAATCACGCATGCTGGCAATTTTAGACGAATATTTTGTAGTGAAAAACATGTTTCCTGATCAGACTATTGATTGTTTCGCAAACCAGGTCCCCATGAATTCTCATTACGCAACATTCGCGCCGCTACGCGACGGCGGGTGCGCGCTGCAATTCGACCACATTGACCTGATCGCCAAATAGCTCGCGAATCAACGGCAAAAGGTGATCGTGGTGCGTGAGAAACAGCACCTGCGTTTTCGCCGATAGATTCCGTAACGCCGCGAACCCGGCCTTTGCGCGTTCGTCGTCGAAATTGATGAACAGGTCGTCGGCAACAAAGGGCAACGCCGCCTTGCTCGCCAGTTGCAATTCGAGCGCTGCGATACGCAGCGCGAGAAAAAGCTGGTCGCGCGTACCTTCGCTCATTCCGCTCACTTCCACGGTTTTGCCGTTGCTGCGCCGCGCATGCAACGCGGGCGGATTGCGTTCGTTATCGACAACTAGCCGCGCGAATTCACCGAGCGTGAGTCCATTGAATATTTCCCCCGCGCGACGCAGCATCGGCCCTTGCTTCTGGTCGCGATAACGGTCGGTTGCCCATTTGAGCAGGCGGCTCGCGGTCGCGGCTTCGAGGTACTGTTCCGCGGCTTCCCCCATGGCGCTCAAGGCTTCCTGGCGCTTTGCCTCCGCAAGCGCGGCATTGGCCTGGCCGTTGATCGCGTCGAATGCCTGCCTCGCGCTCACCTGTTGCTGCAGGCATTCGCTCAACGCGCGGCTGCCTGCTTCGCGTTGCTGGTTCACGGTTGCGAGCAGTGCGGGCACCTCGATGATGGGTTGCTCCGCAATTTCCGCGGCGATGGTTTCCTGCGCTAGCCCGTCGCCTTCGCGCACGAGCCTGTCCCGCGCTGCCGCAATCGCATTCGACAACGCGCGGCGAGCATCGGAGCGCTCGGCGAGCGGCAATGCCATGTCGATTTCATTCACGCCCGCGAGCTTCAGGATGGGCTCGATGCGCGCCTGTGCGCCCGCCACCGCCGCGGCGGCATCGGCAACGCGCGTGCGGGCGCCCTGCACCTCGGCTTCGGCCTGGGCGAGCGATTTCGCCATTTCGCGCGCGGTTGCGAGTCGCGCCGCGAGTTGGCGCGCCACGTCGATGCCATCGCTCGACGCAGGCCCTTCGGGCGCGAGCGTCTGGGCCAGGCGTCGCGCGTCGGTTTCCAGCGTCTCCAATTGCGCGCGAATTGCGCGAATGCGGTTGCGGGGTACTTCGGCATCCGAAAAAGCAGCCGAAATGACATTGGCAAGTTCGACGGCGCCTTCCGCCGCCGCGAGCGTCGCGGCGCGCGTGCCGAGATTCGCCTGCGCGAGCGCCTCGCGCCATTGCATCTGCCACTTTGCGTAGGCGTCCTGCTCAATCGTCAATCTGGATTGCGCGGATTCGCTCGCGCGTTCAGCGTCGCGAATCTGGGCCTCCAGACCTTCGCGCTGCACCGCGCTCTTTTGAGCCGACTGCACCACGGTTTCGGCCACGCCAATCAATGTCGTCAGCGCATCGTCTTCGTTTGCCTTCGCCACCGGGCGCAACGTTTCGAGCAGCGCTGCATGGGCCGCGATGCGCGCCGCTCGACGCGCTTCCAGCTCGCTCGCGCGGCGGTCGCTTTCGCTCTGCGCATTGAGCGCCGCTTCGCGATTCGCCAGCCACGCGCCCATGTCCGCTAGCGGCATGCCTGGCAGGCGTGCGTCATTCGCAATCTGCGTCCAGCCATTGCGAAAGGCTTCGAGTTCGCGCTCGCGTTCGCTTAGCGCAGCAAGCTTGCGCTGCGCATTCGCGCGCGCGGTTTCGACTTGCTGACGCAGATTCTGCAAGGTGGCCGCCGCCTGCGAAGTGCCGAGTTGCGCGTCGACGAGTTCGTCGGCCAGACGCATCGCGTCGTCGACGGCGGGCGCGCCTTGCGCGAGACTGACGCGCGCCTCCTTGACCTCGCCCCACGCGCTATCGCGGCGCAGGCGCGCCGCCTGTACTTCAGCCGTCGTGACAACCTTGTTGCCCTGCGTGAACTGCGTCTCCTGCAACGCGAAGCGCTCGATATCCTCTTGCGCAGCCGCCGCCGCTTCTCGCGCGGCGGCGACCGCGCTCACGCGCTCGCTTTCTTCCTTTTGCAGCGCCGCCAGGCGCGTAGCCGATGGCAGGTCGAGCGCGCGCAGCGCTTGCACCGGCTGGCTCCATTGGCCCAACAGTTGGCGCTTTTCTTCGACCGTGCGCTGCGCATCCGCCAGTTCGCGCTCGAGCGCGCTTTCCTTCGTCACGCTGTTGCGCCATTCACGCGCATCGTCGAGCGCGGCGCGCAACGCATGCGGCACGTCGATGCCGGGCAAGCGCGAAAGCTGCTCCTGCAATTGGGCGAGCTTGCGCGTTTGTTCGCCGTGCGCCTCGCGCGCCGTCGTGAGCGCTTGCTCACGCAGACCGTGATCGCGCAGCAGGTTCGTCACCGTCTTCAACGCCAGTGCACCGGGCAGCGCGGCGCGCAACGCGGCTTCTTCGACCGGCCAGCCAAGCTGCGCCGCAGCGGCGAATGCGGCGTCGAGATGGTTACGGATTTCCGTTTCACGCACCAGCAATTCGCGCGGATGATTGACGCATTCGCCGCGCAGCGCGTCGAGCGCGTCGATTTCGGCGGCCAGCGCGAGTGCCGCGCGATCGGGCTCGATCGCATCATGTGACGCCTGCTTGCTGGCGAGATCGAGCTGGCGCGCTTCCTGTACTTTGCGCTCGGCGGCGATGTCGGCTTGCGCCTTCAACAGATCGGCATACGCGGTCGGCGGTAATTCGACGACCTCGCCCAATGCGGCCAACTCGCTCTGCTTGAGCGAAAGCTCTTCTATATAGGGAGCGAGGCGACGCACGCGCTCGAGCTTCGAGCGCTGCGATTCGAGACTGCGCTGTTCGGCACGCAAACGCTCGATAGCCTGCTCGACCGCTTCAAGCGCGTCCTTTTTCTCGACCCAGTCGCGCGTGCGCACTTGCGCCGCCTTCAGTTCGCTCGTTGCCTCGGCGAACGACGTTTCCGCCTGTGCATACGCACTGCCGCTGCGCCGCGGAGCCCAGAGTTCGGCCGCGCGATTCTCCAGTTCCTCGCGCACGGGCCCGAGGCTCCCCACGCCCGCTGCCGATTCGAACAACACCTGACCGAGCTTGTCCGATGCGTCGAGAATGCTGCGGCCGCCTTCAACGAGCCGCGCATGATCGAGGCCGAACATCTGCTCGAAAAACTCCTTGCTCGCGCCGTCGAGAAATGCGGCGAGAAAATCGTCGGGCAGCTTGTCGTCCTGCGGGGTGCGCAGCGAGTTGCGCCCGCGCGCGCGATGAAAACGCTGCTCGGCCGCGCCGTTTTCCAGCACGCCGCCAAGACGCAGTTCCGGCGTGCCATGGAGGAAATCGAGCGGCGTTTGCAGGCGCATGCCGAACAACAACTCCGACACGGCCGTGCGCACCGTGGACTTGCCCGCCTCGTTCGGTCCCACAATCACGTGAAAATCGTACGCCGCGTGGGGAAACGGCAAGGTCGTATCGGTGAACTTACCGTATTTGATTAAATCGAGTTGCTTGAGACGCACTGGTCATTCTCCCGTGGAAAGGCGCGCGAGCAGCGCGGGACCGACCTGCTCCACCAGCGCCGCGAGTTTGCCGTCGCGGGCGAGTTCGAGCAGTGGCGCGTCTTCTTTCACTTCGCTGCGCACCTTGCCGACGAACGCACGCAAATCGCGTTCGAGCAGCGCGAGGAATTCGGGGTCTTGTGTGGCGGCGTCGAGTATCTGTTTGAGATCCGCGAGCGCTTCGATCTGTTCGTTTTGCGCGGCGGCCGTGTCGGCTGGGCTTGTTTCGAGCTTGACCTTTTCCAGCCACAGCTTGTCATTGCCGATAATGCCGATCTGGTTGAGCACTTCGGCGCGCAATTGCGTGGCGCGCCCGAAAAACAGCCCATGCGCCGGCGACCTGCCCGTCACCGTTACGCGCACCGCGCGCGGCACATGGGCATCGACTGACAGCAGCGCTTCGAGCGCAGCGCCAATCTTGCGCGCGAGATCCGCAACGCTTTCGCAGTCGCTCGCATCGACGCGCACCGATTCCCAGCGCAGCACGTCGAGGTAGAGACGCTCGACCTCCGTGCGGCTGCCCTCGACATTCACGAGCACGGCGCCGCGGCGCCCGGTTTCGCGGATGTGCCGCCCCTGGAGATTGCCGGGGAATACGATGGTCGATTGTTCCGACCACTGCTGAAATTCATGTACGTGGCCAAGCGCCCAGTAGTCGTAGCCCTTCGCGTGCAATTCGGCACGCGTGCATGGCGCGTAGGTCGCATGGGCGGTATAGCCTTCGAGCGCGGTATGGAGCACACCGATGTTGTAGTAACCGGAAACCGGCGACGGGTAGCCCACCGCGAGATTTTCGACCACCGCCTTGTCCTTGAAACTTTGACCGTGCAGCGCGACCTTGATGTCGTCCAGCATGTGCGTTTCGGGTTTGCGATGACTGAATACCACCACGTTGTCGGGCAGCGTGAGTTTCCTGGTCATTTCGCTTTCCGCGTCGTGATTGCCCCAAAGGGCGAAAACGCGAATACCGGCCTTGCGCAGACGACCCATCTGCTGGCCGAAGAAAATGCCGGTGTTGTGGTCCTTCCAGTCACCGTCGTAGAGATCGCCGGCAATGACGACGAACGCGACCTCTTCTTCAATGGCGCGATCGACGAGCAGGCGCAATGCCTCGCGCGTGGCATTGCGCAATTGGCTGGCCGGCGCATCAGGATAGGCGCTCAGACCGTGTAGCGGGCTGTCGAGGTGCAGGTCTGCCGCGTGGATAAACTTCACGACGTGTCCTCTATTGTGTTTGCGGGCGCTGAATGGAGAAAGGGCGATTGCTGCGGTATCGCGCGAGCGGGATGCGGGCTAGCGCTTTCAGCACGAACATGAGCCCGGGCATGTGGCTCGCGAATGCGGGCCAATTTTAATCGACGCGTGTGGGTCTGTTTTGGCTAGCGTTGTGCGATGAAGGACCCGGCATCTGTTGGCATGCGCCGCGCGCTGTCAATTCATCGACTGTGGAGTGCGTCGTTGCGCGAGACTGTTCTATATAGATGGCACGTCAATCAGGCGCGAAGTGAGCGCTGTGGATCGTGATGGCCGAATGAATTGCAGAACATGACGCTGCGATGAATAGAGCCCGGGGTGGCGTTGCGCGTGTCGCCCGCAAACACGAACCGGTTTGCTCTTCATGCTGTCGAATGCCGTGAGCAATCTTGTGTCGACGCGAATTGCTTGCAGGCGTGCCTCCGAGGGTTGTTTTCGATTGGCGTCGCGATATTGTCGAAAACTACAAAATACGTATTGAAATATACGACCAACCCCGATGAGGTGCGCTTTACCTCGGTAACGACCATTCTGGCAGTGTTTCAGGGTCGGAGAGCCGTTATGATCGTGAAACAAGTACTAGAATTTGGTTTGTTTTGGGCGCGAAAGCCCCAAGGGGCGTAGGTTTCGCCGATTTAGCGGTTTGGAGAGAAATGTTTCACGCTGAATTGAACGCTGTTTGAAACAGGGTAAGCGCAAGCGCCGGTGATTTACGCGGCAAAGCATCCGTAGCGTTCCCTTTTAGGTCGACGTGTGGGCGGCTCGCTTCCCGAAGTTGCTCCCCCTCGTTTCGTGTTTCTCGACGGTCGACACGTCGGTCGCTCCGTTGGTTGGTTGGTGGTTTGTTGGTTGTGATAGCCGAGGCACTAGCGTGCGTATTGCGCATTGACGGTTAGGGTGCTGCCGAAGAAGATTGTCGGTTAGTTGCATTTATAGTGAATTTCGCGGGCGAGACGAAAGCGAGTTATTCGGTGATGAGTAGCAATGCGGTCGCGACTTGCCAGAAGAGTAACGAGCCGAACAGCCCCGAGCTGCGGAACACGAAGGTCGAGTGCCGTGGGCCGCTATCGTATCGAACGGTCCTCCCCTGCTCGCGCGCAGCGTGTCGCGAGCACCCCGCTGACACTGGCTATCCGATCTGTCGCGCGCTGGCCTGCCAGTCCTCCTTCAAGACACGCGTCAATCGAGAGTTGCTGGGCAGTGTTTGTTCGACCGTGCACGCGGCCACCTTCTGGGGGAGTCCTAGCTCAGAGTGCAAAGAACGAGAGTAATCGCATGGCGTTGGGTGTCGCCGTCAGATGTCAGGCGAGCAAGCGGGCTGCGCTCGCACGCTGGTGAGTTAGACCCGTCGGCACGAACTTGCGGCGTGAGATTCGATGCGGCTAGTCGTCGAAGGAGCTTATCGCGGTGGGGGTATCTGCTGTGAGAAAACGTCGGTGTTGGGAGGAAGGCAGAGGCTCCAGGCTACGTGGACGATGCCCCACTCTGCGGCTCGTAGGTCAATCAGGAAATTAACCGCAACAAGGGGACCGAAGTAGACGACTCCCGCCGCACGCAACCCCTAGTTATCGAACGACGCTTAGGGGCGTCGAATTGGCTCCGGTACCTGCTCTTTGGGAAACGAATCCAGCATGGAACTCGGCCGGCCTTTTGAGGGAGCGTGATCTCGAGTCCAGCCGCCGGAACGTCGGCGCTTTCCGTTGGCTCGCGAGCGCTGCTTACCTGGCGCCGCAGCGAGTCGAGATGCGCCGTCGGTGTGTCGGCTCGACACACCGACGGCGCGCGAGACGACACGCACGCCGGCTACACAGGTTCCAACTGTGGCGGCCAGCGCAATGAAGATTGGCGCCCCGATTACAGAGGAGTCGAGATACGCGGTCGGTGTGTCGACTCGACACACCGTGGCGCGCCAGATCACACGCACGCCGGCTACGCCGCTTCCAACCGTGGCGGGCTGCGCAATGAAGATTGGCGAGCCGATCACAGAGCGTCGTGAAACACAATCAGTGTGTCGACTCGACACACCAAGATGCGCGAGCCGACAAACATAGCGCATCCGTCGACTCCAACCGTGGTTGGTCAGCACAATGAACCATGGCCACCCGATCGACGAGTTGCACGCAGACGCTACTGACGCGCCCATTGGATGCACGCCACCGCGCAAATGGAGCGTCCATGTCTGCCGCCCAAAGCGACGCGTCTCGGACCATAATCGTGTCAGGCCGCCAAGGCGCCGAAGCAGCGATAGTGTGTCGACTCGACACACTGTTTCACCCAGCGAGTCCCCTTAGACGGGAGTCCCGCCCGCGCGCACAGTACGATGGAGTCGTCGGGAACGCGACATCAAGTCTGGTTCTCGTCCCGCCACCGATGCGACGTATCGCAGTTCGCAATCCCATCAGTCAGCCACGGCGAAGATGCGGCGCGGTGTGTCGAGTCGACACACCGCGCCCGAGTGCAAGTTGGCGTGTACGCGCTGGGCCAATTTCTCACGCAACACAATAGATAGAGCAACGGTTGAGAATCCCGCGTGCTTGCTCTTGTGCCTCCGCCGACTCCCTCCGGTTTGTGGCCATCCGCAGCGTGTGTCGACTCGACACATCGCCCCGATCAGCCGAATTCGAGTACCCAGGTTTTCTGACTTCCTGTACGCCGAGCACCGACAGCAACCGGTAGGCAGAGCCCCTTCTGCGTCGTACTCGAGACGCCATATTCTCAGGCTCTCAACGGGCGTGGTCGTCGTGTGTCGAGTCGACACACGAGCGCTCAACGGCGTGGTACAGGCATTTCCGATGTTTCCGCTCGACAGCTCTACGCTAGCCAGGCGCACTCCGCCCCGTCGTGTGTCGACTCGACACACGACGCGGTCCGTCGCGTTCCACCGACCGGCGAGCAGCTGTCCGGCGCGGATCCTTGATGCGCCGTCTGCAGCCGCAGGTGCGGGTTGTGTCGACTTGACACACAATCCAAGCCACAAAAAGAAAAAGCCCGCCGAAGCGGGCTTCCCTCCACACCAACAATCCCAAGACTCGATCAGCCTGGCTTTACGTTGAACAGCTGACTAATCAGCTCCCGGATTTGCGTTTCCTGAGCATCCGAAAGCACGCCCGTCTTGAGCTTCACCGTAAAGCTGTTGGTATCTTTGGTGATGCTCCCGGCGTGGCTCTTGCCCGAAAAAATCTTCTCGATGCTGCGCTCGGAAACGCTTTCAGTCGACTCACCCCGGCTAGCTTGTGCACCGATCGCCGCAGCCAGCTTACCTTGATCCAGCGTCCGGCCGACTACGGCCGGCCACAACTCGCGCGCCGCCGAAAGCCCTGCCACCCCATACTTCTTGATCGCCGAAACAACCTCGTCTGCAGCCGATCCGCCGAGCAGTCGGGGATTCAAATCAAGATCGCGTCGAATGAAATCCGGCAGATTTTCAAAGGCCAAAAACCGGTACAAGCCCTTGCGCGACATACCCAGCGCCTCGGCCATGCGCTTGCGAGTCGGAAACTCCCGTTCGGCGCGGCGTAGCGATTGCCCAATCTCATAATCAGTGAGGTCTTCGCGACCGACGTTTTCGACCAGCGCGAGCACGGCCATGTCCTGATCGGAACACTCGATCACCGAGGCACGAATGTCCTGCGCCTGAATCAGGGCGTGCGCACGCAGACGTCGTTCGCCGGCGATCAGCTGATAGCCGTTCTCCGCGCGGCGAACGACGACCGGCTCCACAAGCCCGACTTCGCGGATCGATTCGGCGAGCGATGCCAGGCCCTCGTCGCTGAAAATCTTGCGCGGCTGCCACGGGTTCGGCTGAATGGCGTTCACCGGAAGCATGAGCTTGTCGCTCGTGTTCTCCAGTTCCTGGATGCGCTGCTGCGCCACCGCCAACGCGCCGAGCATGCCCGGTCCGGTCTTGAACGCGCTGCTGCGGCGCGGCTCCGCCGGAGCCACGGCAGCCGGGCGTTCGGCAGCGGGCCGCTCCGAAGACGAGCCGAGTTCAGCGGTCTTCGCCGCCATCTTGTCGCGGAATGAACTCACTTGCCGGCCCTCCATTGTTCTACGTAAAGATCGTCAATCCACTGTACGTAATCCGTCAGCGGCTGACGCACGCGCGCCACCGTCTTGTCTGCGAGGTCGCCCTTGCTGATATCGAACACGGTGGCCATGGCCAGTGCGCCGTTGCTCATCGCGGAGCTGGCCGGCACCTCGAGCGCGTTCACCCAATCCTTGTAGGTCCGCTGCACCCAGGAGCGCACGACCGGTGCCGACGACGTTTTGCCGTAGTCCACCTTCGAAAGCAGAACGGAAACGAAGTCGTACGTCTTCTCGTCACCGCGTTCCATGATCGTGTGCGCGAGGTCGGAAAACAGGCTCCAGAACGACACCGAGCTGATGAAATCCAGGCTCTCGGGCACGAGCGGCATGACCATCGCGTCGGCGGCCATGAGCGCATTGATTGTGAGATAGGACAGCGACGGCGCCGTATCCAGAATGATGTAGTCGTATTGCTTGCGCAGCACTTCCACGCCCTGGCGCAGCAGGTCCCAGAACTTGAATCCCGGGTTCTTGATCACCGTGCCCGGAATATGGAACTCTGCGGAAAAAAGCGTGGGGTGCGCCGGAATCACATCGAGCCCATCCCAGTAGGTCTCCTGCACGAAGTTCAGCAGGCCGCCTTCCATATGCGGGTCGTAGATGAACGGCAGGACCGTGCTATCCTCGGTCACTTCCTTTTCGGCATACAGACCACAGAGTTCCGTCAGCGACGCCTGCGGATCCAGGTCGATCAGCAGGACCTTGCGGCCGCGCAAGGTCAGGCCTTGAGCGAGACACATGGTCGTGGTCGTTTTCGTCGAGCCGCCCTTGAAGTTGGCAACGAGAATTACCTTGCCGTCAGCGTCGCGTACGCCGGTATGGAGCGGCGTCTGATAAATATCGGAAACCTGCTGGACCCAGGTTCTCGCTTCCGGCAGCGTGAAGACCCGGCTTCGCCCGGACCCTTGTGCCACGCCTTGCGGGAGGCCCTCGCGGGTGGCAAGCAGATTGTTTAGTTTGATGCGGTCAATGCCGCACATCTCTGCGACCTGAGCCGACGTAAAGGTGGGCGCCATCTTTCGCGGCCGCGGCGCCAGCATCATCTCCCGAAGCTCTTCAGACAGACGGCCAGCCTCTTCGGCAAACTCAGTGATCGCGGAAAGATCCACACGTCGATCGATCGACGGCAATTCGATAGTTTTCGCCATTAATACGCTTTTTATCAGAATTTGGATAAAGCGTAGAATACAGGAAAAGTGTGTGAAAACACACTAATTGAGGGCGATATGAAAAAAAATGACCCTTCAAAACGGCCCGTATGGCCCTCGCGAGACATTTCCAAGGCCAACGTACTCATAGAACCGGCAAAGCCACCAGCGCCCGTATAGGCCTGCTCTGTCCGATATGCCTATTTTTTGCGCAATCACCCAGGGTCGGAACGATTCGTCGCAGCGTTCGCGGTCGAGGTTTTTGTGCAAATGCAGTTACCAATCGGATCCACACTAACTGCATCGCTTGCAGATACCCCTTGCGGTCACGGTTTTTGTGCACTTCCGTCGGCGATTACGACGGCGCGCGAAGATGACGGCGCCGGGTAACGATTTTTGTGCTTCCTGATTTCTGCTACCGCGCTTAGCCAGCCACAACTGCACAAAAACCGTTACCGCGTGCGTCCGGAAAAAGGCTTTGCCGCGTCCGCCCCACCCTGCATTGCACAAAAACCGTTACCCCGTTGCCTCGCCATGTGCCTCATGGCTGCGAATCCGGGCATCCTGGTGGTCAAATTCCCCAAAAAGCCTTCCCACGCTCTAGCTGCACAAATTCCGTTACCGCTCGCCTATGGCGAACCAGTGAACCGCGACGCCTCAACGGCACAATTAACGTTACCTCCCGGGGCGCTGTACTTGGTCTGCACAAAAAACGTTGCTATCGCGGCCTGTCTCAGGCTTGCACAAAATCCGTTGCCTTCGGCAATTCCTGTCGAAAAGTCACCCTGAGTCGAGTCTCACCAACAACCGTTGCCCGGTTCACCCCGATCTCGGCCGCTCATTAGATCTTCTGCACATAAACCACTTCCTTGAATCAGCCGTTCTGCACAGAAATCGTTACCCGTCGATGTGTTCCACCGGTCCGAAGGCGGCGCGCGTCCTGAATCCTGATCGCTGAAAGCCTTGTCAAATGGGCCTTTGCGGGCACTTTTGCGTAAATATTTTGACCAGTTTGCGAGACACAGCACGTCAAATTTCGCGCAGAGCATCTTTTTTGAGCGCGGTTTGTTTGTTTACTTAAAGATAAAAACCCACCAACCAACTAACGTACGCATGCGTTTCCTTTGATTTCAAAGGCTTGTTCGTCAAAAGCACCGTTCTCTGTGCTCGCTGCACCGTTTTATGTGCAGCGAAGTTCCGTTTTATGTGCTGCAGGTGTAGAGAAATTTGTGCACTCAGGTACGTTTATTGTGCGCGAGTCAAATCGGGCGCCTGTTTGAGGTAACGTTTATTGTGTTGACTTGTGTTTGCGTAGTGATAGAGTGCCCGCCAATGTCGACGGGGAGAGCGTGCGTATGTCGGAGGAGAGCGGGCGAAGGACAACAACACTGCAGATGTCGCTGGGTCTCTTTGAGGAGATGTCCGGCCAGCCGATCAATGAGAGCACGCGCGAGATCGGCTTTCAGCGCAACAACGTGTTCGTCGCCATCAACGGGCTTGGGCTGTCGTCGCGCCGTTTCATCGACGCTGCCTATTTCATTGCCGCCCAGGAGCCCGCACCGCGCGATACCTACGACGTCGACCTGAACTACTTCAAGTGGCTCATGCGCTATGAGAGCCGCAACGTGCGCCATTTGCAGAGCGTCATCAAGGAAGCGCAGCGCGTGCTGATCGAGGTGACCGACACGCCTCCCGACCGCGCGCCCAACGAAGACGACCAGTGGATATCCGAGCAGCTGATGGGCAGCGTCAAGATCGGCAAGGGGCGCATCCAGTTCCGTATTCCGCCGCTCATGCTGCGCCACATCACCGGGCCCGACAAGCATCACTGGCTGAACCTGTGCATCACGGCGTCGTTCTCGCAAACCTACGCCCGCGCGATCTACGACTACGTGCTGCCCTACGTGGCGGCGGGCCTGACCGACTGGATCGAGCTCGATGTTATGCGGCGCTGGCCCGGCAAACTCGGTACGAGCGCGTCGGAGTTCAAGCACTTCCGGCCCAAGTACCTCGACCCCGCGGTGCGCCAGATCAACGAACTATCCGACATCGACCTGAGCTACGAAACCCGGGCCGACTCGGAAACCTCGCGCAAAATCAACAAGATCCGCTTTCGGATGAAGCGCAAGGACACGGTCGCGGCGCTGCTCTCCCGGCAGCCCGACGCGCACGACCTGTTGCTCACGCTCAAGGAGGAGTTCGGCCTGAGCAACAAGCAGTTCGACGTGATTGCGGAGCACCGCATGAGCTGGACCGACGAGCGCATCCAGCAGGCCATCGAATACACGCGTTTCCGGCTCAACCAGGGCAAGGTGACCAAGAGCCCCGCGGGCTATCTGATGAAGGCGCTGAGCCACAACTGGCAGGTCTCGGAGGCCGAGCGGAAGATGGTGGCGATCCAGAGCGAGCTGGCCGTGGCAGCGACCGCTCAGGAGAGCGCCAGGACGGTTGCGACCACGGCGGTGAAGCAGAGCATCGCGGCGCGCGACGAAGAGGCGAGGTCGCAGCGCAACGAGGAGGTCAAGCAAGGCCGCGAGCACTTCGAATCGGCCGACGAGAAGACCCGCAAGGAGCTGGTGCGGCTCTACATTGCCTCGCAGGCCGGCAAGCTCATGCTGCGCCGCCTGAAGCTCGAGGCGGGGGCCCTCTCCGACGCGAACATCCTCAACCACTCCGATCTGTCGTGGTACTTCGGGCAATTCGTCTACGGGAAGATGAAGCAGCTTGCCGTGCAGTGAGTGTCTTCAATACGCTTGACGGCTGATGGGCCGGTGGGCGTATTGAGGCTAGGCCTGGCAGCCCGTTACTGCCTCCCGCGTTCACGCGGCGGAAAATATTCAGCCGATCAATGGGTTAGGGCACTCGTCCCAGGCGTTCTCCACAAGTTTGTCACCACAATCTGTGGAGAAGTTTGGTCCACGGCGCGCAGGTCACACGAACGTCTGCACGGTTTAGGTTCAACAATCCAGGCGTTCACCTGCCGGATCTGAGTCCGCGCGGCTGTCCCTTTGCGCCCACAGACTTCTACGGGCACGCGGACAGGGAGACGCGCGAGCGTCTGTCAGTGCCTCCGATCTGCCAACTTTGTTTAGTGCCCGCTCATCCTCATGCCGTCTTCCCGAGCGTGCCGTTTCCTGAGCCGGTACGGATGCCGTGCAACGTCAATTTAAAGGCGGCGCAAAGAGTTGGTCAGTGAAATCGCCGGTCTTGCGGTGGAGCTGGATGACCAGTATGCCGTCATCGAACGCATGTCTGACCTGGCACAGGCAGCCGCGTTCGCGCAACGACCGCAAGCGCCTCGAGCGCATTTCGCGCTTCATTGAGGTGGCGAAGCAGGCTGCGACCAACTACCCCGACTTACTCGTCACTGGCTGATACCGATCAGCCTCTACACCATTTCTCATTTGTTTCATGCGTTACGTATCGGACTGCGAATCAATTTCGGATTTGTCCGGTTGCAGGCGACCAGTTGGTCAACGGAGCATGAACAAACATCACCGGTCGCGTCACCGGGCAGGTTGTTCTTCTATTTCACGGAGGTGTCGAATGAGGCGAGCCATTCTGAAGAAGGGTGACAAAACAACGGCTGGCGGCGTCGTGCTCGAAGGCATCGAAACCTGTACACACCACGGTACGCCAATGACGTTCATCGGCGCGAAGATATGGAGTTGCGCATGCAACTCGGAAGGCGTGATTGGTTGGAAGGGGCCACATCGAACAGCAACGATGATGGGCAAGCAGCAGGCCCTGGAGGGCGATATCTGCTTGTGCAAGTGCGATCCGCCGCCTGTGCTTCTTGCGTCGCAGAAGAGCGCCTGGCATGTGTTCGAGGTGCATGAGTTGGGGGAAGCAACAGGCGCAGGCCAATTGATGGCTGGCGGAAATCCCGGCAGGTATGACGAACAGTTCACGCTTTGCGACGCGAAGGGTTCACCGCTCGCAGACACGTACTACACCGTTCGCATGTCTTCGCGCGAACTACGACACGGCGTAACTGATTCACGCGGACACACCGAGCGCTACGAAACGGACGGCGTTCAATCCATCAAACTCTATCTTGGTCACAGACAGGAGGCGTAAATGTCTGACGCACTTTGTACGGTAAAAACGAACACCGATCCGAACTCAAACGTCACAGCGTATACGCAGCGTTTGTGTAAACCGTGGAAAATGTCGGAAGACGGCATTAGATTTCTTGAGGGTTGGGAAGCGTATAGTGCAACGATGTATGACAAAGACGGAAGTAAGGACGGGAACGCTACGGTCGGATACGGCCATCTGGTCCACTTAGGAAAAATCTCCGGCGCTGTGTTCGAGAAGCCCTTTCTTAAGCGCATTACGGAGCCGCAAGCGGAGGCACTTCTTCGACAAGATATCGGATGGGCTGAGGGGATAATCAACGACACCGTTAAGGTGCCGCTGTTTCAGTTTGAGTATGATGCCTTGGTATGTTTCATGTATAACTTGCAGCGACACGGAAACGGGATGCTAGATTTTGTCAATACCGGACAATACAACAAAGTCGGCGACAAGATGAGGACGTATGCGACATCGAAAGGTCATCCTGTGAAGGGCTTACTCAGGCGTCGTCATCGTGAGGCGGAAATGTTCGAGGCGGGAGTTTATGATTCGTCACACTGACATTATATGTGCTCTGGCGATTCTCCCGATCTTTGCGAGTGCGAAGACTGTCTATTCTGGGGAATTTGACTACCACTACTTCAAATCGCC
Organism: Paraburkholderia sp. J11-2; assembly: GCF_905220185.1. Taxonomy (NCBI): domain Bacteria; kingdom Pseudomonadati; phylum Pseudomonadota; class Betaproteobacteria; order Burkholderiales; family Burkholderiaceae; genus Paraburkholderia; species Paraburkholderia sp. J11-2. The sequence continues at coordinate 252,177 of NZ_CAJMYY010000002.1, read as the reverse complement.
TGAAGCCTACTTTTCGGGACGATCCGCCGCCGAGGTCGCACATATGTGCGACTCAGGCGAGCATGCGAGTAACGAGGATCTGGGACAGTGTTCCCACTTAAAGTTCAACAAGTCGAGCAACCAACTAGACAAAAGGCTTAAAACGGTACGCCTGATGAACGAGAAAGGCGATAAGTCACTTAAAACTACCGGCGACCCAGCGGCATCGCCTTACTTCGAGAAAGCGCAAAACGCGTGGTATACGTATCGTGATAACGAATGCTATAGCGAAACCTACGCCATGGGTGAAGCGGCCGAACGCGAGATATTCTTTTGGGAATGTATGGCGAATATCACGAACAGTCGTGTGAAGGAACTAGACGATCTATTAAAAAATTGATTGGCAGTTTGCGAGTATGCGAATGGAAAAATCACAGGGTGTGATTTCCATGAAAACGAAGAGCAAATCCATACTACGTGGCAGCGGATTGCGGCCGGCATCGAGGGCTACATCGGGGAGCATCGCTGCAAGCTCGCGGCGCTCTTCCTGCATTCCGCTCGCTGCTGATGATTGACCTCAAGGATGCTGCCCGGCCACAACTGCTGGAGGGCGTGCGAATACTGACCTGTTCGCTTTTTGCTGCCCCGGTGCTGGCGGACCGGAAGAGTAAGCCGTTTGATGTCTAGCCCTATCACCAGGGGATGGCGTTCATGCTGAATCGTGGCGCGTTGGTAGAGGGGCAACTCGTCCGGCGACGGTTTCATGGCGAGGTGGCGCTAGCCGTTGTGACGTGGAGCTGCTTTGTCACCACAATCTGTGGGTAACTCGAACGCCAGATACCACCCCGCGAAGCCATAAAAAAAGGGAAGGCGCAGTGCCTTCCCTTTCTTCATCAAGCGACGACCCCTTACTTCTTCTCGTCGTTCAGTTGCGGCAGCGTATAAGCCGCACCCGGCGCGAGCAGGCCGACCTTCGAGTAAACGCGCAGTTTCTCGCGCGTGTCGGTGATGTCGAGGTTGCGCATCGTGAGCTGGCCGATACGGTCGCGCGGCGAGAACGTCGAGGCGACCTTCTCCATCGACAGACGCTCCGGCTGATACGTGAGGTTGTCCGACTTCGTGCTGAGGATCGAGTAGTCGTTGCCGCGGCGCAGTTCGATCTTCACTTCGCCGGTGATGGCGCGCGCCACCCAGTGCTGGGCCGTTTCACGCAGCATGATGGCTTGCGGGTCGAACCAGCGGCCCTGGTACAGCAGGCGGCCCAGACGGCGGCCGTTCTCGCGGTACTGCTCGATGGTGTCTTCGTTGTGGATGCCCGTCACGAGGCGCTCGTACGCGATGTAGAGCAGCGCCAGGCCCGGGGCTTCATAGATGCCGCGGCTCTTCGCCTCGATGATGCGGTTCTCGATCTGGTCGCTCATGCCCAGACCATGACGGCCGCCGATGCGATTCGCTTCGAGCAGCAGTTCCACGGCGTTCGGGAAAGTCTGGCCGTTCAGCGCGACCGGCTGGCCTTCCTCGAAGCGGATCGTCACTTCTTCGCGGTCGATCTTGACGTCGTCGCGCCAGAACGCCACGCCCATGATCGGGTTCACGATCTTGATGCCGCTTTCGAGGCTCTCGAGGTCCTTCGCTTCGTGCGTGGCGCCGAGCAGGTTCGAGTCGGTCGAGTAAGCCTTTTCAGCCGACATCTTGTACTCGAAGCCCGACTGGCGCATGAACTCGGACATTTCCGAGCGGCCGCCGAGTTCGTCGATGAACTGCTGGTCGAGCCACGGCTTGTAGATCTTCAGGTCCGGATTGACGAGCAGGCCATAACGGTAGAAGCGCTCGATGTCGTTGCCCTTGTAGGTCGAACCGTCGCCCCAGATGTTGACGCCGTCTTCCTTCATCGCGGCCACGAGCATCGTGCCCGTCACGGCGCGGCCGATCGGGGTCGTATTGAAGTACGTGACGCCGGCCGTCGAGATGTGGAACGCGCCGCATTGCAGGGCGGCGATGCCTTCCGCCACGAGCTGCGCGCGGCAGTCGATCAGGCGTGCACCGGCAGCGCCGTATTCGGTCGCGCGGCGCGGGATCGAATCGTAGTCGTCTTCGTCGGGCTGGCCCAGGTTCGCCGTATAGGCGTAAGGCACGGCGCCCTTGAGCTTCATCCAGTGCAGCGCGGCGCTGGTGTCGAGGCCGCCGGAGAAGGCGATACCGACCTTTTGGCCGGTCGGAAGGCTTTCAAGAATTGTGCTCATGATCAGAAAGAACCCGGTAGAACGAGAATGCGGAGGGAATTCGGTCGAATCGTCAAGTATGTTGTATCCCTGGCCTTTCGGCAAGCCTGGCGGGTACGGCGGCAGGCCCCGTTCGACGCGGCATCCGCGTAAATAAAAAAGGGGCGCAGCGAGGGTGCGTGCTCAGCGCAGGCTGTCCCACGCGGCTTCAATCGCATGCAGTGCGCCCATCACGATCGAGCGGTTCAGCGCGGCGGCCAGCACGCCGTCGCGCTCGGCGTAGGCCTCGCACAGCCGCTGGTGGTCGGTGCACGACCGCTGCAAGCGCCCCGGCAGCGACGTGCTCAGGTGGCGCAGGCGGTTCGTGCGCATGCGCATGGAGTCCAGCACTTCCTTGAAGATGCCATTGCGGCTCACGCGCAGTTCCTCGTCGCGAAACGCGACGTTTGCCCAGAAGTAGCCGTCCACGTCGCCCTTGGCCGCGACTTCGGCCAGCTTGCCATGCGCGCGCCAGAGCGCCGCGATGTCCTCGTCCGTGGCGTGCTCGACGATCGCGAGCGACACCTGGCCGTAGAGCAGGGCGCGCAGCGCATAGATTTCGCGCACTTCTTTGAGCTGCATGGCGGCCACGCGCGGGCGGCGGCGCGGCGACCAGTCGACGAGTCCCTCGCGCGTGAGCGCGAAAAGCGCCTCGCGCACTGGCGTGCGGCTCACGCCGAAGCGTTTGGCGAGATCGACTGAATTCAGGTCGTCGCCGGGACGCAGCCGGCCTTCGATGATGCCGCGCGCCACCCAGTCGACGATCTCGGCCACGCTCGACGGGTCGCCCGTCTCCGGGGCGGTCATTACGTCGACATCTTCATCCATGCGCTTTCCCCCGAGGCGCCGCGACCGGCCGCAGCGCCGCCGATTGTAACAAATCCAGAGTCGGCTTCGCTTTCGAAGTCACAGGCTAGTTGTTTAAGTGTATACACTAAGACGAGAATATCTCGGTAGAACGCGAAATGTCGCCATATACTGCCTCATACTGTCGACACTAAAACAAAGTCCGATCGGCTGCCCGTCAGGCAAGGAGACGCCATGTACATGGGAACTGAGATTGCCGGGTCAACGCACGTCGAGGCGAGCGTCTCGGCGCGGCTCGACCGGCTGCCGCCTACGCGGTACTTTCGCGGGCTCGTTGCCCGCATCGCGGTGGGCGGCTGGTTCGAGTTCTACGAGATGTTCATGGCGGCCTATATCTCGCTGGGCCTGATCCACAGCGGGCTGTACCGCGCCACCACCGCCGGCCTCTTCGACGTCAACGGCTTCGCCAGCTTCCTCGGTTCGTTCTTCGCGGGCATGTTCGTCGGCACCGTGGCGCTGGGCGGGATTACCGACCGCTTTGGCCGGCGCGTGGTATTCACGTTTGCCATGCTGACGTACTCCGTGGCGAGCTTCATCGCCGCCTTCCAGCATTCGCCGCTGGGCATGGACGCCTGGCGCTTCGTGGCGGGCGTGGGCATCGGCATGCAACTCATCACTGTCGACACTTACATTTCCGAACTCACGCCGCGCGACGCGCGCGGGCGCTACACGGCGTTCAGCATCCTCGTCATTCTCACTTCGGTGCCCGTGGTCGCCGTGATTTCCTATGTGCTCGTGCCGCGCACCTTCCTCGGCATGGAAGGCTGGCGCTGGGTGATGATCATCGGCGCGGCCGGCGCGGTGTTTATCTGGTTCATTCGCCACGGCTTGCCGGAGTCGCCGCGCTGGCTGGAGAGCAAAGGGCGCGTGAGCGAGGCGCGCCAGATCGTCGACGAGATCGAGCACAAGGTAGTCGCCGAAACCGGCAAGCCGCTCGCCGAACCGCCCGATGGCCCGGACGCGAGCCAACTGCAGGCACGCGGCGCGTGGATCGAGATGTGGCAGGGACGCTACTTCAAGCGCACGGTGATGCTCTCGCTCTTCAACTTCTGCCAGACCTTCGGCGTGTACGGCTTCGGCGCATGGGTGCCGGTGCTGTTGTATTCGATGGGCATCACGATCACGCATTCGCTGCTCTACACCATGGTGATCGCCATTACGACGCCGCTCGGCGCGATTGGCGCCATGGCGTGCGCGGAGCGCTTTCAGCGCAAGTGGCAGCTGGTCGGCTGCGCCATCGTCGTGGCCGTGGCCGGCGTGATGTTCGGCCAGGCACGCGACCCGGTGCCGATCCTGCTTTTCGGCAGCGCGGTCACGATCGCGAACAACTGGCTCATCGGCATTTTCCACACCTATCAGGCCGAGCTGTATCCCACGCGCATCCGCGCGCGCGCCGTGGGCTTCGTCTTCAGCTGGAGCCGCGTGAGTTCGATCTTTGTCGGCTTCTGGGTGGCGGCGCTGCTCAAGCACTACGGCGTGCCCGCCGTGTTCCTGCTGATTTCGTCGGCCATGGTCGTGATCGTCGTGGCGGTTGGCGTGTGGGGTCCGAAAACCAACGGTGTCCGTCTAGAGGAGTTGTCGCAATGAGGGGTTCCATCGCCGCGGCGTTCGCGCAGGGCTTGTATGGGCTGGCACAACGTCCGTTGCCCGCCGGCGTTTTGAAGGAAGCGAAGCGTTCGTTCATCAACGTTGTGGGCACAACAATAGGCGCGTGCATGCATCCGGGCGTGGAGGCGATACTCGCCGCTGCGCGCGATCTGGGCGCTGCGCGCGAGGCGGGCGTGCTGGGCCGGACTGAGCGCACCGACGTGCATTTCGCCGCGCTGGCGAACGGCTTCGCCGGTCATCTGGACGATTTCGACGATACGCATCTCGCCACCGTCATCCATCCCGCCGCGTCCACGCTCGCGGTGCTCGCCGCGCTCGCGCCGCAAATGCGGCCCACCGGCGCACAGGCGCTCACGGCTTTCGCGCTGGGATGCGAGGCGCAATTACGCGTGGGCGTGGCAATCTCGCCGGAGCACTACGACCGGGGCTGGCATATCACGGGCACGTGCGGCGTGATTGGCTGCGCAGTCACGGCGGCGCTATTGCTCGGGCTAGACGAAGCCAAACTTAAGGAGGCCGTATCGATTGCGGCTTCGATGTTCATCGGGCAGCGCGAGGCCTTCGGCACCATGACCAAGCCGTTTCATCCCGGCAAAGCGGCTGCCAACGGCATCGACGCAGCAAGGCTCGCGAAGTACGGACAGCAGGCGGTTGCGGATATTTTCGAAGCGCCGGGAGGCTACGCGCGATCGCTCTCGACGAAGGTGGACTTCGAGCGCATGAACGGCGAGTTCGGCGAGCGCTGGGAACTGCTGTTCAACACCTATAAGCCCTATCCGTGCGGGATCGTCGCGCATCCGGCCATCGACGCGGGCCTCGCGATTGCGGGCCGCATTGCGGATGCCGCTTCAGTCGACGCGATCGTGTTGCGCTGCCATCCGCTCGTGCCCGAGCTGATGGGCAATCCGCAGCCGCATGACGGCCTGCAGGCACGCTTTAGCGCGATCCATGGCGTGGCCGCCGCGCTGTGCGACGGCCAGGTGGGGCTCGCGCAGTACGAGGACAGCCGCGTGACGCGCGACGACGTGAAGACGCTGCGCGCGAAAACAACGCTTGTGCCCGACGCCGCCGTGAACCGCGACGAGGTGTATATCGAGGCGCGGCTTCATGACGGCAGCGTTGTCGCGCATCACGTCGAGCACGCGCGCGGCAGTCTCGCGCGACCCCTGACTGACGAGGAACTGCGCGACAAGGTGCGCTTGCTGATCGACCCGCGACTTGGCGCAGGCGCGGCGGATCGTATTGCCGCTGCCGTTGAGAACGTGGAGCGCGCAGCCGGTCTCGATGCGTTCTTCGCCCTGTGCACGCCTAACAAGGATCTGGTTCATGCATAACCCCGCCGCTCACTCCGCCGTTGCCGACGCATTCGTGGCGCTTGCCGTCGCGCAGCCAGGCGCACGCGAACTCGAGGCCGCGCGCAGCGCGGTGGCCAACGCGCGCCGCTGCGCTGCGCAGCCCCGCAATGCCAGTCCGCTGAGCGAAATGCTTGGCCAGGCCGCCGACGCGCGCTCGCGCGCGTGGCAGTTCGGCGCTGCGCTCGCCCCGCTGGATGCCGGTTCGACCGCCACGCCCGTCATTGCGGCAGCGCTTGCGCTGGGCGAGTCTCTCGAGGCCACCGATGAGGACATCGCCGCTGCCGTCGCGGTCGGTACGCGCGCTTCGGCGCGGCTGGGGGCCGCCTTGGACGACGAAGCGTTTCGCGCGCGCTGGAACGTGGCCGCGTCGCTCGGCATCGTGGGGGCGACGCTCGCGGCAGCGCGTCTTCTCGGGCTCGACGCGCTGCGCACGCGCCACGCGCTCGGCATTGCCGCCACGCAGGCCGCAGGGCTTGCACGCAACGTGGGCGAAGTCATGGGCGCGCTGGAGACCGGCAAGGCGGCCGCCGACGCCATCGAAGCGGCCTTGCTCGCGAAGCACGGCTTTACGAGCGCGGCGGCTTCGATAGACGGACGGCGCGGGCTGGCCGCGCTCATGGCCTATCGTTTCGACGCGGGCGCCATTACGGCATGAGCCGCAGCTAGCAGAACGATATCAATACGGATTCCGAACGGATAAAGATGCCAATAACGCCTTCGCCCTCGCGCCGCCGCATGCTTCAGTGCGCCGCGGCGTGCAGCATGCTGCCTGTCCTCGGCGCAAAGCACGCATTTGCCGCCGACGTATCGCCTTCGTCATCGCCCGACGACACCGGCATCACCGCGCAACTCGCGCGCTACATCGTCGCCGCGCGCGACAAGCCGTTACCCGACGCCGTGCTGATCGAATGCAAGAACCACATACTCGATACCATCGGCGCGATGGTGTCGGGTTCCCGCATGCGACCCGGCATGCTGGCGACGCAATACGTCCGTTCGCTTGGCGGCGCACCCCAGGCTTCGGTCGTTGGCTCGGACCTGCGCACGAGCGCCGTGAACGCCGCGCTCGCCAACGCCATGTGCGCGCACTCCGACGAGACCGACGACTTCGAGCCCGTCACGAAGGCGCACCCCGGCTGCTCCACGGTGCCCGCCGCGCTCGCGCTAGGCGAAGCACAGGGCGCATCGGGCGCGGCGTTCGTGCGTGCCGTCGCGCTGGGTTACGACACCGCGTGCCGGCTTCTCATGGCGCTCGGCCCGGACCTCGTGCGCGCGACACATCGCAGTGCGGAAGGCACGGCCTCGACGTTCGGCGCGCTTGGTGCGGCCGCTGCGCTTGCACGGCTCGACGAACGCCAGACGCGTTACGCGATCTCTTACGCGGCGCAACAGGTTTCTGGGCTGTGGAGTTGGGTGAAGGACCGCGATCACATCGAAAAGGCGTTCGATTTCGCGGGTATGGGCGCGCGCAATGGCGTGATGGCGGCAACCATGGTGCAGTCGGGCATGACCGGCGTGGCCGACGTGCTCGACGGCACGCACAATCTCTTCATTGCGCTCTCCACGAAGCCGCAGCCCCCGGCGATGATCGACCAGCTCGGCAGCCGCTTCTTCGTGACCGAAACGGCGATCAAGACGTATTCGGTGGGCTATCCGATTCAATCCCCGCTCGACGCATTGCTCACGCTGCGGCGGCAATATCAGCTCACGCCGGACAACGTGCGAACAGTGGCGGTGAAGGTGCCGCCCGACGCCATCGGCATTGTCGGCGACAGCGCGATGCCCGACGTCAACTGCCAGCACATGGTGGCGCTGGCGCTCGTGAAGGGCGCGGTGTCGTTCGCGGACAGCCACGACGCCGCGCTCATGCGCGACCCGCAGATCCTGGCGCAGCGCGCGAAGGTGAGTGTCGTTGCGGACCCGAAGCTGAGCGACCCGTCCGCACCGCGCGGCGGCATCGTCGAAGTGACGTTGACGGACGGGCGCACCGTGAGCCACTACACGCGCTTTCCGCCCGGCACGAAAGAGAACCCACTGAGCGTCGCGCAGGTGAACGAGAAGGCGCGCGATCTCATGGAGCCGGTGCTCGGCCAGCAAAAAACCGCACAACTGATCGAGCGGATCAACGCGCTGGAGCACGTCGCGAACGTCGCCGACCTGCGGCCGCTGTTCACGGCGTGAAATGCTCGCTACGGCATGCGCGTTCGGGAAGTATCCACGCCAGGCTCGTCCTTGATGGCCAACAGGGCGACGGACTCAGTGCCGTGCCGCCGCGTGGCCTTCCAGATCATCAGCAGGTGGTAGTAAAGGCGCGGGCTGAAGCCGAAGCGGTACGCGTAGAGATTGCCGAGCGCGAGCTGCAGCCCGGCGCGTGCTTCGCGATTGCGTGCGAGCAGCGAGACCACGATCGGCACGAGCCGGCGCATGGCGAGCTTGCGGGCCGGTTCGAGTTCGGGCGGCAGCGCGAGGCCGTTGAGAAAGCGCCACGCCGAGATCGATGACGCATTGATGCTCGTGCGTGTTGCCTGGGATACCGAAACATCGGTGATGCGATAGCACGAGACGTATTCGTTCACGTAGCACACACGTTTTGCGGCGAGACAAAGCTGCGTGCCGAACACGTAGTCGCAGCAGGTGCCGTAGCGGTCGTCGTAGCCGATGCGCTTGACGAGTGCCGCATTCGCGAGCCAGCCGTTGTTGGGGAACATCTGCACGATGCCCACGCGGCCCGGCGGGTTTTGCAGGCCCGCCGCGCTGGCCGTACGGTGATAAGCGATGTTCATGCGCTCGCTGGCCGCGTGGATGATGCGCCCGTCATGGTCGGTTTCGTATTGATCGCCGAACGCGACTTCGAGATCCGGGTAGCGCTCCCACTGCGCAAGCAGCTTCTCGATGCAGTGCACGAGCAGGTAGTCGTCGTCGTGGATCAGGAGGATCTTGTCTCCGCTCGCGCGCTCGAAGAGGCTGGCCACGTTGGGCGCCTGGCCGAGCGCGGGCACGTTGCGCCGGTAGGCGATGCGCGGGTCGTTGCCGTAACGCGAGGCGACCAGTTGCGCCGTGCGGTCGTCGCTCGAGTCGTCGCCGATCACGATCTCGATGTTCGCATGCGTTTGCATGAGGCACGATTCGATGCAGCGAACGAGCAGTTCAGGCCGGTTGTACGTCGGCAGGCAAATGGAGACCTTCGTTGTTGTCGTCATGGGCAGACCCCAGTGCTTGAGGGATGCGGAGACGTTCGCAAAAAGCGGGTTCGTAATGCGAACTTCATCCGTTGGACATGACGGTAAATGAAAAAAACTCGAAAGAAATGGGAAATAATTCGGAAGGAATGCGACTTGCGCACGGCGGCCCGCAGAGCCTTTTGCGGCGGCCATCCGCGCAAGGCGCCGATCTTTTATCTGACAAATCGGAAAGAAAATCCGGGCGGCAAAATAATCCGGATTGATTGGTCAATGCACTGAGTGCCGGAACACTCGCGTCAATCGCGTTAACATTGGCGCTCCGCCTGACACGACCGCTGGCATCCATGGCTTCGATCTCCTACGCCCACAAACCGCTCACGCCGTTTCGCCGTGCGCTCGCCCGCTTTTCCCTCTCCGAACTCGCGAAATACACGAAGCTCACGCTCGGCATGTGGATCGGCTTCGGCGTTCCGTACGCGTGCGGATATCCCGAAGCGGCGGTCGCGCTCTCGGGTTCGGCCATGCTCACGCTCGCGCTCGGCAGTTCCATCTCGGCGGCGCGCGGCTACTTCTACAAGCGCGTGATGTCGAACCTCGTGGCAATGCCGATCGGCACGCTGCTGATCTGGCTGACCGCGCCGCATTTGTGGCTCGGGGTGATCCTGCTGCCGCTCGTGATCTTCACGATCGTGCGCATCAGGCCTTCGGTGTTCCAGATGACGAGCGTTACCGTGCCCATGACGCTCGTGCTGTACACGGGCGAGCACATACCGTTGCTGGAGCAGCGTTTGATTGGCGTGGTGCTCGGCATGCTGCTCGGTTTCATCATCCAGCAGATTGCGTTTCCGCCCGATCACGGCTTCTGGGCGAATACGCTCGTCAACGACGGCAACGCGCAGGCCGAAGCGTTGCTCACCGAGGTCGCAACGAAAACGCTGGACCGTGCAAAGCTGAAATCGGCGACGGCCGCACTGCGGGTGTCGAGCAGCAATCTGAAGCAGGCGCACGATCTGCTCAAGTCGGACCTGGAGCAGTCGTGGGTGTCGCCGCATCTGAAGCGCAACCGCGATCGGCTGCCGCTGTTCTCGTGCTACCACGAGCTATTCGATTCGATCGTCGGCTTTCTCGAAACGCTCGACACGTTCAACGCGCAATACGAGGCGCTGGACGCGCAATGGAAGGACGCGTACCGGCGTGGGCTCGCGCGCCTGGTGGACGTGCACCGGCAACTGGCTTCACAGGCCGACCTGCGGGTGGAACGCCCGGGTCTTCTCGTGGCGCCGCTCGCGCGCGAGGAACTGCATGCGCTGGTCGAGACGCTGCCCGCCACGGGTGTGTTTACGAGCGTCTATCTCGGGCATTTGACCGGCTACGGCATTCTGCTCAACCGCTTGAGCGACATGCATACCGAGCACTTGCGCAAGGCGTGAGCGCGGCTATGCCTTAGACGTATTGGGCGCTGCACTGGCATACCGCCCGGCGCAGGCGCGAGCGTCTACCCGTACTTCTCCTGGGGTGGGCGCGCCGCGCTACCACGCGTGGCGCGTTCCTGTCGCAGCCTCCCTTCAGCCTTGGCCGCCGGCCTTGCGCGCCCGATTGTTCGCGATTCGCAAATGACGTATTCGGGCGTTATCCGGTACTGATTACGCCTCGCTTGCGACTATCTTTGCGGCGTCGATGTCGATGGCGTCCTGCAAGCCTGCAGCGTGACACCTCGCGTCGCACACCGTTTTCGAACATGAGCGTGTGGCGCGGCATCCGGCCGGCCCAAGGAGACAGAGATGAAACCGAACACATGGGATACGGCCTACGAATGGAAGGCCGTGACGCTGCTGGCGCTGGGCTTTGGCCTCGTGGGCCTCGACCGCTGGCTGATCGCGCCGCTGTTCCCGTCCATCATGAAAGACCTCAACCTCAATGCGCAGGATGTCGGCAACTGCATCGGCATACTCGGCCTTTCGTGGGGCGTGTTCGCGGCGGTCATGGGCGGCCTGTCCGACAAGGTCGGGCGGCGCAAGGTGCTGATTCCGGCGATCATCGCGTTCTCGTTGCTTTCGGGCTTCTCCGGCATCGCAGGCGGTTTTGCCAGCCTCCTGGCCGTGCGCGCACTGATGGGCGTGGCCGAAGGCTCGTTTTGCCCAACGAGCTTCGCCGCCACGGCCGATGCCTCGCACCCGAAGCGCCGCGGCTTCAATCTCGGGCTCCAGCAAAGCGGCTTCGCGCTGTTCGGGCTCGCGCTTGCACCGATCATCGCCACGCAGTTGCTGGGGGTGATGAGCTGGCGCTGGGTGTTCGCGCTCGTCTCGGTGCCGGGCCTCATTCTCGGCCTGCTGATGTATCGCGTGATCCGGGAACCGCAAGGCGCCTCGTCGCCCGGCGCAGGCGCGCACGCGGCAAAGGCCGAACGCGGCCACTGGCGCGACGTGATCCGCAGCCGCAACATTCCCGTGGCCATGGTCGCGCTCTTCTGCGCCATGACGGGCGTGTTCGTGCTTGGCGCCATGCTGCCGCTCTACCTCACGCAGTATCTGTCGCTCGACACGCAGCGCATGGGCATCGTGGCCTCGGCGATCGGCTTTGGCGGTTTCGTCGGACAGTTCGGCTTGCCGGGGCTTTCGGATCTGCTGGGCCGGCGCATGGCGAGCATTCTCGGCTTCGTGGGCACCGCTGTCATGCTGATCGTGTTTCGTGGTCTCGGTGCACAGCCGCTCGAACTCTTCGCGGTGCTGTTCGCGGCTTCCTTCTTCACGCTGGGCCTCGTTTCGCTGCTCTCGGGACCCGTTGCCACCGAAGCCGCGCCGGCCGGCATGGTGTCGACGTCGATTGGCCTCGTGGTAGGCGCGGGCGAAATATTCGGAGGTGGCGTGGCGCCCGCGCTTGCAGGATTCGTTGCCGCGCATTTCGGTATCCAGAATATTTTGTGGCTGCCGATTGGCGCAGTTTTGCTCGGTGTCCTGGTGAGCCTCTTGCTCAAGGAAACCGCGCCCGCGAAGCTGCGGCGCAGCGAGACGGTTGCCGCCGCCGCGCCATTGCCCGCGGCGGGGCAGGCCGAGTAGGCGAAGCGCGCCGTCCACGTCGCCCACTCTTGCCATGCCGCTCGTGACACAGCGGCATGAGCGATGGGAAGCGGGCCCTATACTGGGAGGGCGCGAACCCATAAAGAAGAGAGGAGCATGGATCGATTCCTGAGCATCGAGGCTTTTGTGCGCGTCGCGGAAACGAGCAGTTTCGCGGAAGCGGCCCGGCAACTCGGCGTTACCAGTTCGGTCGTGACGAACCGCATCCAGCAACTGGAGAAGTTCGTCAACGCACCGCTCTTTCATCGCAGCACGCGGCACGTGCGCCTCTCCGAAGTCGGGGAGGCGTTTTATCGTGAATGCGCCGAGGTGGTGGGGCGCGTGAACGAGCTGACCGACCAGATGCGCGAGCTGCGCGCAACGCCAACGGGCAGGCTGCGCATCCAGATACTGCCGGGCTTCGCGCTGGGCCATTTCGGTGCGCCGCTTGCCGAGTTCAATCGCCGCTATCCCGGCATTCAGCTCGATGTGATCGTCAATGACCGCGTGGTCGATCCGATCGAAGAAGGCTTCGACGTCGCTTTCCAGATCTTCCCGCCTATTTCCGATTCGCTGATCGAGCGGCGGCTCTTTTCCGTGCGGCGGCTCTTCTGCGCCACGCCTGCTTATGTGGAGGAGCATGGCGCGCCGCAGCATCCCCGCGAATTGCTGCAGCACACCACGGCGCTCTATTCGGGTTATCCCTCGCGCAACCGCTGGACGATGACGCGCGGCGACGAAGTCGTGGAGATGGAATTGCCCGGCATGATCCGCTCGAACTCCGTGCATTTGCTGCGCGACTACGCGCTCACGGGCGGCGGCGTGGTGTGCCTGCCTACGCTCGTGGCGAGCGAGGCGCTCCTGAACGGCTCGCTCGTGCCGATCCTCACCGACTACCACCTCTCGGCGTTGAGCTTCGCCGCCGTGTATCCCTCCACGCAGCGCCAGGCCCTGAAAGTGAAGGCGCTTGTCGAATTTCTCGCCGAATATCTGGGCCCCGAGCCCGCATGGGACGTGCCGTTGATCGAGCGCGGCTGGGTGCGCTAGCGCTCGCGGCGGGCCGCTGGATTTGCCTGCCGCGATTATTTGCGAAACGCGAATGCCGTAGTCGCCTGGCCGCCGGTTGTGGCCGCCGTGCAGCGCTCCTAAAGTTGTTTCCAACGACACCTTCCAAAACAGGAGACAGCCATGACCGATTCGTCGTTCCACACCCTCTTCGGCTCGCTCGAGCAGTACCGCAAGGGCGAGATCGAAATCACGAGCGGCGACGCCCGCCACTATGTTTTCTCGAACGTCTTCGAAGTCGCTGCAAACTCGGCGCCCTTTGAAAAGGTCGTGGTCGGCAAGAACCTCGAATACGTGATCGAGGTGCTGCGCACGCAGGGACAGTCGCGCTGGTTCGCCTGCGCACACGACGAGTTCGTGATTCTGATGGATGGCGAAGTGCGCATCGACTTCATCAAGCTCGATACGCCGCCCAAGGGCGCTACGGGCACGGTCGACGCGGGCGAGCAACCCGCAGGCCGCAAGATGGGCCACGTGGTGCTGCGCCGCGGACACCAGGCGCTGCTGCCGGCGGGTTGCGCGTATCGCTTCAGCGCGCAGAAGGCTGGCGTGGCGCTCGTGCAGACCATGGTCGGTGAACTGTCCGTGCAGAAGTGGGCAGATATCTGCCTGCACTGAAAACACGCGCCAACCCATCACTAGAGACGACTGGAGACACAAATGGCCACCCTCGAAACCCTCGACCACTCCGCAGGTTTTGCCGCCGACACCGTACGCGCGAGCGAGCCCGACGCCGTGACCGGCTATCGCCGCTACACGCTTGGCGCGTTCGAATTCACACGCGACGAATACTTCGTGAAGGTACTGTGGCCTGCGAAAGGGCAGACCCGCACGCACGCCATTCCCGCCGACGCCTTCCTGCGCGCGATGATGCGCGACGTGGCGTGGGGCTTCTTCTACGGCTGGGTGAATTTCGATCACGTGTTCGGCACGCGCAATCACTACGGCAAGGTGGACGTCTACGCCGGTTCGTTCAACGGCATCATGAAGGAAGCCGGCGTGGACTATATCGAGACCTTCGAAACGCCCACCATCATGGCGACCTTCAAGGCGATCCTGCACGACTGGACCAACGAAGGCTTCGACCCGTTCGCCGCGCCCGAGGAAACCGGCACCGCATTCGGCCGCAAGCATGGCGAGAACGACGCCGCAATCGAGCGCACGCGCATCGCCACGCGCCGCATGCCGGGCCTCGAAGGCGACTCGCCGCTGCGCGACGACCTGCCGGTGAACCGCGCCTTCGCCGACGTGCCTCAGGACAACCCCGAAGTGCACGCCGAGCCCGGCTTCGAATGCGAGTTGCACGCGTTCAACCTCTTCAAGTACCTCTCGCGCTCGGACGTGACGTGGAACCCCTCGGTCACTTCGGTATGCGGGCAGAGCCTGTTTTGCCCGACCACGGAGGAATACATCCTGCCGGTTTTCCACGGCAACGACCGCGTGGAATGGTTCCTGCAGCTTTCCGACGAAATCGTCTGGGACATCGGCGACAAGAACACCGGCGCGCCGCGCGCCCGTATCACCATGCGCGCGGGCGACATCTGCGCCATGCCCGCCGATATCCGCCATCAGGGCTATTCGACCAAGCGCTCGATGCTGCTCGTGTGGGAGAACGCGACCGCGGACCTGCCCAAGCGCTACGAGAGCGGCGATCTCAAGCCGTATCCGGTCGACTTCTGAAAGCGCCGCGAAGTTATGCAGCATGCCTAAGCATTAATCGAGGATTGACTCATGCAAACGCAATTGTTCATCGACGGCCGATTCGTTGACGCCGTCGAAGGCGGCACGATCGACGTGCTGAACCCGCACGACGGCTCGTTGATCACGAAGATCGCCGCCGCCACCGCCGCCGATATCGATCTGGCTGTGGCCGCCGCCACGCGCGCTTTCCCCCAGTGGGCCGCGATACCCGCCGCCGAGCGTGGCCGGCTGCTGCTGCGTCTGGCCGACGCCATCGAAGCGAACGGTGAAGAGCTTGCGCAACTGGAATCGCTCGATACGGGGCACCCGATTCGCGATTCGCGCGCGCTCGACGTTCCGCGCACGGCGGCGTGCTTCCGCTATTTCGGCGGCATGGCCGACAAGCTCCAGGGCTCGGTCATTCCCGTTGAAACAGGCTTTCTCAACTACGTGCAGCGCGCGCCCATTGGCGTGGTGGGTCAAATCGTGCCGTGGAATTTTCCGCTCATGTTCACGAGCTGGAAGATGGGCCCGGCGCTCGCAGCCGGCAACACGGTCGTGCTGAAGCCCTCGGAAATCACGCCGCTTTCCACGCTGCGCATTGTCGAACTGATGGCGGAAGTCGGCTTTCCCGCGGGTGTCGTCAACATCGTGCCGGGCTATGGCCATACGGCCGGGCAGCGGCTCGCGGAGCACGAGGGCGTGGGCAAGATCGCTTTCACCGGATCGACGGCTACGGGGCGGCGCATTGTGGAGGCCTCGAAGGGGAACCTGAAGCGCGTGCAGCTCGAACTGGGCGGCAAGGGCGCCAATATCGTGTTCGACGACGCCAATCTCGACGCCGCCATCAACGGCGCGGCCTGGGCGATCTTCCACAACCAGGGCCAGGCGTGCATCGCCGGTTCGCGTCTGGTGCTGCACGAGCGCATCGCCGACGAATTTCTCGAACGCTTCGTGGCGCTCGCCACCTCGATTCGTGTCGGTAATCCTTTGGATTCCGAAACAGAAATGGGGCCGCTCACCTCGCTGCAACACCTGGAGCGTGTGAAGGCATTCGTGGATGTGGCGCGCGAGCAGGGCGGGCGCGTGCTCACGGGCGGCACCTCGCCGCAGGACCCCGCACTCGCCAACGGCTACTACGTGCGCCCGACGGTGATCGAGGCGAAGACGGCGGACGATCGTATCGCACAGGAAGAGGTGTTCGGCCCGTTCGTGACCGTGCTGCGCTTCAAGTCCGACGAGGAGGCGCTCGCCATTGCCAACGGAACCGAGTACGGGCTTGGCAGCGGCCTGTGGACGCGCGACCTGTCGCGCGCGCACAGCATGGCGGGCAAGATTCACGCGGGGATGTGCTGGGTGAACTGCTACAAGCGCGTGAATCCGGGCAGCCCGTTCGGCGGAGTCGGTCAATCGGGCTACGGCCGCGAAATGGGCTTCGAGGCGATGCACGACTACACGGAGGCCCGCTCGGTGTGGGTCAACGTGGACGCGCAGGTGCCCCCGCACTTCAAGCGTTGAGGCACGTATGGATCGCTTCGTTTATCAGGGCTTGCCGTCGCGCGTGGTGTTCGGCTGGGGCAACCTCGCGCGCTTGCCCGAGGAAGTGGACCGGCTCGGCGCGCGCCGCGCGTTGATCCTCTCGACGCCCGAGCAGCGTCCGCTCGCGGAAGAAGTCGCGCGCCTGCTTGGCGAGCGCGCCGCCGGCGTCCACGCGCAAGCGGTCATGCACGTGCCGGTGGAAGTCGCGCGGGCCGCACGCGAACAGGCGGCGGCGCTGGACGCGCAGTGCTGCGTGGCCGTGGGCGGAGGCTCGACCATCGGCCTTGGCAAGGCCATCGCGCTCGAATCGGCACTGCCGATCATCGCCGTGCCCACCACCTATGCGGGCTCGGAGATGACGCCCATCTACGGCCTCACCGAAGGGCGCCTGAAAAAGACCGGGCGCGACCTGCGCGTGCTGCCGCGCACGGTGATCTACGACCCGTCGCTCACGGTCTCGCTGCCGGCCGGTATTTCGGCGGCCTCGGGCATGAACGCCATGGCGCATGCGGTAGAAGCGCTCTATGCCCAGGACGCGAACCCGGTAATCAGCCTGATGGCCGAGGAATCGATTCGCGCATTGGGCGATGCGCTGCCGGTTGTCGTGCGTCGCCCGGACGACGCAGCGGCGCGCAGCCGCGCGCTCTACGGCGCGTGGCTCGCGGGCAGTTGCCTCGGCGCGGTGGGCATGGCGCTGCATCACAAGCTCTGCCACACGCTCGGCGGCACGTTCAACCTGCCGCACGCGCAAACGCATGCGGTCATGCTGCCGCATACGGCGCACTACAACCACGCGGCTGCGCCACAGGCCATCGAGCGCGTGGCGCGCGCGCTCGGCGGCGCGCATGCGGACGAAGCCGGTCCGCGGCTCTACGCATTGAACGAATCGCTTGGCATTGCACTGTCGCTCAAGGAAATCGGCATGCCCGAAGCGGGACTCGATGAAGCGGCCGATCTCGCATGTACGAATGCCTATCCCAATCCGCGTCCGCTGGAGCGCGAGGCGATCCGCGCGTTGCTGCAACGGGCGTGGGAAGGCGCGGCGCCGCGCTAGCCGAGCGCGTGGCGCACAAAACAGAGGAAAGGAGACAACCATGTCGATGCATGGCACCGAGGCCGAACGCGCCTTGACCGAACAGGTCGTGGCCCGGTTCGCGAACACACCCGACGGGCGCCTGCGCACGCTGATGCAAAGCCTCGTGCGGCATTTGCATGCTTACGTGCGTGAAGTCGAGCCGACCGAGGCGGAGTGGTTTGCCGCGATCCGCTTCTTGACCGAGACGGGCCAGATGTGCGACGACGTCGTGCGCCAGGAATTCATCCTGCTTTCCGACACGCTTGGCGTGTCGATGCTCGTCGACGCGATCAATCACCGCTACGCTTCCGGTGCGACTGATACGACCGTGTTCGGCCCGTTCTATATCGACGGCATGCCGGAACGCGCCTATGGCGAGAACATGGCGTTCACCCCGGGCACGCCGGCGCTCGTGCATGGCCGCGTGCTGACGACCGACGGCAAGCCCGTGGCGAACGCGCTGCTCGACGTGTGGCAGACGGCGGACAACGGCATGTACTCGGGGCAGGACACCGCGCAGCCGCACGGCAACCTGCGCGGCCGTTATCGCACCGACGCCGAAGGCCGCTACGCGATCCGCACCATCGTGCCGGTGTGCTACCCGATTCCGACCGACGGTCCGGTGGGCCGCATGCTCAACGCCACCGGGCGGCATCCGTGGCGGCCCGCGCATCTGCACTTCATGATTACGGCGCCGGACCACAGCCCGCTCGTGACACACCTGTTCAACCAGAACGACCCGTATCTGGACTCGGATGCCGTGTTCGGCGTGAAGCCCTCGCTGCTCGTGGACTATCGCGAGCGCGCCGCGGGCGACTCGGCCGCGCAGCAGTTTGGCTTCGAGGGCGGCTTTCGCGAGGCGCGCTACGACTTCGTGCTGGAGCGCGCATGAGACCGCACACGCGCTACTACGCGGTATTCGCTACCGACAAGCCCGGCATGCGCGAAGTGCGCGAGCGCGAGCGCGCGGGGCATCGCACGTATCTGCGCTCCGCCGCGCAGCGCGGCGTGTTCGTGAGGCTGGGCGGTTCGACGCTCGCGCCGCATTGCAACGCGCTCAACGGCACGCTGCTCGTGATCGAGGCGGAAGGATACGACGACGTAATGCGCTTCGTGCGCGACGATCCCTATACGCTGGCGGGCTTGTTCGAACGTGTCGAGATTCGCCCGTGGGACTGGAATCTTGGCAATCCTGAGCAACGAGTGTGAGTCATGCAGACTGTGAGCCTGTGTTGCCTCGACGATGTGCCCGATGGCGGCGCGCGCGTGATCGACGCCGCGCTGGCAGGGCGGCCGGTCGTCGTCGTGCGGCGTGCCGGCGACGTGTGGGCGTACGCAAACCGCTGCCCGCACTTCTCGGTGCCGCTCGACTACGAGCCAGGCCGTGTGCCAACGTATCGCGCGCAAGTGATCATGTGCGCGCATCATAGTGCGTTGTTTCGCTTTGAAGACGGGCAGTGCATCGAAGGTCCGTGTGCAGGCGCGAAGCTCGATGCGATTCCCGTGTGGCTCGATGCGCACTCCAACGTCGTGACGCAGTGCGCATGAGCCGCCCAGGTATGCGCCGTTAGCGGCGCAGTCAGGCCGGCTTGATGAGCCCGAGCTGCGTGAGCGCCGTTACGCCGTCGTCCAGTCCGATCTCTTCCACGATCTTTCCGTTCTTCAGGCGCAACACCGTCGTGCCGGTGAAATGCATCTTGCGGCCGCTCGCCGCCGGCAACGCTCCCGCGAGAAAGTCCCCGAACGCCGGGCCCGAATGCGTGCCGCCGCCTTCCCACTGACCCACCACGAATTCGCCCTCGGCGATGAGGTCGGCTGCACCCCAGAAGTTCAGATTGGGGAACGCCGTGCGAAAGCCGCTCATGAACGCCTTGATGTCCTCGCGGCCGCGGCGCGGCTCGTGCAGCGAATACTTGAGCAGCATGTCCGGCGCGGCCAGTTCGTCGACGATACCCAGGTTACAGGTTTCGCCCCAGAAACTCGTGAACCAGCGGCCAACGATCGCCTTGTTGTCCTCTTGCATCGACATGTTCGACTCCTTGCTGATTTCGATTCATGGTGAAGCGGGATTGCTTCGCCTGAAACGCACAATATCGAGCAGCAACCCGAGCAGATACCCGTTTCTTGCCGTGACGTTCGAGCGCGATTCACGCTGCGGCGCGCGCGGAATTAGAGCGCAACATCCGGATCGGAACGCGTGGTGTGTCGGCGTATCGTGAGTCCGTATGCGATGTCGGCGAGAATAGCCGTCGCGACATGAGGAAACGGAGCGATGAAAACCGCAGCCATGAGGGCGGACAAGCCGGAATCCGGCACTTACGATTGGGTCGAGATCGAGCGATCGCTCGATGCGCACGGTTACGCCGTTTTGCCCCGTGTGCTCAGGCCCGTGCAGTGCACGCAACTCGCCGCGCTATACCCGAGCGACGATGGCTTCCGCTCGCGCATCGTGATGGCGCGTCACAACTTCGGGCGCGGGGAATACAAGTATTTTTCGTATCCACTGCCGTCGTTGTTGCAGCGGTTGCGGCAGGCGATCTATCCGCACCTCGCGCCTATCGCCAATCGATGGAACAAGCGACTGGGGATCGACACGCAGTATCCGGCCAACCTCGATACGTTTCTCGACCAATGCCACCGCGCAGGCCAGACACGCCCAACGCCGCTCATCCTCGAATACGGCCCAGGCGACTACAACTGCCTGCACCAGGATCTCTACGGCGAACATGTGTTTCCGCTGCAGATGGCGATGCTGCTCTCGCGGCCCGGCGTTGACTTCGAGGGCGGCGAGTTCGTGATGACGCAGAGCGCTTCGAACGGCCAATGTGCGGAAGTGATTCCGCTGGAGCAGGGCGACGCGGTGCTGTTCACCGTCAACCAGCGGCCGGCGGCGAATCGGCGCGGCGGTACGCGCAAGGTCGCCATGCGCCACGGCGTGAGCGTGGTGCGCAGTGGGAAGCGTCATACCGTCGGCCTGATTTTTCACGATTCACGTTAGTGCGCGCAGAACGCGAAGGACCGCATCATGCAATTGTTTCTTGGCCATATCGAGTCGCCGGTTGGCGATCTCATGCTGGTGAGCGATGCGCAGCACCGGCTACACGCGCTCGAATTCTCCGATCACCGCTCGCGTCTGCATCGTGGTTTGCGCGAACGTTACGGCAGCGCCGAATTGATCGACGCTGCCGCGCCGTCTTTGATAACGGACGCCATGGCGCGCTATTTCTCCGGCGAATTGGGCGCGCTCGATGCGCTACCGGTCGTCATGGCGGGTTCGGATCTGGAAGAAAAGGTCTGGGCCGCGTTGCGTCGCATTCCGGCTGGCACGACCACGAGCTACGGCAAGCTCGCGAAAGCGCTGGGATTCGACGATCCGCGCGCGGCAATCGACATCGGTGCGGCGAATGGCGCGAATCCCATCGCGATCGTCGTGCCGTGCCATCGCGTGATTGCCAGCAACGGCGAGTTGAAAGGCTACGCGTGGGGCCTTCATCGCAAGCGTTGGCTGCTCGAACACGAGAAGGCGATTCCCGCTACGCGCGAAGTTCCGCGAACGGCAACACTCCCGGGGTTTTGACATGATCGACGCAATGGATTGGCGTGCGATCGCCGCGCAACTGGATAGCGAAGGTTATGCGGCACTGCCTCGACTCTTTGGCGCGGACGAAGCCCGTGTGCTTGCGCGCGAGGCCAGCGCATCGAGCGCATTGCGCCGCGTGTCGCTCGATTCGCTCGATCTCGGTTGCGGCGATCTGCTGTATTTCGACGCCGCTTTGCCGCAGCCTTGGGCGCATTGGCGTGCGGACCTCTATCGCCAACTAGCGCCTCTCGCGAATCGCTGGAACGAGATCCTTGGCATGCCTTATCGATTTCCGATTGAACTGACTGCATTTCTCGAGCACAACCGGCGAGCAGGGCAAACGCAGTCGCAATCGCATTTGAATCAACTGCGCGCCGACGACTATCTGGCGCTGCATCAACGCAGCGAAGGAGAGCATGTCTTTCCGCTGCAAGTGGTCGCCTTGCTCGCGGCGCCGGGGAAAGACTTCACGGGCGGCGAACTGGTGTTGACGGAGCAGCGCCCGCGCATGCAGTCGCGCCCGACAGTCGTTCCGCTTGGCCTGGGCGACGCGGCGATCATCGCCACGGCCCAGCGGCCATTCAAAGGCAGCAGCGGTTACTACCGTGTGAACCTTCGGCACGCCATCAGCCGGGTGCGCAGCGGCGAGCGCATCGGCTTTGAGTTGTCGTTCCACGACGCGCCGCAAGCGGCAAACGGTCAACACGCCTTCGATCTGGATACCTGACGCATCCCATGCGGTCGCGCTGAGGCGCGCACAGGCACTCCGATCCATCATATGCAGATGCAACTAACCGCCTAGTCCGCCCGCCCCGGACCAGCGCCGCCCTGCGGCGGCCTCACTCCGCTTCCAGATAGCGCATTTGGCCCAGGGACTTCCCCTAAAAAGACTTTATCGACTATTTGTCGATAAATTGTCGTGATAGATTCCTGGCCTGAATCGGGCGCAACGGGGAAGCGCGCCCGCGCGGCCGGCGTCACGAGTCCGGCGCAAAGACACAAGGCGGAGGAGAGATGCTGGTTCTGATAGGGGTGCCGATCGTGGTGATCGGCTTTGCATTGCGCCTGAACGCGCTGCTCGTCGTGACCGCGGCGGGTATTGCAACGGGGCTTGCGGGCGGCCTGCATACGGTCGAGATCGTCAGCGCTTTCGGCAAGGCGTTTGCCGATAACCGCTACATGGGCCTTGTCTGGCTCACGTTGCCCGTGATCGCGCTGCTCGAGCGCAACGGCCTGCGCGAGCAGGCAAAAAACCTCATTTCGCGCGTGCACGCCGCCACCACCGGCCGCGTGCTGATGCTCTACTTCGTGATCCGCCAGATCACGGCCGCACTCGGCCTCACGTCGCTGGGCGGACACGCGCAGATGGTGCGTCCGCTCATTGCGCCCATGGCCGAAGGTGCCGCCACGCAGCGTTACGGCGACGTACCCGACGCGGTGCGCCAACAGATCCGCGCGAACGCCTCGGCCGTTGACAACATCGCCGTGTTCTTCGGCGAAGACATCTTCATCGCGATCCAGTCGATCCTGCTCATCAAGGGCTTTCTGGAGCAGAACGGCATCATCGTTCAGCCGCTGCAAGTCTCGGTCTGGGCGATTCCCACCGCGTTCGCGGCGCTCCTCATTCACTGCGTGCGCCTGAAACTGCTCGATCACAATCTCTCGCGGCGCCTCGGCGCGGCCAATGCGCCGGGCGCAGCAAGCCGCCAGGGAGCCGCATCGTGATCAAGCTCGAATCGCTTTATATCGTCGCGGGTCTGATGTTCGCGTCGTTCGCCCTCTTTAACCTGCTCGACCGCGCGAACCCGCGCCGTGTCGTCAACTTCGTGTTCTGGGGCGTCTATGCCGTGACGTTCCTGTTCGGCGGCGTGCTGCCGCATTTCGTGATGGGCTGCCTTGCCATCGCGCTCGCCTTGATCGCGGGCTCCGGCAAGCTCGGCCGCAGCCCTGCGGGCAATGACAACGCCACGGCCCAGGCGCGCCGCGAACAAGGGGCGGGGCGCTTCGGCAGCCGGCTCTTCATCCCCGCGCTGCTGATTCCCGTGATCACGCTCGTCGGCACGCTCACGCTCAAGTACGCGCCCTTCGTCGAGGCGAAGAACGTCACGCTGATCTCGCTCGTGATCGCTACGCTCGTGGCCTTCGGCGCGGCGCTCGTCATGTTGCGCGATTCGCCCGTGCACGCGCTCAAGGGCGCACGGCACACCATGGACGCCGTGGGCTGGGCCGCCATCCTGCCGCAGATGCTCGCGGCGCTCGGCGCGCTGTTCGCGGCGGCGGGCGTGGGCCACGTGGTGTCCGAACTCGTCACGAACTGGATTCCGCAAAACTCGGCGTTCGCGGTCGTGGCCGCCTACACTTTCGGCATGGCCCTCTTCACGATGATCATGGGCAACGCCTTTGCGGCCTTTCCGGTGATGACCGCGGGCATCGGCCTGCCGTTGATCGTGCATCAGTTCCACGGCAACCCCGCGATTCTCGGCGCGATCGGCATGCTCTCGGGCTTCTGCGGCACGCTCATGACGCCCATGGCCGCGAACTTCAACATCGTCCCGGCAGCGCTGCTCGAATTGAGCGACAAGAACGGCGTGATCAAGGCGCAATGGCCGACCGCCGTGCTGCTTCTCGTCGTCAACACGCTGCTGATGTACGCCTTCGTTTTCCGGTTCTGACGAGTTCACGATGACCCCACACCTCACCGCCGCCCACGCCTCGAAGTTCGCCTCGCTCGCGCTCGCCCACCTCACGCGCGAGTATCCGAACAAGCTGACGCACTCGCTCGAAGGCCCGCAGGACGTGCAGGGCCCGCGCGCGCTGCACCCGGTGTTTTATGGCAGCTACGACTGGCATTCGTGCGTGCACGGCTACTGGCTCGTGCTGCATCTGCTGGAGCGCTTTCCCGACTTGCCCGAGGCGGCGCAGATCGTCGCCGTGGTCGACGAGCACTTCACGCCGGAGAAAATGGCGGGCGAAATGGCCTACCTCACGCTCGCGCACAACCGCGGCTTCGAGCGGCCTTATGGCTGGGCGTGGCTGCTGGCGCTCGCGGCGCAGGTCGACGCGCTGAAACTGCCGCAGGCCGCGCGCTGGAAGGCGGCGCTGGCGCCGCTCACCGAGTGGTTCGTCGAGCGCTTCGAGGAATTCCTGCCGAAGGCAACGTATCCGCTGCGCGTGGGCACGCACTTCAACACGGCGTTCGCGCTCACGCTCGCGTATGACTTCGCGAAGGCCACGTCGCGCCCGGCGTTGGTGACGCTGATTGAAGACACGGCTATGCGCTGGCACGCGAACGACGCGGGCTGCCAGGCGTGGGAGCCGGGCGGCGACGAATTCCTCTCGCCCGCACTGAGCGTCGCCTTGCTGATGAGCCGCGTACTGCGCGCGCCGCAGTTCGAGCCGTGGTTCACGCGCTTCTTGCCCAATCTCGCGGCGCAAGAACCCGCCACGCTCTTTACGCCGGCCACCGTGACCGACCGCAGCGACGGCAAGATCGCCCACCTCGACGGGCTCAACCTGAGCCGTGCGTGGTGCCAGCGCTCGCTCGCACGCGCACTGCCCGCCGGCGACGCTCGCGTTGCTGTGCTCAACGATGCCGCGCAAGTGCATCTGGCCAGCGCGCTCGACCACGTGGCCGGCGACTATATGGGTGAGCACTGGCTCGCCACCTTCGCGACGCTCGCGCTCGAAGCATGACAAACGCGTGAAACCTGTGGGGCGCGCCCCTTTCCAGACTGAAGATTTCCGCGCGCGCGGTCGATATAACGGGCTGAAGCCCCGAGCCGCCGCCGGAATCCGCAGTCCATTGCGCAGGGCATAGACTGGCTCGGGACGTCGAACCCACTCAGGTCTGGAAGGTATGCAAGTAGAGAAATTCATGACGAGCCGTGTCGTCACCGTCGGTTTCGACGAGACGCTCGCAACGGTGCGCGAGATCTTCACGGAGGCGAGCTTTCACCATCTGCTCGTGGTCGAAGACGGCAAGCTGCAAGGCGTCGTCTCCGACCGCGACCTGCTGCGCGCAATCAGCCCGTTCATCGACAGCGTGGTCGAATCCGCGCGCGACCTCGGCACGCTTAACAAGCGCGTGCACCAGATCATGAGCCGCAAGCCGCTTACGCTGCGGCCCGAGTCGACCCTTTCCGAAGCTGTGGCCCTCTTTCTCGCCAACAAGATTTCGTGCATTCCCATCGTCGATGCCGAATTCCGGCCCGTGGGCATCGTGAGCTGGCGCGACGTGCTGCGCTATCTCGTGCCGATGGACGAGGGCGAGGCGGGCGGGGAAGCGGTCAGCGCGTGATGCGCATTGACTCGCAGGCATCCCGTATTTCGGTCTGTAATACGAAGTGTTGCTAACGGTCGTACTTCTTTGCGGCGAACCATAAAGTTCGCAACCTCTCCTGCCGTTGTTATGTACTGGACGCTTAAACAGCCCGCACGACCGGGCTGCACTGGGTAAGCGCGCCGGAACATTCGATGAAAACGACTGGGACACGCGTGGCCTCCAGTGCTGCGCGCCCCACGGAGAGAGACCAGGAATGCTTCACAAGCTGTCAATACGCGCCAGCCTGACGCTGATGATCGCCTTCTTCGGCATCGTCCTGATTGGCGGGGCCGCCACAGGACTTCTGTCGATGCGAGCGGGCAACGAGTCGCTGCGCACGATGTACACCGTCGATACGCCGGCCGTCGCGGACCTCGAAGGCAGTGCCGGCCAGCTGCTGCGTTTGCGCCTCGCGCTCGCCACCAACGCCTCGCTTTCCGAACTCGGCGACCACGACGCCGCCGACGCGGTGCTCAAGCGCTACGACCAGTACCTGAAGAACTCGAACGAGCGTCTTGACCACTATCTGTCGATTGCGAGCGGTGAGGGCGAGGCGCAGGATCTCATCGCCGACATGCAGGCCAAGCGCAACAGCTTCCTGCACGACGGCGTCGAACCGGCGCTCGCGGCGCTCAAGGCCGGCGACAAGACCGCGTTCCAGGAAATGCAGGGCCACAAGCTGCCGTCGCTCTACGGCAGCTACGAAAAGGCGATGCTCGTGCTCGAGAAGCGCCAGATCGACCTCGGCGCGCAGCGCTACCAGGAAGCGCAGGACCGTTTCAATGCAGTGAGCATTGCGGTGGCCGTGGGCATGGTGCTCTCGTTGCTGCTCGCATGGATTGGCCGCGCCGCGCTCATGCGCGCGATCGTGCATCCCGTCGACGCCGCTATCGCGCAGTTCCAGCGTATCGCCGCGGGCGATCTGAGCGGCACGGTCGAGGCGACGAGCAACAACGAAATGGGCCGCCTTCAGGCTGCATTGCGGCAGATGCAGGATGCGCTCATCAAGACGGTCAGCAGCGTGCGCGAAGGCGCGCTGTCGATCGACAAGGGCGTGAGCGAGATTGCCGCGGGCAACACGGATCTTTCGCAGCGCACCGAGGAGCAGGCCGCCTCGCTCGAACAAACGGCTGCGAGCATCGAGGAACTGACCTCCACCGTCAAGCAGACCGCCGAAAACGCCCGCCAGGCCAGCACGCTCGCCGAGGGCGCTTCCGGTCTCGCGGCACAGGGCGGTGCGCTCTCGCGCGAAGTGGTCGGCACGATGCAGGACATCGTGGGCGACTCGCGGCGCGTGGGCGAGATCGTCGGTGTGATCGAGGCCATTGCGTTCCAGACCAACATTCTCGCGCTGAACGCGGCCGTGGAAGCGGCGCGCGCGGGCGAGGAAGGGCGCGGCTTCGCGGTGGTGGCGAGCGAAGTGCGCTCGCTCGCGCAGCGCAGCGCCGCGGCGGCCAAGGAGATCAAGGAGCTGATCGAGTCGTCGACGTCGCGCGTGGAAACCGGCGCGGGCCTCGTCGAGCGCTCGGGCTCGACGATGAGCGAGATCGTCGAGGCGATCGCGCGCGTGAGCGCGATCATGAACGAGATCGCATCGGCGGCGGCGGAGCAGAGCACGGGCATCGATCAGGTCAACATCGCCGTTGGCCAGATGGACCTCGTGACCCAGCAGAACGCGGCACTCGTTGAGCAGGCAACGGCCGCGGCTTCGTCGCTCGAAAACGAAGCGCACCGGCTCAATGCCGCGGTTTCGGTGTTCCGCACCGGGCGCACGGGGTAACACGCACGAAGGCGCACGAACGCGCACGCTGCATGGTGTGAATCGCCGGTTATAGTCATGCATTGACGACTGCGGACCTCGGACACCATGCAGCTTCTCGATCACGTTTCGATCGGCGTTCCCGATCTCGATGCAGCGCGCCACTTTTACGACGCGATCATGAACGCGCTGGGCGCGCTCAAGGTCTATGACCGCCCTGGCGCGCTTGGCTACGGCGAGCGGTGCGACGCCGCCGAAACGCAATCGTCCTATCTTTCCGTCTATCTGGACTCCAGTGCCATCGTGCCGAACAAGCGGCACTGGTGCTTCAAGGCCGCTTCGCGCGCTCAGGTCGATGCGTTCCATGCAGCCGGCTGCGCGGCGGGCGGCCGCTCCGATGGCGAGCCGGGCTTGCGGCCGCACTATCACGCCGACTATTACGCTGCCTTTCTTGTCGATCCGGCCGGCAACCGCGTCGAGGCGGTGTGCCATTTGGCACCCGCCTGACGTTTCGTAACGCGCTATACGCGCAAATCCACCGTCATTGAAACTTCGCAATCCTTCTCGATCCGGGTTGACCCGGAACGAGGCGAGGCCGCAATGCGGTTGCCAAACGCCCTTCCAAACGCCGATCATTGACGCAGCGGCGCAAACGCGATTCGTAGGAGAAGGGTAAATGTCAGGCACTGGAAAATACTGGTTTCGAGCCAAACGCTATGGCTGGGGGTGGGGACTTCCGCTCACCTGGCAGGGTTGGGCGGCGCTAGCTGTGTATGTGCTGTCGATCTGTTTGATTGCTGTTTTTTTTGAACCGCACCGGCATGCGTTCGCGTTCGCGGGGCTCGTGATACTCGCCTCGCTCGCGCTTTGCGCGGTGTGCTGGCTCAAGGGCGAGCCGCCTCGCTGGCGGTGGGGCAAGCAGCGCTAGCGCGCTGCCCAGGTTGTGCTGAAGGGGAACGCAATGGCACAAGCACAGCAAACCGGCAGCGCTGCGCTGCTGGGCACATGGAAGCTGCAATCTTTCACGACCGAAGATCTGGACACCGGAGAAAAGACCGAGTTGTTCGGCTCACACCCAGGCGGCTATCTCAACTACAGCGCCGACAAGCGGATGTACGCGATTGTGGTCGACAAGCACCGCAACGCGCCCGCCGACCTCGTGCCCACCGACGCCGAGCGCATTGCGCTGTTCAACGGCTTATGCGCTTACGCGGGGACGTGGAGCATCGAGGGCGACCTCGTGAGTCACCATGTCGACACTTCGTGGAATGAATCATGGACGGGGACGATTCAGTTGCGCCGTTTCAGAATCGACGGCAACAACCTGTACCTCACGATGCCGCCCGCCCGCAATCCGGTCACGGGCAAGGAATGCATTTCAGAGCTGGCGTGGGTGAAGGTCGAATAGACGGCACGTTCAACTGTCGTATACGTGAAGATCGCAATCATCGACGTGAGGCATGCGCGAGGTGTTGCGCGTCGCGTTCGCAGCCGTGCGGGGCGGCGCATTTTTTTGCCGCTTTGCACCATGAAAGCTGCACGTTACCTGTCATCGTTTTTACCGATTGAGCACGCAAAGGCTGGTGATACTGTTGTGGGCGCATTCTTCAAAGCTGCAATGTAGCGGGCAGATGTTCCTCAACGATCCAGGCGAATCGGAGATGCAGGATGTCCAATAACGGCGTGTGGCGAAACCTTTATCGCGTAGCGGCGACGGGTATGGTGGCAGCAGGGCTGGGCCTCGCGGCCGGCGCGCATGCCGCGGGCGACCCGATCAAGATCGGTGTGATCAGTGAGGAGTCCGCAGTGGCGGGCGCCTCGATCAGCAAGGCGGCGCAACTCGCCGCGGACGAGATCAACGCGAGCGGCGGCGTGGATGGCCGCCCTATCCAGATCATCGCGTATGACGACCACTCGTCGGCCTCCGACGGCGTGCGCGCATTCCAGCGCGCAGCGACCCAGGACAAGGTGGTCGCCGTGATCGGCAGCTATATCAGCGAAGTGGCGCTCGCCATGGAGCCGTGGTCGGCGCGGCTGAAAATGCCCTTTGTTACGCCGGGCGCCGCGAGCAACGACATTTCGAAGCACGTTCACGACGACTACGACAACTACAAGTACACGTTCCATGGCTGGATGACGTCGGCTTTCATTGCGCAGTCGATCTGCGACTTTTCGCACGATATTCTCGTTGGCCAGTTCAAGATGAAGTCGACGGTCGTGATGAGCGAGGACGCGGCGTGGACCAAGCCGCTCGACGAGCGCTTCATGGAATGCCTGCCCAAGGCCGGTCTCCAGGTGCTCGATCATATCCGCTTCAATCCGGATACTTCGGACTTCACACCAATTTTCAACCAGATCGAGGCCAAGCACCCCGATACCATCACCACGGGCATCAGCCATGTGGGCGTGCAGCCAACCGTGCAATGGCACGACCAGCAGGTGCCGATCCCGATGTCGGGTCAAAGCTCGCAGGCCACGACCACGAGCTTCTGGAAGGACACGAACGGCGCGACCGAAGGCGTGATCACGGCTTCCGCTGCGGCTCCGGGCGTGGCAATTACGCCGAAGACGGTGCCCTTCGCGGATGCGTATCAGAAGAAGTTCGGCGTCTCGCCAGCGTATTGCGGCTTCTCGACGTACGACCTTGTTCACATCATCGCGGATGCGATCAAGCGCAACAAAGGCTCGACCGATCCGGACCAGATGGTCGCCGCGCTCGAGAAAACCGACTATGTAGGCACGATCGGGCGCTGGCAGTTCTACGGCAAGAACGACCAGTTCACGCACGCGCTCAAGTACGGCCCGGGG
This sequence comes from Paraburkholderia sp. J11-2, assembly GCF_905220185.1. NCBI lineage: Bacteria > Pseudomonadati > Pseudomonadota > Betaproteobacteria > Burkholderiales > Burkholderiaceae > Paraburkholderia > Paraburkholderia sp. J11-2. The sequence goes on along the minus strand of NZ_CAJMYY010000002.1, from coordinate 222,042 downwards.
TATATCACCGGCATCAACCTGCAGTGGCAGGACGGCAAGCAGATTGCGATCTGGCCGAAGTCCGTCGCGAACGGCAAGGTCAAGTTCCCGACCTTCATCAAGATCCAGCAGGCCAGCGCGAACTAGCTTCGTAGTGCGTCGCGTAGTGCGGCCCAACGCCCAGGCGTCGGGCCGCGCTGCGCATCCAGCGACCCACCCAAATGAAAGGCCGGTCATGCTGCTCCTGCAGATTCTCATCGACGGCTTTGCCATCAGCTCGCTCTACGCGCTCGGCGCCATCGGCTTTACGCTGATTTTCGGCGTCTCGGGCATATTGAATCTCGCACACGGCGGCGTGATGCTCGTCGCGGCGCTGATGGGCTGGATGCTTGCGGGCGAAGCCGGCCTCGGCACCTACCTCGGCACGCTGCTCGGCGTGGTCGCCGGACTCGTCGCGGCCTACGTCACCTACCTGATGGTGGTGCGGCCCATTCAGCGCTCCGCCGCCATTCCGAACGAAGAGAAGGAAATCTTCGTGCTCACCGGCACGCTGCTGTGGGGCATCATGATCCAGCAAGGCATGGCCTGGCTCTTCACCGACAACCCGGTGACGATGCGCCCGCTCATCAGCGGCGTGGCGATGATAGGCAGCGTGCGCGTGCCGTTCAACGAGATCATGATCGCCGTGGTCTGCTGGGCCGTGATCGGCCTGTTGTGGCTGTTCGTGAACCGCACGCGCGCGGGCAAGGCGCTGCTCGCGGCCTCGATGAATCCGCGCGGCCTCACGCTGCTCGGCTTCGAACTCTCGCGCATCTATCTGCTCGCGTGGACCATTTACGGCGTGCTGGCGGGCATTGCGGGCGTGTTGCTCGCTTCGTTCCTCGGCGTGAGCACGAACAACGCCGGGCAGCTCACCGCGAGCGCGTTCTCCATCGTCGTGCTGGGTGGCCTCGGCAGCGTTTCCGGGTCGTTGATGGCCGCGTATGTCGTGGGCTATCTGGAGACCGTCACCGCGTACCTCGTTGCGCCGACGCTGCGGCCGCTGCCCGCGCTGCTGCTGCTGGTGCTCGTCGTGTATGTGCGGCCCCAGGGTTTCCTGGGCCGCCGCTAACCGAACGCAGGGAGCATCGACATGTCCGGTCTTCTTCGTTCGCGTGGGGTATGGGTGGCCGTGTTGCTCGCCGTTGCGGCGGCCACGCTGCCGTGGTGGATGTCGGGCTATATCCTCGGCGTGCTCACGGTCGCGTATTACTTCGGCGTGTTTGCCATGTCGTGGGACCTGCTGTTCGGTTTTGCCGGCGAGGTGAATTTCGGCCCCACGTTTCTGATCGGCCTCGGCGCCTATTCCGCGGCGATCATCGACGCTCATTGGGGCATGCCGATACCCGTTTGCGTGATCGCGGGCGGCCTCGTCGCGCTGGTGGGCGGGCTGCTGCTCGCGGTGCCCGCGCTGCGGCTGCGCGGTCCGTACTTCGGTCTCGTCACGCTCGTGGCGGTGCTGCTGCTGCAGAACGCCATTGTGATCTTCGCGGGCGTGACGGGCGGCGAGATCGGCATGATGGTGCCCGACGTGATGTCCGTCGACGCCAACCACAACTACTGGATCGCGCTGGCGTTTCTGGTGGTGTGCGCGATCCTGCTGTTCGGCCTCTCGCGCTCGGCAATCGGCCTCATCTTGCAGGCGAGCGGCCAGGACGCCACCGGCGCGCAGGCGCTGGGCTTCAACGTTACGCGGCACAAGCTCGTGGCCTTTTGCATCAGTGCCGTGTTTTCGGGTGTGGCCGGCGCGATGCTGGTGTTCTATCAAGGCACGGCTTCCGTGAGCACGGTGGTGGATTTGAGTGTGGGCGTGCAGATCATCATCGCGGCCGTGCTCGGCGGCCGGCGCACGATACTCGGTGCGGTGCTCGGATCGATCTTCCTGATCGTGGCCGGCGAATTTCTGCGCCCGCTCGGCCAGCTCAACACGTTCGTCGTCGCGGCAGTCGCGCTCGCCGCGCTGCTGTTCTTTCCGGACGGCTTGCTCGGCAACCTGCTGCGCGCGAGGGAACGCCAATGAACGACACGCCGCTGCTCTCAGTTCGCGGGTTGACCAAGCGCTTCGGCGGTCTCGTCGCGGTGAAGGACATTGGCTTCGACATCCGGCCCGGCGAGATACTGGGCCTGATCGGACCCAACGGCTCCGGCAAGTCGACCGTGATGAAGCTCATCATGGGCATCGAGCGGCCCAACGGGGGCTCGGTCAAGGTGAACGGCGTGGAGATGGCCGGCTGGGCGCCGCACCGCATCGCGCGTGCGGGCGTGGGCATCGTGTTCCAGCATTCACGGCCGCTGCATCGGCAAACGGTGCTGGAGCACATCAAGCTCGCGCTGCTGCCCGATTCGCTGGTGAAGCTGGCGGCAGAACCGCACGTGCATCAGCGCGCGCAGGAAATTGCCGCGCGCGTGGGCCTTGCCGCCGTCATGCACCGGCATCCCGCCACGCTGCCTTTCGCCGACCTGCGCCGCATGGAAATGGCGAAAGCGATTGCGCGCGACCCGAAGGTCGTGCTCGTCGACGAGCCGTTCGCAGGACTCACGGTTGCGGAGTCGGAGGCCTTCTCCGAGCTGATACGCGGTTTTCGCGCAGAGGGCCGCGCGGTGCTGCTGGTCGATCACAATGTGAAGAGCCTCTCCGCGCTGGCCGACCGCGTGCTCGCCATGTACCTGGGCGAGCACGTCGCCGAAGGCACGGCCGAAGCGGTGATGCAAAACGAAACGGTGCGCCGCGTGTATCTGGGCGGCAAGCTCGAATTGCGCCAGCGCGCGAGCGTCGCGGGCGAGGCGAAGCGCGCCATTCTCGAGGTCTCGGACGTGCGCGTGCTGTACGGCAAGGCATGTGCGCTCGACGGTGTGAGCCTCCACGTTCGCGAGGGCGAGTTCGTCTCGGTGGTCGGCCTCAACGGCGCGGGCAAGACCACGCTGTTCAACGCGCTCTCGGGCCTCCTGCCGTACAAAGGGACGATCCACTTCGACGGGCGCGACCTGAAGGGTATGAGCGGGGCGGCCGTCTCACGCGCGGGCCTCGTGCAATGCCCGGAAACGCGCGAGCTGTTCGGCGACATGACGGTGCGCGAGAATCTCGAACTCGGCGGCTATCATCTTTCGGACGAAGTGCGCAAACAGCAGCTCACCTGGCTCTTCGACCTTTTTCCCATTCTCAAGTCGCGCCAGGGGCAAACCGCGCGCACGCTCTCGGGCGGCGAGCAGCAAATGCTGGCCATTGCGCGTGCGCTCATGCCCCAGCCCAAGCTGCTGATTCTCGACGAGCCGACGCTCGGGCTTGCGCCCGTGATCCTCGAACAGTTGTCGAAGGCGCTCGATGCGCTACAGCAGTCCACGCCCATTACCGTGTTGTTAGGCGAGCAGAACGTTCGCTTCGCCCTGCCGCACGCGGACCGCGTTTATGTGCTGGAGCACGCGCGCATTATCTGGGAGGGCAGCGCTTCGCGTTTCGAAGCGGAGATGGGCCGCGGTTTTCTCGAAGCCGTGCCCACGAGCGATCCTCAGGCACTGACCTCGGGCGCTGCGCGTTGAGGACCAACCCAGCGCGCGGGCATTACACCTGGGCTTCGGCCTCAGCTTCGGCCACGGCCTCGGTGCCTTGAGGTTCCAGCACTTTCACGTCGTGCAGCCACCGCGTGGCCTTGGCGATGGCGCGCGAGAGCCGCGCCACTTCGTTGAGCTGCTCGATCACGTCGTTGGCGAAGCGGAAAATGAACGCCGCGCCCTCGTTGCGCAACTGCAGCGCGGACAGGATGCGTTGCCGCGCCGAGTCGGACAGCGCTTCGATTTCCGGCTTGGCGTTGACGATGCGCGTCACGACGTCGGCCTCGGGGTGCGCGATCATCTGCACGGCCAGCGTGAAATGCTCGATCACGGACCGGCCGAATTGCAGCAATTCGGCGTTGCTCGCCAACACGCTCACGTCTGCGCTTTGCGCGGCACGCCTTTGGCTCAGCGCGAGCATGCTCGTCGTGGCCACTTCGCGGATAGCGTCGAGGCACGTCGCAATGCGCGCGAGGTCGACCAGTTGCCGCCCTTCGTCGTCGCTATGCACGGCGTCGGAGAGCTTGCCGATATAGGTAAGAATGGCGGTGGCTAGCGAGTCCGCCGCCTTGTCCTCGTTTGCCACCGTGGAAAGCGCCTGCGAGGAACTCTCGGCCAGGAGCTTGGCGCTTTGCTCGACCAGAAGCTGCACGAGCTTGCCGAGCGAAGCCAGTTCCAGTTGCACGCGGGCAATGGCGAGCGCCGGCATTTCGACCAGCGTTTCGTCGAGGTAGCGCGGCACGCCTGGGTCCTGCCAGGCTTCGCGTCGCACCGGGGCCAGGCGTTCGGCGAGCTTCGCAATCGGCCCGGTGAACCAGATCAGCACGAAGGTGCTGAACACGCTGAACACCGTGTGCGCATTGGCGGCCTGACGCGGTGTTTCCGCCGCGAGGCGCGCAGTGCCGCTCAAGTCGGGCGCGGAAGGCGAGATCATGCGTATGAAGTCGGCGAACTGTGGAATCGCAAAGGCGAAGAACAGCACGCCAAGCACGTTGAAGAGCAGGTGAACGATACCGACCTGCGCCGCTTCCGCCGACTTGCCGATCGAGGCGAGCAGCGCCGTGCCGCAGGTGCCCACGTTGGCGCCGAGTATCAGCGCAATGCCCGATTCGAGCGGAATCAGCCCCTGGCTGCCGAGCGCTATGACGATGGCGAGCGTGGCCGCCGAGCTTTGCACGATGGCCGTGAACACCGCGCCGATCACAATGCCGACGAGCGGATTGCGCATGTCCTGCATCGCGTCGATGAACGGCTGGTAGTCGCGCAAGGGCCGCGTGGCGTTGCCCATCATCTCGATGCCGAGGAACAGCAAGCCGAGCCCGAGCAGTGCGCCGCCCAGCTCGCGCAGCGTTTCGCGTTTCGCAAAACCGTAGAGCAGGAAGCCACCGGCGAGCATGAACGGCACGAGTGCGGAGATATTGAACGCGATGATCTGCGCGGTGAGCGTCGAGCCGATGTTGGCCCCCATGATCATCGGAATGGACTGCCGCAGCGTCATGAGCCGCGCGGAAACGAAGCCCACCAGCAGCACCGTGGTGATGGTCGACGAATTGAGCAGCGCCGTGATGCCGGCGCCCGCTAGCACGCCGCGAAAGCGGTTGGCGGTGAGCGAACCCAGCAGCGATTGCAGGCGCGCGCCGGCAAGCGTCTTGAGCGCCCCCGTCATGAGGTCCAGCCCGAAGAGGAACAGGGCGAGGCCGCCGACGAGCAGACCAATCACCTCGACCAGATTCAGATTCGCACCAGGCAGCATGGCTATGGGCCCTCGCTCTCGAGTCGGGACGAAACGATTCTACGCGTCATGGTACTGCCTTGTGGCCGCGGCGCGCGATGGCGGGCTCACGGACCGCTTGAGCGCCGGTATCGAGCGAATGACGAGCTTCTCGAGCTCCACCACGAGGAAGAACAGGATCGCGCCCGCCACGAGCCAAAGCCAGGCCGCGAGCGGCAGCGACTCGGTTTCGAAGATGGCGTGAAAGGGCAGCGTATAGGTGAAGAGGATCTGCAGCACCACGACCGCGCCAATGCCGTACCAGAGATACGCGTTGCCCATGTGCGCGCGCACCGATAGCGCCGAATTGATCAGCGAGCGGCTGTTGAGCAGATAGAAGACCTGTCCCATCGTGATGGCGTTGACGGCGGCCGTGCGCGCCATGAAGTCCGATGCGCCCTGCGACTTCATCCAGAAGAATGCCGCGAGCGTATAGAGCACGAGCGCGGCGCCGACGAAGAGAATGCGCCACACGCCGAATGGTGTGACGATAGGCCGGTCGATCGAACGCGGCGGGCGCTGCATCACGTCGTCCTCGTGCGGCTCGAAGGAAATGACGAGGCCGAGCGCAACGGAGGTGACCATGTTCACCCACAGCACCTGCGGCGCAGTGATCGGCAGCGTGAAGCCGAACAGGATCGCGATGGCAATCACCGCGCCCTGGGCGATATTCGTCGGCAGCATGAAGAGCATGGCCTTTTCGATGTTGTTGTAGACCGTGCGCCCTTCCTTCACCGCCGCGGAGATCGAGGCGAAATTGTCGTCGGCGAGGATCATGCCCGCCGCTTCCTTCGTCACTTCCGTGCCCTTGATGCCCATTGCCACGCCGATATCGGCCTTCTTGAGCGCAGGCGCGTCGTTCACGCCGTCGCCCGTCATGGCGACCACCTGGCGGTTGGCCTGGATCGCCTTCACGAGCCGCAGCTTGTGCTCGGGACTCGCGCGCGCGAACACGTCCACGTCGCGCACGCATTCCTGCAGCGCGGCGTCGTTCATCGCCTCGATCTCGGTGCCGGCCACGGCCGTCTTGCCGTCGCCGATGCCGAGCATGCCCGCTATTGCCGCCGCCGTGACCTTGTGGTCGCCCGTGATCATCGTCACGCGAATACCGCCGCCGTGGCATTCGCGCACGGCGTCGATTGCTTCTTTGCGCGGCGGGTCCATGAGGCCCACGAGGCCGAGCAGCACGAGCGTCTTCGGCAGGTCCTGCGGGCCGAGGTTGCCAACCTGGAGGCCGGGATCTGGCAGCCACGCCAACGCCAGTACGCGCTCGCCTTGCGAGGCGAGACGTTCGCCTTCGCGTGCGAAGCGCTCGCGGTCGAGCGGCGCGGGGCCGCTAGCCGTTTGCTGGCGGTCGCAGTTCTCGATGATCACTTCCGGCGCGCCCTTCACGAGCAGCATCTCGCCTTGCGCCGACCGGTTCAGCGTGGCCATGAACTTGTGCTCGGACTCGAAGGGAATGCCGTCGATGCGGGGTGCGGCGGCGGCTTCCGCGCCGCGGTCCATGCCGAGCTTGCCGGCGAACGGATAGAGCGCGCCCTCGGTCGGGTCGCCTTCCACCTTCCATTTGCCGTCCTCCTCGAAGAGTCCGGCGTCGTTGCACAGGATCGATACGCGGCCCATGAGCGTGAGGACTTCCGGCGGCGCGGCGTCGAGCGCCTTGCCGCCCGCGCGGACTTCGCCTTCAGGGGCGTAACCGTCGCCAGTCACTTCATAGGGCGCTTCTGCCGTCACGACCGAGGTCACCATCATCTCCATGAGGGTGAGCGTGCCGGTTTTATCCGAGCAGATGCGCGAGACGGAGCCGAGCGTTTCCACGGCGGGCAGGCGGCGGATGATGGCGTTGCGCTTCGCCATGCGCTGCACGCCGATGGCGAGCGTGATGGTGATGAGCGCTGGCAGGCCCTCGGGGATCACCGACACCGCAATGCCCACCACCGCCTGGAACAACTGGATGAAGGTCATGTGGCCGAGCCAGTGGCCCCACGCGAAGAGCAGCACGCTGAGAATGCCGATGGCGATCGTAATGACGTATCCAAACTTCTTGATCTGGCGAAGGAGCGGCGTTTCGAGCGCGCTGACCTCGGCGAGCATCTGGTTGATGCGGCCAAGCTCCGTTTGGCTACCCGTTGCGACGACGATGCCGGTTGCGCGGCCCGAAAGGACCATCGTGCCGGAAAACGCCATGTTTTCGCGGTCGCCCACGGTGGCTTGCGCCGGCACCGCGCCGGTGTTCTTCTCAGCAGGCACCGACTCGCCCGTGAGCGCCGCCTCTTCCGTGCGCAGGTTTCTCGCCTCGACTAAACGGATGTCCGCGGGGATCTTGTCGCCCGACTCCAGCAACACGATGTCGCCGGGCACGACCTCGTCGGCGGGGATCAGGCGCACCTCGCCGGCGCGCAGCACGCGCGCTTCGGCGGAAAGCATGTTGCGAATCGAGTCGAGCGCTTTCTCGGCGCGCCCTTCCTGCAGGAAGCCGAGCAACGAGTTGAGGATCACCACCGCGAAGATGATCGAGGCGTCGAGCCACAGGCTCAACATCAGCTTGATGAAGCCGGACGCGAGCAGCACGTAGATGAGCACATTGTTGAACTGTGCCAGGAAGCGCACGAGGGGGCCGCTTTTCTTCCCCTGGGGCAGCACGTTCGGCCCATAGGTACCGAGGCGCTGGGCGGCCTCCGCCCCATCGAGCCCTTGCGACGGCTTCACCTTGAGCTGGCGCTCGATCTCGTCGGCAGGCATGGCGTGCCACTGCGCCGCGCCTGCGCTTGCGCCTGTTGCCGCTTTCTCCCCAGAACTCATCTTCGCCCTCCGGTTGCACAGAGATTCAACGCAATAGTAAGTTTTTTTCGCGGCAGGCACGCGCAACCTGGTGCGCGCAACATCCGTTGGAGCGAGCCGCGGCGGGATGTATGGCAACATCTCCTTGCCACGACCCGCCCGAGTCATTCCATGCGCATCACGCCACTGCCTCCGCTGCCCTGCCTCGTCGCGTTCGAAGCCGCCGTGCGGCACGCCAGCTTCACGCGCGCGGCCGCCGAACTGCACCTTACGCAAAGTGCAATCAGCCGCCAGATCCAGCAGCTCGAAGATTTTCTTGGCCGCTCGCTGTTCGTGCGCGAGCACCGTTCGCTGCGGCTCACGATAGCGGGTGAACAATATGCGGCGCAGGTGCAGCGGCTTCTCACGCAATGCGCCGAAGCCACCTTCGACGTGATGAAGCACTATGGCGACCTCGAACTAACCATTGCCTGCTCGTCGGGCGTGGCGGTGCTATGGCTCACGCCGCGCCTGCCGGCATTTCGCAAGGCGTATCCCAACATCAAGCTGCGCCTGATCGTGCGCGACGGGCTCGCCTCGATGTCGCCCGCGGAGTTCGACGTTGGCGTGTATTACGTGCGCCAGCAGGCGCCCGCGCATTTCACCGCGCGCCGCCTCTTTAACGAAGAAGTGTTTCCCGTGTGCTCGCCGGGCTATCTCGCGGGCCGCTTGCTTGCGCCCGCCGACCTCGCGAACGAAACGCTGCTGCTGCTCGAAGACGGCCAGCGCCAATGGATGTCGTGGCCCGAATGGTTCGACCTGAATGGCGTGACGATGCCGAAAACACCACAGGGCCTCACGATCAACCACTATCCGCAGCTTGTGCAGCTGGCCATACTCGGCCAGGGCGTGGCGCTAGGCTGGCGCTACATGATCGACGCCTGTATTGACGACGGTTTGCTCGTGCGTGTGGGCGAGAGTTCGGCGAGCCACGGCGGCGGCTATTACGTGATCTCGCCCAACGACCGCGCGCAGAACCAGGCGGCGCGTTTGTTCACACGTTGGCTTTTCGAGCAGGCGGAGGCGCAGACGGCGGTGTAAGCAGCGTTCAGGGGCCATGCATGCGCCCAGCGCATGCATGCATGCGTATCTTTCGTTTCAGAAATTAATCGTGCTGTCATTAGCATGGGGAGCATGTTGGGGCTCCGGGCGCGTGGCAGTTGGCGCGCAGCTACGATTAATCTGATCAGGAAGACACCATGCAAGGAACGCTTTCACCTCGCGTCGCGCATGACGCCGTCGCGACAACCGCGCAGCAGCGCCGCCGCGCGATCATCGCGACGGTACTGGGCAACGGCCTCGAGTGGTTCGACTTCACGGTGTACAGCTTCTTCGCTGTCATCATCGCGAAGCTGTTCTTTCCAACCGGCAACGAGCTGACCTCCGTCCTGCTCACGGTGGCGACCTTCGGCGTGGGCTTTTTCATGCGGCCCGTAGGCGGCATCGTGCTCGGCATCTATGCCGACAAGGTGGGCCGCAAAGCCGCGCTCTCGCTCACCATCTTGCTGATGGCGTTCGGCACCGCGCTCATCGGGCTCGCGCCCACCTACGAGCAAGCCGGTATCGCCGCGCCGCTGCTGATCGTGCTTGCGCGCCTGCTGCAGGGTTTCTCCGCAGGCGGCGAGATGGGCGGCGCCACGGCGTTCCTTACCGAGTACGCGCCGCCGGGCAAGCGTGCCTACTATTCGAGCTGGATTCAGTCGAGCATCGGCTTTGCCGTGCTGCTGGGCGCGGCCACGGGCACCTTCGTGACCTCGTCGCTCGACGCGCAGTCGCTGCATAGCTGGGGCTGGCGCCTGCCGTTCCTGATCGGCATTCTCGTGGGGCCGGTCGGCTATTACATCCGCAGCCATATCGACGAAACGCCCGCGTTCAGCGCCGTGGAAGCGCAGGCGAAAGACAATTCACCGCTCAAGGAAGTGTTCGAGCGCTACCCGCGCGAGACGTTCGCGAGCTTTTCCATGGTCATTCTCTGGACGGTCTGCACCTACGTGCTGCTGTTCTACATGCCGACCTATTCGGTGCGCACGCTGCACTTGCCGCAGTCGACGGGCTTTTCCGCGGGCATGGTAGGCGGCCTGATGATCATGTGCGGCGCGCCCATTGTGGGCAAGCTGGCGGATGCGTGGGGCCGGCGCGTGTTCCTGAGCGGCGCCGCGTTCCTGATTCTCGTGCTCGCATGGCCCATGTTCACGTGGATCAACCACGCGCCCGGCTTCGCTTCGCTCATCGTGTTTCAGGCCGTGTTCGGCGTGCTGATCGCCGCCTACACCGGGCCGATCCTCGCCGCCTTCTCCGAGTTGTTCCCGACCAAGGTGCTCTCGACCGGCCTTTCGGTGGCCTACAACTTCGCGGTCACGATCTTCGGCGGCTTCGCGCCGTTCCTGATCACGTGGCTCATCGCCCGCACAGGCAGCAACATGGCGCCCGCGCTCTATGTGATCGTTGCGGCCGCCATCAGCCTGGTTGGCACCTTCTTCGTGAAGGACATGCGGCGCGCGAACTGAACGACTCTATAAGGAATCCAGACAATGGCCATTACGGTTCTCAAAGGCGGCAACGTACTCGATCTCGAACGCGGCGTGCTGCTCGAACACCATCACGTCGTGATCGAAGACGAGCGCATCGTGGAAGTGACCGATCGCCCCATCGATCTGCCGAATGCAAACGTGGTCAACGTGCGCGGCAAGACCGTCATGCCGGGCTTTATCGACTGTCATGTGCACGTGCTCGCCTCGAACGCGAATCTCGGCGCGAACGCCATGCAGCCCAATATACTCGCGGCCATCCGCTCGCTGCCGATTCTCGACGCCATGCTCTCGCGCGGCTTCACTAGCGTGCGCGACGCGGGCGGCGCCGACTGGAGCCTGATGCAGGCCGTGGAAACGGGCCTCGTGCCCGGGCCGCGCATCTTCCCCTCGGGCAAGGCGCTCTCGCAGACGGGCGGTCACGGCGATTTCCGCCCGCGAGGCGACCTGCTCGAACCGTGCTCGTGCTGCTTTCGCACGGGCGCGATTGCGCGCGTGGTGGATGGCGTGGATGCCGTGCGCCTCGCCGTGCGCGAGGAGATCCAGAAGGGCGCCACGCAGATCAAGATCATGGCGTCGGGCGGCGTGGCTTCGCCTACGGACCCCATCAACAATACCCAGTACTCCGAAGATGAAATTCGCGCCATCGTGGCGGAGGCGCAAGCAGCGAACACCTATGTGATGGCGCATGCGTACACGGGGCGCGCAATTGCGCGCGCGGTGCGCTGCGGCGTGCGCACGATCGAGCACGGCAATCTCGTGGACGAAGCGGCCGCGCAGGTGATGCGCGAGTTCGGTGCTTTCGTGGTGCCGACGCTCGTGACCTACGACGCACTGGCCACACACGGCGCGCAGTTCGGACTGCCGCCGGATTCGGTGGCGAAGGTGGCTTCCGTGCAGCAGAAGGGGCGCGAATCGCTGGAAATCTATGCAAAGGCCGGCGTGCAGATGGGCTTCGGCTCCGACCTGCTCGGCGAGATGCACGCGTTCCAGACCGGTGAATTCCGCATTCGCGCGGAAGTGCTCGGTAATCTGGAGGCGTTGCGTTCGGCTACGAGCGTGGCTGCGGAGATCGTGAACATGAAGGGCGAACTGGGCGTGATCGCGGCGGGCGCCATTGCCGATGTGGTGGTGCTCGACGGAAATCCGCTCGACGACATTGGCGTCGTGGCCGGTGAGGGCGAGCGGATCGACTATGTGCTGCAGCGGGGGAAAATTGTGAAGGCGCGGGTGGAGGGCTGATCGCCCTCGGGCATGAATCAATTTTCCGCGAAAGCGGGGCGATCCGGAGGAGCATCGGCGCCGTTTTGGGACGGACTCGCGGCCACGGCCGTTTCGATAAGGAAGGATTCGATGGCCGCGGCAAGCGCGAGGGGTGTTTCATTCATCGGATAGTGGCCGGCGTTCCTCAGTATCTCAACCGTGGCCCGGGGATAGCGGAGGAGGTAGGTTTTGGCCATCAATGCGGCGTTGAAGGTGGGATCGTGCTCGCCCACCAGCACCTTCACCGGATGCCTGCCGGTGATCGCGTCGCTGAAGTCGGTATCGGCCCACGCACGGAAGTACGCGGCGAACGCATGCGGGCAGGAATGCGTTGCCGACCAGGCCGCTTTCCAGTCGACCCAGGACGAGGGTAACCGTCCGCCGGTGCTGCGATCGATGATGGTTCTCCGATTGTCGATGGACCCGGCGGCGTCTTCGAGCAGGCGCCGCGTTGCCGCATCGTATGCAATGCCGCCGCATGGAACCGGCGCGACTGCAACCAGTGCCCTGACCCGCTCGGGAGCACGTGTCGCAATCCGTTCGATCGCCATGCCGCCCATTGAATGACCCATCAGGCTGAAGGTGTGAAAGCCGAGCGCATCGGCAAGCGCCAGCGCATCGGAGGCGATCTCATCGACCGTGTAGTCTCCGCGCGCTTCCCGCATTTTTCCGTAGCCGCGATAGTCCATGAATACGTAACTGAAGGCGTGGCCAGACAGCCAGGGTTCAATCTGCTCGAACGAATGAGCGTCACCGAACCAGCCGTGCAGAACGAGGACGGGGTGAGGGCCATGTCCCACGCGATGAAACGTATTGGGCATATCGACTCCGAAATGAATGGGATGGGCAGATCGTAAGTCGGATGACCGAGGCCCGCCTTCTAAAACGGGTCAATCACTGTAGAATTCGGGCCATGCGAAATACCTTGGTCGATCCCTTCGAAGACATTCCTCGCAGCGTGGTCGTGACCGCGAACGAATACGCGGCCGGCTCATCATTTCCCGTGCATGCGCATCGACGCGGTCAGTTCGCGTTTGCCTCTCGCGGCACGATCAGCGTGGCGACTCCGGAAGGCCGGTGGCTCGTGCCGCCGCAGCGAGCGTGCTGGGTGCCCGCCGGTGTAGCGCACGAAATGACGATGCGCGGGCCCGTCACCATGCTCAACGCTTTCGTGTCGCTGGAAGAAACGCGCGATGCGCAACTGCCGGCCCATTGTTGCGTCTACGGCGTTTCGGCCCTTCTCAAACAATTGCTCGAAGAGGCCATCGATTTGCCGGCCATGTACGACGTTGGTGGGCGTGCAGGCAAGCTGATGAGCCTGCTCGTGGCGGAGATAGCGTCAATGCCGCGACTCTCACTCCATGCGCCGTTGCCGAGTGATCCTCGTCTCGTTCGCGCGTGCCGGATGCTGCTTGACGCGCCATCGATCGCCGTCGGGCTGGACATGATGGCCGCCGAAGTCGGAATGAGCCGGCGAACGCTTACGCGGCTTTTTCGTGTAGAGACCGGCGTGAGTTTTGCGGAGTGGCGCCAGCAGGTCTGCCTGCTTTCTGCCATCGAGCGTTTGAGTGGAGGGGAGCCCGTGACTCGGGTTGCATTGGACCTTGGGTACGCGAGTCCTGGCGCGTTCTCATTCGCCTTTCGTCGCGTGCTGGGGGAAGCGCCGAGCCAATATCTGGAGACGTGACGAGCGGCGTGAAGGCGCAGCCGCTCGTTTTACGGCGTGCGAGCGCGGCATGCCCCTTCACTGCCCATTTTGCAACCTTCCAGATGACTGGATCGTCGACCGCAACGGCGCATAAATCGCGGTGCGAAATACCTAATCTGCGCCACCCGGGTATACGTTGATCATCTCCAGCCGCCACAGGGTCACGGTCGTGGCCGTCGCCCGTTTCGTCAAGCGTCATCCATAGCGTTCAGTGCTGCTGAAAGCGGTCGCGGCGATTGCCATGACTGCAGTTGCCGCACGCCGCCACCTGGCGCGGCACCCAACTCAGACCGGCTCGCGCGGCACCCGCGCATGCACCATTTAAGTGAATGCGACCCCAATTGTATCAAATCTCGTAATAATTGAAGGGGGCAATCCGGCGTCGATAATGTGGCGCAATCCGTCGATCGCCCGCTCCACAAGACATTGCGCCTACTGTTACGTTTTCGCGACAGTCATTTTTTTTCGTTTCTTGAGTTGCAGGGCGGTACCGTATTCTCCGGCGCGCAACAAAAAAGTACATCAATCCAAAAGAGACTACTGGTTACTGAATTACAGATGAAGAACACCAACATCAAGGCAAGCGTTATCGCGGTTGCCGCTTTCGCAGCATCCTCGGCAGCAATGGCACAGTCGTCGGTCACCCTGTACGGCATGCTCGACGCCGGTATCGGCTACACCTCCAACGTCGGCGGCCACTCGAAGGTCAGCCTCGACGGCGGCGCCTCAGGTTCGAACAAGTGGGGCATGCAGGGTCAGGAAGACCTCGGCGGCGGCTTCAAGGCAGTCTTCAAGCTCGAAAATGGCTTCAACATTGCCACCGGTGGCATTGGCGGCCAGGGCCCCATTGGCTCCTCGCGTTCGCTGTTCAACCGCCAGGCGTTCGTAGGCCTCACTTCGGACCAGTACGGTACCGTGCGTTTGGGTCGCCAGATCGACGCCGTGACGGAAATGGTTCAAGGCCTCACGGGCGACGCCATTTCGGCGTCGACGTTCTCGACCCCGGGCGACGTGGACAACAACGACAACACGACGAACCAGAACAACGCGGTGAAGTACATCTCGCCGGTTTTCCACGGCTTCCAGGCTGAAGGCGCGTACTCGTTCGGCGGCGTTGCCGGTGCTATGGGCTCGGGTCAGTCGTGGTCGGTGGCTGCGGACTACGATCAGGGTGGTCTGACGGTCGCTGGCGGCTACTTCCACGCCGCAAACCAGGGTGAGGCCGGCTGGCAGAACGCAACGGCACAACCGTCCTTCGGTGGTGCGCTGGGCTATCCGAGCTCGGGTTACTACGGCGGCAATGCGTTCAAGAGCGCGGGCATCGCTCAGATCGCCGGTCAATACCAGTTTGGTCCGTACACGGCCGGCCTGCGTTACTCGAACGCGCAGTACCAGGGCAACGACGGCCAACAGTCGATTCACTTCAACGTGCTGGGCGGCCTTCTGCAGTACCAGGCAACCCCGGCGCTGTCGCTGGCTGCGGGATACACGTACGTCTACGGTTCGCAAGCCACGCCTGCGCAAGCCGCTGAGGGCCGCACCATGGCTTCGATCAACCAGGTCTCGCTGGGTGCGACGTACGCGCTGTCGAAGCTCACGTCGGTCTACGCAATGGGTGCCTACGTTCATGCTCAGGGCGCTCAGGCTTCGGCTGCTGACTTCGGCAACACCGCATCGGGCGGCAACCAGGTTCAAGCCAACATTGGCATGTACCATCGGTTCTAATCGCAGGTTCGGAAGCGCGGGGTAGCAGACACGTTACCCAGTTAAAGAAGCGCTCCGCTTGTGAATCGCACCCCAAAAGTTGGACATTGATCCAACCTTTGGGGTGTTTTTTCACGAGGGTTTGCCAACACCCACCCGCATCGAAACCTCCACATCCCCGCCGAACGGAATCGAGAGATACCCATTCCCGGGTGCACGCACGCGCGCGAGATAGTCGGGGCTGTAAGCGGCATTGTCCGCGACGACGAACGCGCCCTGCGCAAGGCGCGACTCAACGAGGCTCAGCACGTCGCCGTAAAGCGCCTTCGCGCCATCGAGCAGCAGAAGCTCGATCGAATCGGGCAGGTCCACACTCAGCGTCTGCAAGGCATCGCCTTCGCGAATTTCCACGAGATCGAATAGTGCGCCGCTCATGAGATTTTCGCGGGCTCGCGCGATCTTGGACGGCTCGAATTCACACGTAATCAACCGGCCGCCGCCGTTGTCCCGCAGCGCCGCCGCGAGGTGCAGCGTGGAAATGCCAAACGACGTACCGAATTCGACGATGGTCCGCGCACGACCGCCGCGCGCCAGCATGTAGAGCAGCACGCCCGTTTCTCGCGAAACGGGAAGGGCAACGTCCTTCAGGCGGCCGTAGAAGTCGAGATAGTCCGTCTTGCTGTGCATCAGCCGTGTGCGTTCCTCGGGTGAGAGTGCGGCCACTGCGGAAATGGACGCCGGGGAAATGGCATCGGCTTCGTCGAACAGGCGATCCAGCAACGGCGCGAGTTGAGGCGAGGTCAATGTGTTCATGGAATTCTCCTTTCGCTAATGCAAAAACGGCGCGTAATTGCATAGCATGACTAAACATTAAAAAACGGCTTGATCGAGATTGGCAATCACACCAGTCAGTTGTCAAACGTGCCGCGATATTCGGGAGCGGCGTCCGCTCGAGTGTTCATTTCGAACATCACGCCGCCCGGCGCGCGGCAGAAAAAGCGTGACCCGCGGCCATTGTTGAAGATGCCGGTTTCCATGTGGACGCCCTCCGTCGTGAAGCGCTCATACAGGTCGCGCACGGCGTCGAGGCTCGGCAGCTCGAAGCCCACGTGGAAGTTCTCGGGCCACGCCGGCGCGTCGCCGCTTGCGTGGTCGATCACCACGTCGTAGCCGGGGCGCTTGAGGATAAACGACTGGTCCCACGCTCCCGCTATCGTGAATCCCAAATGGCGTTCGAAGAAGGCCGCCGTTGCGGCGGTATCGGAGGAGGGGAAGCTCAGGTGATTGAGCTTCATGGCTTGAATCACGTCATTCATCGTCGGTCTCTCATGGTGTGGCGGCGGCCCTGTGCCGTTACCGCCTGAGGACTTCAGAATATAAGCAAATGCTCACATTCGGCTACTCGCATTGGGTGCGCACGCGCCATGCGCGCAAAACCCCTGTGCCATAGCCGATTCAACGATGAAAGACAGCGGCCGCGCCAACGCGTGCTCGCATTCAGCGGCGCACGAGCGCCACGACGTAGACGCACGGGCCCTTGCCCGGATTGAAGAACGCGCACGCGGCAGGCGGCCCGAGCTGGAGGCAGTCGCCGGCTTCGAGCGTATGAACCTGCTCGCCTTCCTCGAATACCAGCGTGCCGCTGCGCACCCAGATCTGCTGATGCTGGAACGCAAACGCCGACGCTGGATACGCAACACGAACCCCGCCCGGCAACGCGATTTCCACGAGTTCGAGCATGCCGCCGTTGCGCGGCGAGACGGCGCGGCGCGTATAGCCGGTTTCGGGGTCTTGCCAGAGCTGCTGATCGGCGGCGCGGCTCAAGCGCTCGCCAGTTTGCTCGGCGAGCGCGAGGAGCATGGAAAGCTGCAGGCCAAAGGCGCCCGAAAGCCGGCCGAGCACGGTCGCCGTGGGGCTCGCTTCGCCTCGCTCGATCTTGCTGATCATGGCCTTGGAAACGCCCGAGCGCTCGGCCATGTCCGCGAGCGACCAGCCGCGCGATTCGCGCTCGATACGCACGCGCGTGGAAATGGCGGAGGTGGGATCGGTGAGCGGTCGGTTCATACCTGGAAGGTTGGCGTTGGGGCGCGAGCGAGTCGATTATACGGGGCCAGTCGCGGCGCGCTGTTTAGCAGATCGAACGGCATCCGAGTTAACCCGGATCAAATCCCGGTTTCATTAGTATCCGTTCGTCTACTATAGTAGATAGCATCGAGTGCGCCGAAAAGGAGCCGACATGCCGCGTGAAATCCGTCTGAACGCTTTCGACATGAACTGCGTGGGCCACATTCAGCAAGGCTTGTGGACGCATCCGCGCGACCAGTCGAGCCGCTATACGGAGCTGCAGTACTGGACCGACTACGCGAAGAAGCTCGAACGGGGCCTGTTCGACGGCATTTTTTTCGCGGATGTCGTGGGCGTGTACGACGTCTACGGCGGCAACGCGGATGCCGCGCTGCGCGGCGCGGTGCAGGTGCCGGTGAACGACCCTACGCTCGTCATTCCCGCCATGGCCGCGGTTACACAGCATCTGGGCTTTGGCGTGACGGCCAATCTCACCTATGAGCAGCCGTTTCTGTTTGCGCGGCGCATGTCCACGCTCGACCATCTCACGGGCGGGCGCATCGGCTGGAACATCGTCACAGGCTATCTCGATAGCGCCGCGCGCGCGATCGGCATGGACGGGCAGAACGCCCACGACGACCGTTACGATCTGGCCGACGAATACATGTCGCTCGTGTACAAGCTCTGGGAGGGCAGCTGGGACGACAATGCGGTGATCAACGACCGCGCGGGCGGTATTTACGCCGACCCGGCGCGCGTGCGCATGATTCATCATCGCGGGCCGCAGTACAAGGTGGATGCAATGCACCTGTGCGCACCGTCGCCGCAGCGCACGCCCGTGCTGTACCAGGCGGGATCGTCCACGCGCGGAAGGCGCTTTGCGGCGACGCACGCCGAGTGCGTGTTCATCAATGGTCAGAAGATGGACGGCGTGAAGGAGATCGTCGGAGACATTCGGCGCCAGGCGGTGCAACTCGGACGCGCGGCCGACGACGTGAAGGTCTTTCTTGGCGCCACGCTGATCGTCGGACGCACGGATAACGAAGCGCGCGAGAAGTTCGAAGACTACCGGCGCTACGTGAGTTCCGAAGCGGCGCTCGCGCACGCGGCGGCTTCGCTTGGCATCGACTTCGCGCGCTACGATCTCGACGAGCCGATCGAAACAGGCCAGAGCCAGGCGATTGTTTCCAACGTCGAAGCCATGACGCGCAGCGCCGGGCCGCAGTGGACGCGCCGCAAGCTGCTCGAGCAAATGGTGCTCGGCAGCCGCCAGGCGCCGTGGGTGGGCTCGGCGCAGCGCATTGCGGATACGCTGATCGAGTGGAGCGAAACGGCCGGCGTGGATGGCTTCAATCTTTCGCGCACGGTGGTGCCGGAGTGCTTCGACGACGTGGTCGAACTGCTGGTGCCGGAACTGCAAACGCGCGGCGCGTACAAGCGCGCGTATCGTGAGGGCACGCTGCGCGAAAAGCTCTCCGGCGGCGCGCGTCTGCCGGCCTCGCACGCGGCGGCACGGTATCGCGGCGCGCACGCCAACGACGCATGAGCATCGGACACTGAATTCCCGCTACGAGGAGACCGCGGCAAGCGGGCAAGAACATGGTAGACAAATCCCTCTTTCGCGACGCCATGGCAGGTCTTGGGGCCGCCGTGAACATCGTCACGACCGATGGCGACGCCGGGCGCGCCGGGTGCACGGCGTCCGCCGTATGCGGCGTGACGGACGAGCCGCCCACGCTGCTCGTCTGCATCAACCGCACGAGCCGCAACAACGCGATCCTGCGCGAGAACGGCCGGCTTTGCGTAAACGTGCTGGCGGCCGACCAGCGCGAGGTGGCCACGCGCTTCGCCACGAAAGACATCGACATGGACGAGCGTTTCGCGCTCGCCGACTGGTATCGGCTCGAAACGGGGGCGCCTGCGCTGCGCGGCGCGGTGAGTTCATTCGATTGCCACATTACGCGCACGACCGAAGTCGGCACGCACACGGTGTTTTTCTGCGAGATCAAGGCGGCACGCATGGTGGGCGGGCGTGACGGGCTGATCTGGTTCGGCCGCGCGTTTCATCGCGTGCTTGCGCAGGCGCACGCAGCGGCGGCGGTCTGAGCGTGGCGCGCACGCCTTCTCAAGGGGCTGGCGGTTCCCGTTCTCCTGACGAAACGGGGTCGCCTGGGCAAGGCGCGGCGCAACGCGGCAAGGCCGCATCGCTGGCGTTGCTGCTGCTTGCGCAAGTGGCGGCGATGGGCGTGTGGTTTTCGTCGAGCACGGTGGTGGCCCTCATCAAGCAGGCACACGCCATTGCCGCGTTCGATGAGGCGCTGCTCACGAGCGCCGTGCAGTGCGGCTTCGTAGCGGGCACCATCACTTCGGCGCTGCTTTCGCTGCCCGACCGCTACGATCTACGCAGGCTGCTCGCGGGCTCCGCGCTCGTGGCGGCCGTCGCTACCGCCTCGCTCGCGTTCCTGCCGCCGGTTGGCGGCGCGGTCGTCGCGCTGCGCTTCGTCACCGGCATGTGCATGGCGGGCGTGTATCCGGTCGGCATGCGGCTCGCGGCCACCTGGGCGAAGGGCGATCTCGGCCTGCTCGTTGGCCTCCTCGTCGGCGCGCTCACGCTCGGCTCGGCGAGCCCGCATTTGCTGGCCGCGACGGGCGGGCTCGACTGGCGCACGATCTATGGCGTCGCCGCCGCATGCGCGGCGTGCGCCGCAGTGCTGATCGGCTTTGCGGGCATCGGGCCGAATATCCGGCGCGCCACGCGCATCGACTTCGCGAAGGTCACGCAGGCGTGGCGCAAGCCCGCCTTGCGGCTCGCCAATCTCGGCTATCTCGGCCACATGTGGGAGCTTTACGCGATGTGGGCGTGGCTCGCGCTGTTTCTTCAGCAAACCTTTATCGCACGTGGCATGGCCAACGCCCGCACGCGCGCGGAATGGATGACCTTCAGCGTGATCGCGATCGGCGCGGCAGGCGCGTGGCTAGGCGGCGTGCTGGCGGATCGCGTGGGGCGCACGGCCGTCACGGTGGGCGCCATGGCGACGAGCGCAATGTGCGCGGCGCTCATGGGCTGGCTGGCCAACGCGCCGCTTGCCGTAATGGGGGCCGTCGCGCTCGTGTGGGGCGTCTCGGTGATCGCCGATTCCGCGCAGTTTTCGGCGAGCGTGGCCGAACTGGCCGATCCGGACTCGGTCGGCACGCTGCTGACCGCGCAAACCTGCGCGGGCTTTTTGCTCACGCTGGTGAGCATTCATCTCGTGCCTTACGCGGTGGCGTGGCTCGGATGGCGGGGCGGCTTCGGCATGCTGGCCGTGGGGCCGGCGCTTGGTTGCGTCGCGATGCTGCGCTTGCGCCGTCATCCCGACGCGGTGAGGCTTGCGGGCGGGCGGCGTTGAGGATCGAGTCAGCACGTGCCGTGCGCTGATACGGTCGATCAAAGCGAAAACTCGCGAATCGTTGCGCGCGCATGCATCTATCAGGACACGCCCGCCGCGACGCCGCGAGAACCGGTGGAATTCAAGTCCGGTTGTGGCTCCACCGCAGCCATAACCCGTGGATCTTTTCACGGAGCCACGGCTACGTTACCTTTGTGCGGATACCCTATCTGTCTCGCGCAAGAGGAGCTTGTCACGCATGTCAGCAAGACTGAACGAATTCCAGCAGCCCATTGGCGACCCGGTAACCGGCTGGCAGCCGCGCGAGCGGCCCGCGCGTGTGACGATCGAAGGTCAGTTCTGCCGCATCGAGCCCATTGACCTCGACCGGCATGCCGCCGATCTCTTCGAAGCGTACGGCGCGGCGGCCGACGGGCGCGACTGGACCTATCTGTTCGCCGAGCCGTTCACCGACTTCGCGGCGTTTCGCGAGTACCTCGCGAAAGCGGCCGCATCGAGCGACCCGTTCCATTACGCTGTGATCGACCGCGCGAGCGGCAAGGCTGTGGGCACGTTCGCGCTCATGCGCATCGAGCCGGTGCATGGCGTGATCGAAGTGGGTAGCGTGACGTTTTCGCCGCGCCTGAAGCAAACGCCGGTTTCGACCGAGGCGCAGTACCTGCTGATGCGCTACGCGTTCGACGACCTGGGCTATCGGCGCTACGAATGGAAATGCGACAGCCTGAACGCGCCTTCGCGCAAGACGGCGCTGCGTCTGGGCTTCCAGTTCGAGGGCATTTTCCGCCAGGCGATCGTGTACAAGGGCCGCAACCGCGACACCGCGTGGTTCGCCATCATCGACCAGGACTGGCCGCTCGTGAAAGCCGCGTTCGAGAAGTGGCTCTCGAAAGACAACTTCGACGCTCACGGCAAGCAGCGCGCCTCGCTTGCCAGCTTGAGAGACCCGGCGGCGTCCTGAATGTCCGCGGCGATCCTGATCCGCGACGTCGCGCCCGCCGACCGCGACGCGTGGTTCCACCTTTGGGCCGGCTACAACGCGTTCTACGCAACGCGCGTCGCGCCGCACATCAGCGAGCGAACATGGCAGCGCATGCTCGATGCGAACGCGCCGCTGTTCGCGCGCGTGGCTGAAGTCGAGGGAAAGCTGGCGGGATTCAGCCTCTGCGTGCTGCACGAAGGCACATGGGTGGACGCGCCCATCTGCTATCTGGAAGACCTGTTCGTCGATCCCGGCTGCCGCGGCCAGGGCATAGGCAGGCGGCTCATCGAAGACCTCATCGCACTGGCGCGCTCGCGCGCATGGTCGCGCCTTTACTGGCACACGCGCGAGGACAATCCCGCGCGCAAGCTCTACGACGAATTCGCGCAAGCCGACGATTTTGTGCGTTATCGATTGCAGTTCTGAACCCGGCGCGCGGATACGCGCAAACGGCGGCTTCGCGCGGAGGCTTGAACGCGCGGGCCGGCGTTCCCACGTCTCGCGTGTGATAGATAGGATTGTAACGAGTATTGTCACAATCGTTTCATCGGTATAGGATGGGTGCGAATAAACCACCACGGTTTGATGTGCATTGCACAAATTCGCCTCCCAGCCTATGTCAGAAGCCTCAACGAACTCGCTCGTCGTGCTGCGCGGCGCGCCCGCCCAGCACGCTGCGCATGGCGCGCGCAACGCCGGCGTGGCGTTCGACGCGGCGTGGCTCGACGCCTTGCGCGTCAACCAGTCCGCCGTCGAGCGGCGCACGGCCACGCTCGGCACGCGCCGCGCGGTCAAGAAGGACGCGCAGGCCGCGTGGCTCCTGAAGGCCATCACCTGCATCGATCTCACCACGCTCAACGGCGACGACACCGAGGGCCGTGTGCGGCGCCTATGCACGAAGGCGCGCCACCCCGTGCGCGCCGACCTGCTGGCCGCGCTCGGCTTCGCGCCCGAGGCCATCACCACGGGCGCGGTGTGCGTGTACCACCGCTTCGTCGCGGCGGCCGTGGACGCGCTGGCGGGCAGCGGCATACCCGTTGCGGCGGTGTCCACCGGCTTTCCTGCCGGCCTCAATCCGCACGCGCTCAAGCTCAAGGAAATCGAGGCCTCCGTTAAGGACGGCGCCGAGGAAATCGACATCGTCGTGACGCGCGAGTACGTGCTCACCGGCAACTGGCGCGCGCTTTACGACGAAGTGCGCGAATTCCGCGCGGCGTGCGGCGACGCGCACCTGAAGGCGATTCTCGCCACCGGCGACATTCGCGTGCTGTCGAACATTGCCCGCGCTTCGATGGTCTGCATGATGGCGGGCGCGGACTTCATCAAGACGTCTACGGGCAAGGAAGGCACCAATGCCACGCTCGACGTTTCGCTCGTCATGGTGCGCATGATCCGCGAATACCGCGAGCGCACCGGCGCGCTGGTGGGCTTCAAGCCCGCGGGCGGCGTCTCGAACGCCAAAACCGCGCTTGCGTACCAGATCCTCATGAAGGAAGAGCTGGGGCGGCCCTGGCTCGAGCCGGAGCTGTTCCGCTTCGGCGCGTCGAGCCTGCTTGCCGACATCGAGCGCCAGCTCGAACACCACGTGAGCGGCCGCTATTCCGCCTTCCACCGCCACCCCGTAGCCTGAGCAGACCATACCGATGAGCGTAGCCGAGTACTTCCGAACGATGGATTACGGTCCCGCCCCCGAGGACGATCAGCCCGTGCGCGCCTGGCTTGCGCAGCACGAAGCCACGTTCGGGCATTTCATTGATGGCGCATGGCGCGAAAGTGGCGATGGTGCGCGCTTCGAAGTGCGCGCGCCGGCCACCGGCGAGGCGCTCGCCGCCGTTGCGCAAGGCGGCGCGGCCGATGTGGCGGCGGCCGTGGCGGCAGCGCGCGCGGCGCAGCCCGAGTGGTACGCCATGGGCGGCGCGGTGCGGGCGCGCCATCTCTACGCGCTTTCGCGCATGGTGCAGCGGCACAGCCGCCTCTTTGCCGTGCTCGAAGCGCTCGACAACGGCAAGCCGATTCGCGAGGCGCGCGATATCGACATTCCGCTCGTGGCGCGCCATTTCCTCCATCACGCTGGCTGGGCGCAGCTTCAGGAGAACGAACTGCCTGGCTGGTCGCCGCTTGGTGTGATCGGTCAGATCGTGCCGTGGAACTTTCCGCTACTGATGCTCGCGTGGAAAGTGGCGCCCGCTATCGCGCTCGGCAACTGCGTGGTGCTCAAGCCCGCCGAATACACGCCGCTCACCGCGCTCCTGTTCGCCGAACTGGCGCATCGCGCGGGGCTGCCCAAGGGCGTGCTCAACGTGGTGACGGGCGACGGCAGCACGGGCGCGGCGCTCGTCGAGCATCCGGGCGTCGACAAGATCGCCTTTACCGGCTCGACCGAAGTGGGCCGCCTCATCCGTACCGCGACGGCCGGCACGGGCAAGTCGCTCACGCTCGAACTGGGCGGCAAGTCGCCGTTCATCGTCTTCGACGACGCCGACCTCGACGGCGCGGTGGAAGGCGTGGTGGACGCCATCTGGTTCAACCAGGGCCAGGTGTGCTGCGCGGGTTCGCGCCTGCTCGTGCAGGAGGGCGTGGAAGCGCGCTTTATCGAAAAGCTCAAGCGCCGCATGGCGACGCTGCGCGTGGGGCCTTCGCTCGACAAGGGCATCGACATTGGCGCGATCGTCGATCCGGTGCAGCTCGAACGCATCGAGTCGCTCGTGGAAGCCGGGCGGCGCGAAGGCTGCAACGTGTGGCAGCCGCGCGAAGTCGAGCTGCCGTCGGGCGGCTGTTTCTATCCGCCCACGCTAGTTACGGGCGTGGGACCGGCGTCGACGCTCGCGCAGGAAGAAATCTTCGGGCCGGTGCTCGCGGCTATGAGCTTTCGCACGCCGGAAGAGGCCGTGGCGCTCGCGAACAACTCGCGCTATGGACTCGCCGCGAGCGTGTGGAGCGAAACGATCGGGCGCGCGCTCGACATCGCGCCGCGCCTGCAATGCGGCGTGGTGTGGATCAACGCAACAAACCTCTTCGACGCGAGCGTGGGCTTTGGCGGCTACCGCGAATCGGGCTTCGGGCGCGAAGGCGGCCGCGAAGGCGTGTTCGAATATCTGAAGCCCGCAGCCTGGAGCACGCTGCCGATGCGCGCGCAACGCAAGGCGCGCTCGCCCGCACAAGACTTTGCGCATGCAGGCACAGGTCTCGATCGCACTGCGAAGCTTTTCATCGGCGGCAAGCAGGTGCGGCCCGATAGCGGTTATTCGCACGCCGTGTACGCGCCCAATGGCGAGTGGGTGGGCGAAGTTGGCGCGGGTAGCCGCAAGGACGTGCGCGACGCCGTTGCCGCCGCGCGTGGTGCGAGCAAATGGACGCAGATGAGCACGCACGCTCGCGCCCAGGTGCTCTACTACCTCGCGGAAAATCTGAGCGCGCGCGCCGAAGAATTCGCGCGGCAACTTTCGCGCCGCGCGGGACATGACGCGCGCGCGGCCGAGCGTGAAGTGGAAATGGCCATCGACCGGCTATTCAGCTACGCGGCGTGGGCCGACAAGTTCGATGGCGCGGTGCATACGCCGCCGTTGCGCGGCGTTGCGCTCGCGATGCACGAGGCGCTAGGCGTGGTCGGCATCGCCTGCCCCGACGAAGCGCCGCTGCTTGGCTTCGTTTCGCTCATCGCGCCGGCGCTCGCAATGGGCAACCGCGTGGTGGCGCTGGCGAGCGAGGCATGCCCGCTGGCGGCAACGGATTTTTATCAGGTCGTGGAGACTTCGGATGTGCCCGCGGGTGCGCTCAACATTCTGACCGGCGAGCGTGCTGCGCTGCTGCCGGCGCTGGCGAAGCACGACGACGTGGACGCGCTCTGGTGCTTCGGCACGGCGGCCGATTCGTCCCTTGTGGAGCGCGAATCGGTCGGCAACCTGAAGCGCACCTTCGTCGATCATGGCCGCGAGGTTGACTGGTTCGACCGGACGAGCGCAGGATTGCCGTTCCTGCGCCAGGCCGTGCAGGTGAAGAACATCTGGATACCGTACGGCGACTGAGCGTTTCGAACAAGAGAACGCCAAAGGGCATCACTAAGCGCTGAAGCGCCAAGTGCTGCCGACAGCTTTGCATGGGACCGGAGTAAGTGCTGAAGGACTAACTCCGGTCGACAGCTTTGCATGGGACGGCACTAAGCGCTAAAGCGCTAAGTGCCGTCGACAGGAGACAAAAAATGCTGAAGAATCTTGACCCGCTTCTGAACGCCGATGTCCTCCAGGCGCTGCGCGCAATGGGTCACGGCGACGAACTCGTCGTTTGCGACGCCAACTTTCCCGCCGACTCCGTTGCGCGCGCAACGGTGCTCGGCAAGCTGCTGCGCATCGACGGCGCCGATGCCCCTCGCGCCGTGCGCGCGATCCTCTCCGTGCTGCCGCTCGACACCTTTGTCGAATCCCCGGCCATGCGCATGGAAGTGGTGGGCGAGCCCAACACGATCCCCACGGTGCAGCACGAAGCGCAGGCCGAAGTCGATGCCGCGGAAGGCCGCTCCGTGCCGTTCGCGCCCATCGAGCGTCATGCGTTCTACGCGCGCGCCCGCAAGGCCTACTGCGTGATCGCCACGGGGGAAACGCGTGGCTACGGCTGCTTCGTGTTCACCAAAGGCGTGCTGCTTGCGCCCGACGCGCCGCGCGCGAAGGAGCCAGGCCAATGAGCGGACGCGTCGTCATCCTCGGCATCTATGTGACCGACCTCGCGTTCCGTGCGAGCCGCATGCCGATGATCGGCGAGACGCTCGCCGGCTCGGCATTCGCGATGGGGCCCGGCGGCAAGGGCTCGAATCAGGCGGTGGCGGCCGCCCGCGCGGGCGCGCAGGTGGTGTTCTGCACGCGCGTGGGCAACGACGCGTTCGGCGATATCGCGCGGGCGACATGGGCGGCCGAAGGCATCACGGCGCGCACCCGGGCCGTGGACGGCCTGGCCACGGGCGCGGCGCACATCTTCGTGGACGACACGACCGGCATGAACGCGATCATCGTCGCGGCGGGCGCGGCGGCCACGATGGAGCCCGGCGACGCCGAAGCAATCGAAGCCGATATTGCGGCCTCCCAGGTATTCGTCACGCAGCTCGAACAGCCGCTCGCGGCGGCGCGGCGCGGCCTCGAACTCGCGCGCCGGCATGGCGTGAAGACCGTGTTCAATCCGGCGCCCGCCATGGCGCTGCCCGACGACATCTTCCCGCTGTGCGACTACGTCACGCCGAACGAGACTGAGGCGCAGGCGCTCACCGGCATCGAAATCCGCAACGCCGACGACGCGCGCCGCGCCGCCGACGTGCTGCTCGCCAAGGGCGCGGGCGCGGTCATCGTGACGCTGGGCGAAGCTGGTGCGCTGTTGCATACGCGCGATGACTCGGTCTTGCTGCCCGCGTTCAATTGCGGCCCGGTCGTGGAAACGGCGGGCGCGGGCGATGGCTTCACGGGCGGCTTCGCGGCGGCGCTCGCACGCGGCGACGACGCGCTCACGGCCACGCGCTTTGGCTGTGCGCTGGCGGGCATTTCCGTCACGCGCGCGGGCACCGCGCCTTCCATGCCGCGAAAGGAAGAAGTCGACGCGATGCTCGCGCGCGTGGCGAGCGCCGACGCGCATTGAGCGCAGCACGTTAAGCATTGCCAGGTGACAACACACCGCAAAGGATGAGGTCCATGAAGTCTGCACTCTTTGCCAAATGGTTCGGCGACCGGCAGTTGAACTTCCTGCTGGCGGTGAACCTGCTGGTCGTGCTGGTCGCGGTCTGGGTATCGCGCGGGCAGTTCGTCGGCATCGACAACCTGCAGTCGATGGGCGCGCAACTGCCCGAAGTCGCGCTGCTCGCGCTCGGCATCATGCTCTCCATGCTTTCGGGCAACGGCGGCATCGACCTTTCCGGTGTGGGCCTCGCGAATCTTTCAGGCATGATCGCCGCGCTGGTGGTGCCGCGCCTCGTGAGCGGCGACGACTCACCCGTGCTGTATACGTCGCTCTTTTGCGTAATCGTCCTGTGCATGGGGCTCATTGGCGGCCTGCTCAACGGCGTGGTGATCGCGCGCCTCGGGCTCACGCCCATTCTCTGCACGCTCGGCACGCAACTGCTTTTCACGGGCTTCGCGGTGGCGCTTTCCAACGGCGCCTCG
Organism: Paraburkholderia sp. J11-2; assembly: GCF_905220185.1. Classification (NCBI taxonomy): domain Bacteria; kingdom Pseudomonadati; phylum Pseudomonadota; class Betaproteobacteria; order Burkholderiales; family Burkholderiaceae; genus Paraburkholderia; species Paraburkholderia sp. J11-2. The sequence goes on along the minus strand of NZ_CAJMYY010000002.1, from coordinate 194,112 downwards.
GTGCACGTGGATTATGTCGAACCGCTGGCCGACATCAGCAACGGCACGTTCTTCCAGGTGCCGATCTCATTCCTGCTATTCGTGGCCGTGGTCGTGCTGCTGGGCTGGCTGCTCAGGCGCACGCCGTTCGGGCTGCGCCTCTACCTCATGGGCACGAACCAGCGCGCGGCGTTCTATGCAGGTATTCCGCGTGCGCGCATGCTGATCATGACCTATGCGATGTGCGGCGTGCTCGCTTCGCTTGCGGGGCTCGTGAGCGTTTCGCACACGCTCAGCGCGAAATGGGACTACGGCAATTCCTATCTGCTGATCGCCATTCTCATCGCGGTGATGGGCGGCGTAAATCCGGCGGGCGGCTATGGACGCATCATCTGCGTGTTTTTTGCCGCGACGGTGCTGCAATTCCTTTCGAGCCTCTTCAATTTGATGGGCGTTTCGCAGTTTTTCGGCGACTGCGCCTGGGGCTTCCTGCTGTTGCTTTCGCTCGCCTTTGCGGGCGGTGAGCGGGTACGCGCGATTTTCGGTTTCGGGGGCTCTCCGTCTGCGGGCAAAGGGCGGACCTCGGGCTGACCGGCTGAATCGTGCAACAGGCGGGCCTCGAGCCTCGGAGGTCCGCCGCCATCTAATTCGGGGCGAGAGCTTGCGTTGCATGGGACCGCAGTAAGTGCCGACGCACAAACTGCGGATCGACACAAAAGAAACGGAGACATGACATGAAGATCAAGCGACTCAGCGTGGCAATCACAGCATGTGCACTTGCCGCCGGCATGGCGGCCGTGGCGTATGCGGCGGAAAACCCGACCATCGTCACGGTGGTGAAGGTGACTGGCATCAGCTGGTTCAACCGCATGGACGACGGCATCAAGGAGTTCGGCAAGGACAACCCGAAGGTTTCGGTCTACCAGACGGGGCCGGGCCGCGCGGACGCCGCGCAGCAGCTGAAGATCATCGACGACCTGATCGCGAAGAAAGTGAGCGCGATCGCCGTCGTGCCGTACGATCCGCCCACGCTCGAGCCGGCGCTCAAGAAGGCGATGGACCGCGGCATCAAGGTGGTTACGCATGAGGCCGACAACGAGAAGAACACCATGGTCGACGTCGAGGCGTTCGACAACTCCGCCTACGGCGCCGCGCTCAACGACCGCCTCGCCTCGTGCATGCACAACGACGGCAAGTGGGCGACGATGGTCGGATCGCTCGGCAGCCGCTCGCAGGTGCAGTGGGCCGACGGCGGCATCGACAACGCGAAGAAGAAGTTCCCGAAGATGCAGCTCGTCGAAACGAACCTCGAGACCAACAACGACGGCGAGCACGCCTATGAAGTGGCCAAGGAAGTGCTGCGCAAGCATCCGGACATCAAGGGCTTCCAGGGCTCGTCGTCGCTCGACGTGATCGGCATTGGCCGCGCGGTCGAGGAAGCGGGCCTGCAGGGCAAGATCTGCGTGTATGGCACGGGCCTGCCGACCGAAGCCGGCAAGTACCTCGAAAGCGGCGCGATCAACGGTATTGCGTTCTGGGATCCGAAGCTGGCGGGCATGGCGATGAACAAGATCGCGATGATGCTGATCGACGGCAAGACGGTCGAAAACGGCGCGAATCTCGGCTTGCCGGGCTACGAGAAGGTCACGGTGTCGAAGGGTCCGGGCAAGGGCATCATCGTGCGCGGCCAGGGTTGGGTGAGCGTCGACAAGTCGAACTACAAGCAATACAACTTCTGATCGGCAGAAGGTGGCGCGCGCAACGGTCGTGAGGCCCAAGCGCGCGCCTGGTCGTAACGTCACGAAGAGACGACATGGCTTCAGAACCGTTATTGCAGGTGCTCGGCGTGCACAAGCGCTTTACGGGCGTGCACGCCTTGCGAGGCGTGACGCTCGCGTTCGAGCGCGGGCAGATCTATCACCTGCTCGGCGAGAACGGGTGCGGCAAGAGCACGCTCATCAAGATCATCTCCGGTGCGCAACCGCCCGACGAAGGCGAACTCGTGATCGACGGCGCGCGCCATGCGCGGCTCTCGCCGCTCGAATCGCTTGCGGCGGGCATCGAGACCGTCTATCAGGATCTTTCGCTGCTGCCCAACATGAGCGTGGCGGAGAATGTGGGGCTCACGACCGAACTCGCGGAACATGCGGGGCGCCTTGCTCGCACGTTCGACCGCCGCGAACTCGCCCGCACGGCCGAGCGCGCGCTGAAGGCCGTGGGGCTGCCAGGCGACGCCGACTTTCAGGCGACGCTCATCGAGCAACTGCCGCTCGCCACACGCCAGCTCGTGGCGATCGCGCGCGCCATTGCGAGCGAAGCGAAGTTCGTCATCATGGACGAGCCCACGACCTCGCTCACGCAAAAGGAAGTCACCAACCTGATCGCCGTGCTCGCGCACTTGCGCGCGCAGGGCGTGACCGTGCTGTTCGTGAGCCACAAGCTCGACGAGTGCTACGCGATTGGCGGCGAAGTGATCGTGCTGCGCGATGGCCAGAAAGTGACGCAAGGCCCGATTACGAATTACACCAAGGCGCAGTTGAGCGAACTGATGACTGGCCGCGCGCTCTCCACCGAACGGTACCGCAACGTCGCGGCCGAAGCCGACGTGCTGCTCGACGTTCGCGGCCTTGGCCGCTCGGGCCTCTTTCGCGACGTGTCGTTCACGCTGCATCGCGGCGAGATTCTCGGCGTGACGGGCCTGCTCGATTCGGGCCGCAACGAACTCGCGCGTGCGCTTGCGGGCGTTGCGCCGGCCGACGCGGGCGAGATCGTGCTCGAGGGCCGTGCGATCAAGCTTGCCACGCCCGGCGACGCGCGACGCGCGCGCATTGGCTATGTGCCGGAAGACCGCCTGAACGAAGGCCTTTTCCTCGACAAGCCGATTCGCGACAACGTGATCACGGCGATGATCGCGAGCCTGCGTGACCGCTTCGGCCAGATCGACCGCACGCGTGCGCGCGCATTGGCCGAGAACACCGTGAAGGAACTGCAGATCGCCACGCCCGATGTGGATAAGGCCGTGCAGTCGCTTTCGGGCGGCAACCAGCAGCGCGTGTTGATTGGCCGCTGGCTTGCCATCGACCCGCACGTGCTGATTCTGCACGGGCCGACCGTGGGCGTGGACGTCGGCTCGAAGGACATCATCTATCGCATCATGCAGCGGCTCTCGCAGCGTGGCATCGGCATTCTGCTCGTGAGCGACGACTTGCCCGAACTGCTGCAGAACTGCGACCGCGTGCTGATGATGCGTAAAGGCCGCCTCGCTGAAGAGCACCACGCTGTTGGCCTGACCGAGGCCGAGCTGTACCGCGCGCTGCTTGCCGAAGCGGCCTGAATTTCGCGTAACGTTTTGCCGGACACCGCATGAGCATGAATCAGACAATGAGCACGTCGTCCAACACCGTCGAAGTCGCGCGTCAGCGCGTGCCGCTCAACTGGCGCGCGAAGCTCGCCCGCAATCCCGAGTGGTTCACGGCCACGCTGATCGTCATCACCTGTGTGATCGTGGCCTCCATCAACCCGCGCTTTTTCCAGTGGGCGACGCTGTTCGACCTGCTGCATTCTGCGACGACCACGTCGTTGTTCGCGCTCGGCACGCTTGTCGTGCTGGCTTCGGGCGGCATCGATGTGTCGTTCACGGCCATCGGCGCGCTCACGATGTACGCGATCACGAAGGCCGTGTTCGCGTGGTGGCCCGACGCGCCGTTCGCGCTCATTCTGCTCACGGGCGCGGTGGGCGGCATCGTGCTCGGTGTGATCAACGGCATGCTCGTGCACCGGCTGCAAGCGCCGTCGCTGATCGTAACGATCGGTACGCAATACCTCTATCGCGGCCTGCTGCTCACCTTCGTGGGCACGACGTTCTTCATGAACATTCCGCACAGCATGGACCACTTCGGCCGCATTCCGCTCATTGCGTACAAGACCGCCGACGGGCTCAACGCGGTACTGCCCGTTTCCGCGATCGCGCTCGTGGCCGGTGCGATTCTCACGTGGTGGCTGCTCAACCGCACGATGATGGGGCGTGGCGTGTACGCCATGGGCGGCAGCACGGCCATTGCGGAGCGGCTCGGTTTCAACCTGCGCGCGATCCGGCTGTTCGTGTTCGGCTATACCGGGTTTCTCGCTGGCGTAGCGGGCATTTTGCACGTTTCGAACAACCGCCTCGCCAATCCGTTCGACCTCGTGGGCTCGGAACTCGACGTGATCGCGGCGGTGATCCTGGGCGGCGCACGCATTACGGGCGGCAGCGGCACGGTCGTGGGCACGCTGCTCGGCGTGGCGCTCGTTACGCTCATCAACAACGTGCTCATTCTCGTGGGCGTGCCGAGCACCTGGCAGAAGGTGATTGTCGGCGCATTCATTCTGGTGGCGGGCACGCTGTTCGCGCTGCGCCGGCGTGGCTAAGCCAGCAGGCACTCAGAGCGACCGGCCTTCGTGGCCGGTCGGCGCTTAAGCGCCGTGCGCGCGCAGCGTTTGGCCTTTTTCGGTGATGATGGAACTGAAGTCGTCCATCTGCGAAAAGCGCCACGCTTTCACGACGCCGTATTTGCTTGCGTCCACAACGAGATGGCTTTCCACGGCGCTGGCCATGGCGGCCTGCTTGAGCGCCACTTCGTGGAAGTTCCAGCATGTCACGCCGCGCGCGGCGTCCACACCCCCCGCTGAAATAAACGCCTTGTTGATGCCCATGCGGCGCAGCGTTTCAAGGCTCTCCTCGCCGGAAAACGAGTCCGACGACGGCACATATACGCCCCCCAGCAAGATCATGCGCACATTGGGCATGCGCCGCAGAATCTCGGCCACGTTGAGCGAATAACACACCGCCGTGATTTGCAACTGCGAAGGGATCAGGCGCGCGAGCGCCGCGAGCGTCGTGCCGCAGTCGATGAACACGGTGTCGTTCTGCGCGATGAGCCGTGCCGCGTGCGCCGACGCTTGCGCCTTGGCCTGCGCGAAGTGGTCCTTTTCGTGCTCGAGCGAGTAGCCGACGGTGTTGGGCACGTCCTGCGCGCTCACGATATAGCCGCCCAGATACGTGAAACGCTCGGGATTCGCGGCGATGTCGCGCCGCACGGTCATTTCGGAGACACCAAGCACGCTGGCGGCATCGCGCAGATGCATGACGTTGTGTTTGGCGAGCGCGTCGGCAAGGGCGCGCAGCCGGTCGGTTTTGGCCATGGAGTGGGTGCTGCGCGCCGGAATGGGCTGCCTTCCGGCGAGCGTTAGATTTGTTTCGTCCGCGTGATCGAATTATAACAAGCACGGCGTGCGAAGGCCACGCGCTTTGGTGCGCGCGGCTGCCGCGCGGCCTTCGGCGAGCATGCGTTTTTCGCATGCTTCGCTCGACAATTAATCGTTTGTCGCGTCCCGATGCCGCACGGATACTGCCCTCTCCCAAGAAGCGGCGGCAACGCCAAACCGGCAGCAATCCATGCGATCAGACCTCAATTTCATCAATGGGCAGTTCGTCGGCGCCGAAGGGCCGCGCATCGCTGTCCATAACCCCGCAACCGGCGACGCGATCGGTCAGGTGAGCGCGGCGAGCGCCGCCGATGCCATTCGTGCGGTCGAGGCGGCGAAGGCCGCCCAGCGTGGCTGGCGCAAGTTGCCCGCCGCCGAACGCGGCGTGATCCTGAACCGTTTTGCGGACGCGATCGTCGCGCGCGCGCCGAAGATCGGCGCGGCGCTGGCCGCCGAGTCGGGCAAGAGCGTCGCCGACGCAACCGCCGAAGCGCAATACGCCGCCGAAATCCTGCGCTACCACGCCCAATGGGCGCGCCGCATCGAAGGCGAGGTGATTCCGAGCGACAGCGCAAACGAAAACCTCATTCTCATGCGCGAGCCGATCGGCGTGGCCGCCTGCCTGATTCCGTTCAACTTCCCCGTGTACACACTGCTGCGCAAGATCGCGCCGGCGCTCATCACGGGCAACGCGGTGGTCGTGCGGCCGAGCAACAACACGCCGTCTTCGGCGTTCGAAGTGGCGCGCGCAGCGCAGGAAGCAGAACTGCCGCCGGGCATTTTCAACGTGCTGGCCATGGACCACGACACGGCGGCCGTGCTCTGCACGCACGCGGACGTCGGCATGATCACGCTCACGGGCAGCGTGAGCGCGGGCCGCAAGGTGCTCGATTACTGCAAGGAAAACATCGCCAAGCCGTCGCTGGAGCTGGGCGGCAAGACACCCGCGATCATCGAAGATGACGCCGATCTCGAAGCGGCCGCAACGGCCATCGTGCGCTCGAAAACCACGCATTGCGGCCAGCTTTGCACGGCGATCGAGCGTGTGTACGTGCACGCCAGCGTGCATGACCGCTTTGTCGCGCTGCTGCGCGAAAAGATGAGCGCCGTGCGCTTCGGCGACCGCGCCGAAGACGCAACCCGTATGGGTCCGCTCGTGAGCGCCAGCGCTCGCTCGGCGATCCACGCGATGGTCGAACGCGCGGTGGCGGAAGGCGCGAAGCTCGAAACGGGCGGTTACGTGCCTGAAGGCAAGGGGCATTTCTACCCACCCACGCTGCTCACGCATTGCCGCCAGGACATGGAGATCGTGCAGGAGGAGATCTTCGGTCCGGTGCTGCCGGTGCTGTCGTACGAGACGCTCGACGACGCGCTGCGCATGGCCAACGATCACCAGTTCGGCCTTTCGTCGGTGCTCTTTACGGAGCGCTACCGCTCGACCATGCGTGTGGCGAACGAGATCGAAGCCGGTGAACTGTACGTGAACCGCACGCCCGCCGATCCCTACCAGGGTTATCACGCTGGCTGGAAGCGCTCGGGACTCGGCGGCGACGACGGCAAGCACGGCATGCTCGAATTCACGCAAACACGCCTTGTCGTGATGCCGTTCTGATCATTCGAGTTACTGATTAATCGTTGCAACAACGGCGCCCCCTGCAACGGGCGCCACAAATGAAGAAATAGCGCCTCGCGCTGGCAACCGCCCGCTCGAAGGCGTCAGCCTTGCATGGGACCAGAGTAAGCGTTAAATCGCTGGCTCCGGTCGACAGGAGACAATCTTGCAGAAGTCCATCGGAAAGCCCAATTCGGCGGCTGGCTCGCCGCGCGCCGAAACCTCATCGCTTGCGAGCGCCGCGTCTGGGTCCACGCAGCGCTACGTGCAATTGCTGCTGCTCGTGCTCGCCGCGGGCGGCATCTACCCGCTGCTGTATCTGCGTCAGGTCTATCAGACCACGATGCTCGACGTTTTCCGTATCGATAACGCTCAGCTCGGCTATCTCTACTCGGTGCTCGGCATCGTGTTCTTCGTGTGCTATCTGCCAAGCGGCTGGCTCGCCGACCGCGTCGCGCCGCGTCTGTTGATCTGCTTCTCGCTCATCGGCACCGGAGCGTTGGGCCTTTGGTACTCCACGGCGCCCTCGTTCAATGTGCTGCTCGTGATCTTTTGCTGCTGGGGCATTACCACCGGCCTCACGTTCTGGGCCTCGGTGCTCAAGCGCGTGCGCATGATCGCAGCGGCGAATGAACAAGGCCGTTTCTTCGGACTGCTCGACGGTGGACGCGGGCTCGTCGAGGCGCTGCTCGCCACCGCGGCGCTCGCGCTCTTCGCAGCCGCGACCGGTTCGGGCCGCGGTGAAGCAACGGGCCTGCGCCACGTGATCTATCTGTATTCGTTCACGTGTATCGGCCTTGGCGCGTTGATGAGCTTCTTCAAGGACCCCGCGCCCGCGCAGGCCGAAAGCAAGTCGGCCGAAGCGAATGCCAGGGGCTCGCTTTGGCGCGATCTGGCGACGCTCGCCTCGATTCCGCAACTCTGGCTCATGGCTGCTGTGGTGTTCTGCGGCTATCAGATCTTCTGGGCGACCTACAGCTTCTCCGCGTATCTCCAGCAAGGCGAGATGCATATGAGCGTCGTGGCTGCCGGCATGGTCACCACCGCGAAACTCTGGATGCGTCCCATCGGCGGCATTGGCGGCGGCTTTCTCGGCGACCGTCTCTCGAATCTGCGTGTGCTGATCTGGGCGCTGTTTCTCGCCGTCGCGGGGCTGATCGGCCTGATCCTGTTGCCTGCGCTGCGCAACATGGCGCTGCTCGGTGCGGTCGTGCTGTTCATCGGGCTCATGACGTATGCGATTCGCGGCCTCTACTGGACGCTGCTCGACTACTGCGCCATTCCCATGCGCATAACGGGCCTCGCCATCGGTCTCGTTTCGCTGATCGGCTATTCGTCGGACATCTTCCTGCCGCTCGTGAACGGCTATATCACCGAGCACTACGCGGGCATGCTCGGCTACCAGATCTATTTCGCCTATGTGGCCGCCATCGGCACGCTCGGCGGCATCGCTGCGCTCGTGCTCAAGCGCATGACCCACTCCAAACCTGCCTGAAACAGCCTGAACCATGAAAGTCGTTGCAATTGAAACGCACATCGTTGCGGTGCCCCCTCCGCATCTCGGCGGCATGTACTGGATCTTCGTCACGTTGAAAACGGATTGCGGCATCGAGGGCGTGGGCGAAATCTACTCCGCCACGTTCCACCCCGACGTGATGGTGCGCGCGATCGAAGACGTCTTCACGCGCTATCTGCTCGACCACGACCCGCATCGTGTCGAGCGCCTGTTCCGCGAGGCGTATTCGAGCGGCTTCACGCAGCGCCCGGACCTCACGATGATGGGCATCGTGAGCGGCCTCGAAATGGCGTGCTGGGACATCATCGGCAAGGCGGCGGACCAGCCCGTGCACGCGCTGCTCGGCGGCATGGTGAACGAGCGTCTTCGTTCGTACACCTACCTGTACCCGAAGAACGCGAAAGGCGAATACGATTACGACGACCCGGACCTCGCTGCACAATGCGCGGCCGAGAACGTGAAGCGTGGCTTCACCGCGGTCAAGTTCGACCCGGCGGGTCCGTACACGGCCTACTCGGGGCACCAGCTCTCGCTGGAAGTGCTCGACCGCTGCGAAACGTTCTGCCGCAAGGTGCGTGAAGCGGTTGGCAGCAAGGCCGACCTGCTGTTTGGCACGCATGGCCAGATGGTGCCTTCTTCGGCAATCCGGCTGGCGAAGCGGCTCGAAAAGTACGACCCGCTGTGGTTCGAAGAGCCGGTGCCGCCGGGGCAGGAAGAGGCCATCGCCAATGTTGCGAAGCATACGTCGATTCCCATTGCCACGGGCGAGCGCCTCACCACGAAATACGAATTCCACAAGCTCTTGCAGGCGGGCGGCGCGTCGATCCTGCAATTGAACGTGGCGCGCGTGGGCGGCTTGCTCGAAGCGAAGAAGATCGCCACGCTGGCTGAGGTGCACTACGCGCAGATCGCACCGCATCTGTACAACGGGCCCATCGGCGCGGCGGCGAGCATCCAACTGGCGGCCTGCACGCCGAACTTCCTGATTCAGGAAAGCATTGGCACGTGGGACGGTTTCCACGCGCAAGTGCTCAAGCAGCCCATTCAGTGGGAAGACGGCTACATCATTCCGTCGAAGGCGCCGGGCCTTGGCGTCGAACTCAACATGGACGTTGTGCGTGCGCACTCGCCCTATACGGGCAAGCGTCTGCATTTGCAGATGGCGAGCCAGCCCGCCGACGTGCGCGACACCTCGCCCGCACGCGGCTGATCTGCCGGAGCACACAGATGAACTACGACTACATCATCGTCGGCGCCGGTTCGGCGGGCTGCATTCTCGCGGAGCGGCTCTCCGCTTCCGGCCGGCATTCGGTGCTGCTGCTCGAAGCGGGCGGACCTGACGATTCGTTCTGGTTCAAGATCCCGATCGGCTTCGCCAAGCTGTACTACAACAAGCAGTACAACTGGATGTATTACAGCGAGCCGGAGCCGGAGCTTGCCAACCGGCAGATCTACGCGCCGCGCGGCAAGGTGCAGGGCGGCTCGGGCGCGATCAACGCGATGATCTACGTGCGCGGCGCCGCGCGCGACTACGACGACTGGGCTGCCGCAGGCAATGCGGGCTGGTCGTACCGAGAAGTGCTGCCGTACTTCCGCAAGCTCGAGTCGCATCCGCTCGGCGACACGCCCTGGCACGGCGCGAACGGCCCGGTGCGCATCACGCCGATGAAGGACGGTGCGCATCCGGTCTGCCGCACGTTTGTCGAAGGCTGCACGCAACTGGGCTACGAGCGCAACGACGACTTCAACGGCGCACGGCTCGAAGGCGTGGGTATCTACGACGTGAATACGCGCGACGGCAAGCGCGATTCGAGCAGCGTGGCGTATCTGCATCGCGCGGGGCACCGCTCGAACCTGAAGATCGAGCATCATGCGCGCGCCACGCGTGTGCTGTTCGACGAGAGCAAGCAACGCGCCGTTGGTGTGGAGATCGTTCAGCAGGGCGTAAAGCGCACGTTCCACGCGAACCGCGAAGTGATCGTCGCGGCGGGCGCGGTCGATTCGCCGAAGCTGCTGCAGCTCTCGGGCGTGGGCCCGCGCGCGCTGCTCGCGAAGCACGGCATTAACGTGGTGCACGAGTTGCCTGCAGTGGGGCAGAACCTGCAGGATCACCTGTGTGTGAGCTTCTACTATCGCTCGCGCGTGAAGACGCTCAACGACTCGTTCAGCAGCTGGGCGGGCAAGCTCAAGTTCGGCCTGCAGTATGTGTTCCAGCGCAAGGGACCGTTCTCGATGAGCGTGAACCAGTCGGGCGGCTTCTTCCGCACCAGCGAAGCTGAGGCGCACCCGAACATGCAGCTGTATTTCAATCCGCTGTCGTATCGGATTCCTAAGTCAAATCGCGCGCAGCTCACGCCGGAGCCGTACTCGGGCTTTCTCGTCTGCTTCAATCCGTGCCGGCCCACGAGCCGCGGCTCGGTGGAGATCGCTTCGGCGAACGTGGAAGACGCGCCGAAAATTCGCGGCAACTACCTCTCGACGCAGAAGGACCGCGACGAGGCGATTGCAGGCAGCCGCCTCGTGCGCAAGCTGATGACGGCGCGCGCGTTGCAGGACATTACCGTTGCCGAGGTGACGCCCGCAGGCGAAGTGACCGACGACGCGAGCATGCTCAAGTTCTTCCGCGAGCAAAGCGGCTCGATCTATCACCTGTGCGGCACCTGCGCGATGGGGCCGGACCCGCGCACGGCGGTCGTGGACGCGCGCCTGCGCGTGCATGGCATCGAAGGCTTGCGCGTGGTCGATGCATCAATCTTTCCAAATATCACATCGGGCAACACGAACGCGCCCACGATGATGGTCGCGGAAAAGGGCGCGGATCTGATTCTGGAAGACGCGGATCAGGCGATTGCCGCGAAGGCCGTCGCGCAGGGCCGTCAGCGCATGGCGGCGATTTCGTCCTGAAGCCACTGCCGGAAAAGCTTGAGCGGCTTCGAAGCCTTTTGTTCGGGCCGCACGACGAACCAGTATGACTGGCGGCCGTCCACGTGGATGTCGCGCACGGGCGCGAGCAGGCCTTGGGCCAGCTCGTGCTCGATCATGTGGCGGTCGGCCATGGTCACGCCGAGCCCTTCGATGGCCGCGCGGATCGCGTGATCGAGCAGGTCGAATTCGTAGCCGCCCGAGGTGTCCACGTCCTCGATACGCGCTGCGTCGAGCCAGTGCCGCCACGTGAGATAGCGCTGGTTGTCGCCCGCGAGCACGTGCAACAAAGTTTGCTGCGTGAGGTCGACGGGCCCATGAGCGAGCAGCGCGGGCGAGCACACGGCAATGTGCGACTCGTGCATCAGCAGCGAGCTGTCGAGGCCTTCCCATTCGCCATCGCCAAAGCGGATCGCGCAGTCTAGCGCCGTGGAATCGGCCAGACTGTCCTGCAGATGCGTGGTGAGGCTCAGCTCCAGTTCGGGATGGCGCGCGCGCAGCCGCGTGAGGCGCGGCACGAGCCAGCGGCTCGCGAAGGTGGGCGGCGCGTTCACGCGCAGGCGGTTCAGGTCGCTTTTCTGCTGGATCGTGCGCACCGTCAATTCGATGCGGTCGAACGACTGCTGGAGCGTGCGCAGCAGCGCGCGCCCGGCATCGGTCAGTTCGAGCCGGTGGTGATGGCGCTCGAGCAGCGCCTCGCCAAGCTGTTCCTCCAACTGGCGCACCTGGCGGCTCACCGCGCTCTGCGTCACGTTCAGCTGCTCGGCGGCGCGGGTGAAGCTGCCGCTCGTGCCTGCCGCCTCGAACGCCTTCAGGGCGTTCAGCGCCGGCATCTTTCGCTTCAAGGTCGTCTCCTCGCTCCAGGCGCCATCTCGAAATGACGCCTCATGCAAACGACGCAGTATACCGGCCCGCACCGCCAATCAGGCGCCCCGCGCGCGTGAGAGTGCGGCCAGCGCAAGCGTGACGACGAGCGCGAACACATAGAGTCCGCCCGCCCCCAAAAGACGCATGAACAACGAAGCGACGGTCGGACCGGCCGCGCCGCCGAGCGAGAAGACGAGCAGCAGCGTCGCGCTCGTTTGCACGCGCCGCGCCTGATCGACGCGGTCGTTCACGTCGGAGACGATCACGCCGTACAGCGTGAAGGTGAGCGCGACATAGAGAAAGAGCAGCGTATCGACGAAAGCGGGCGCGCGCAGGACGGCGAGCGCCGCGGCCGCGCACGCGGAGACGAGCGAGATCACGCCGAGCGTGGCGCGCCGCCCGAGGCGGTCGGAGAGGCGTCCCACGGGCCACTGCGAAAGCAGGGCGCCGATCAGCACGACACCCATGGCGCGCGAAATACTGCCAGGCGGATAGCCGATGCGCGCGAGATACACCGGCGTGAGCGCATAGAACGCACTGGAAAGCAGCCCCGCGCCAATGCAGGCCGGCACGCTGCGCGGTGCAACGCGATGCAACTCGCGCAGGCCGTCGAGGAGCAGCGTAGGGCGCTTGGGCGTGGCGAGCGCGGAGTCCGGCGGCCTGGCTGCGGCCGCGGGCAGGGCGCCTTCGGCCGATTGCCATTCGCCGATCAACGCCACGGGAATGAGCGCGACCACGAACAGGCCGTTCACCAGCGCGTGCTCGAAAATGCCGCCGGGCGCGCCGAGCCCCAGCAGGAACTGCCCGGCGCTCACACCGAGATACGTGAGCACGAGATAGAGCGCGAACGCGCGCCCGCGCCGCTCGTTCGGCACGGCGCCGTTCACGCCGCTTTCGATCGACGTGAACACGCCCACCATGCTGAAGCCGGTAATGAGCCGCAGCACGGCCCAAACGTCAGGGGAATCAAAGGAGAGATAGCCGAGCGCCGCCAGCGCGGCGAGCGCGCCGAAGCCGATGAAGGCGCGTTGCGGCCCGATGCGCCCAACGATCGGGCCGAGCCCCAGCGCGCCGACGATAAAGCCGACGTAGTAGCACGATTGCACGAGGCCGACGGCGAGCGCGGTCTGCTCGCCGTGCAGCATGCGCAGCGAGATCAGCGTCGTGAGAAGGCTGTTCCCGCAAACGAGGATCGTATAGCCGCCCAGCAGGCCGATGAGCGCCCGCATCTACGGCTTAGTGCGTGGTCCCGGCGCGGCGCTCGACGAAGCGCCGCACGTAGTCGTCGGCGGGGCGGTGCAGGATGTCGTCGGGGGTGCCGCACTGGATCAGGCGGCCGTCGCGCAGAATGGCGATCTGGTTGCCTATGCGCAGCGCTTCGTCGAGATCGTGCGTGATGAACACGATCGTTTTCTTGAGCGTGGCCTGGAGTTCGAGCAGCTGGTCCTGCATTTCGGTGCGAATGAGCGGATCGAGTGCCGAGAACGCTTCGTCCATGAGCAGCACGTCGGTGTTCGCGGCGAGTGCGCGGGCGAGGCCCACGCGCTGGCGCATGCCGCCAGAAAGCTCGTCGGGGTAGTGGTCGGCATAACCCGAAAGACCGACCTTGCCGAGCCATTCGCGGGCGCTTGCCTGCGCTGCTGCCTTCTTTTCGCCGCGCGTGGCGAGCGCATACGCGGCATTGTTGAGCACCGTCTGGTGAGGCAGGAGTCCGAAGCTCTGGAACACCATGCTCACGCCGTAACGGCGCAGATTGCGCAGGCCGTTGTCGGAGAGTTTGAGCACGTCCTTGCCGTCGATCAGGATCTCGCCCACGGTCGGCTCGATGAGCCGGTTGAAGTGGCGCACCAGCGTGGACTTGCCCGAGCCCGAAAGGCCCATGATCACGAAGATCTGGCCAGAGCCGATCGACAGGCTCACGTCGTTCAGGCCCACGTTGCAGCGCGTCTTTTCGAGGACCTCGGCCTTGCCCGCGCCGCCGCGCAGCAGGTCGAGCGCGCGCTGGCTTGCGTCGCGTGTGCCGAAGATCTTGTAGACATTCTTGACTTCGATGCCGCTCATGATCGTTACCTCATTCCATGCTCATTGCGTATGCGGGATGCGCCGGCCGGATCGCTTCCATTGTGCCGGCGCTTGTGCCTTCGCGTTCGTTATTTGGCCGGCTGGCTCGCCAGGTCGCTGGCCTTGGCTGCTTGCGCGCTGTCGCTTTCCTGCTCGCGAACGCGGCGAAACGGAATGCGCGAGGGCTGCTTCTGCTTGCGCGCGAGGCCGCGTGTGCGCCGGCCCTGGCCATAGCCCTGGCTGATGCGGTCGATCACGATCGCGAGAATCACGATCGCGACGCCCGCCTGCGTGCCCTTGCCCACATCGAGCGTTTGAATGCCCGCGAGCACGTCTTCGCCAAGACCGCGCGAACCGATCATCGAGGCGATCACGACCATGGAAAGCGCCATCATCGTGGTCTGGTTGATACCGGCCATGATGCTGGGCCGCGCGAGCGGCAACTGCACACCAAAGAGCAATTGCATGCGCGTGGTGCCGAACGCGCGCGCGGCCTCGACGATTTCCCCATCCACGTGGCGAATGCCGAGATCGGTCAAGCGAATGAGCGGCGGCAGCGCATAGACGACCGTGGCGAGAATGGCGGGCACCTTGCCGAGGCCGAACAGCATGAGCACCGGGATGAGGTACACGAAGCTCGGCAGCGTTTGCATCACGTCGAGCACCGGCAGCAGCACGCGGCGCAGCCCGCTGCTCGAAGCCGCGAGAATGCCGAGCGGCACGCCGAGCATGACCGAGATGAGCGTGGCGACCACCATCAGCGCGAAGGTCTGCATGAGCTTGTCCCACAGCCCGAAGCAGCCGATCAGCCAGAGCAGGACGACGAACAGCAGCGCCACGCCGATGCGCCGCGACGCATGCCAGCCGAGCAGGCCCACGGCCGCGAGCACGACAATGGGCGGCGTGGCGCGCAACAGGCCTTCGAGCGGCACGAGCAGGTCGCGCAGCATGAGCACGCTGAAGTTGTGGAACGCGTCGCCGTAGCGCTGGACGAACGCGGCGACCTGGTCGTTGACCCAGTCGGCGATCGAGAGGTGAAGAAAGGGAGATCCCATGGTGAGCCTCATTCTGCGTGTGTCATGTGATGCGTGCCGTCTTGCGGTCGGTATCGTGGCTTACGTGCGCAGGCCGGCCTGCACGCGCGCCGCGACTTCCGGCGTGACCCATTGCTTCCAGATTTCCGGATGCTGCTCGAAGAACGTGCGCGCGACCGTGGAGGCGTCGAGCTTCTTGTCGTGCATTTGCTGGACCAGTTGCTCGTCGAGCGCGAGCGGCAAGCTGACCTTGCCGAAGAACGCCACCGCGTCGGGTTGCGCATCGTAGAACGGGGTGGAGACCGCGACCTTCAGATGCGACACCTTGAATGCGGAAGCGCACGGCGTGCCCTTCGGGTCGGCGATGGTGTTCCAGCAGGCGTCGGAATACGGCGCACTCTCCAGTTGCACGAAGCGGTACTTCGCCATCAGGCCGGCGGGCTGCCAGTAGTAGAAGAGAATGGGCTTGCCGCGCTCGTAGGCGGAGGCGATGGCCGCGTCGAGCGCGCCGCCGGTGCCGGGGCGGAAGTTCGTGTAGTCGTCGCCGAGCTTGTAGGCCGTGAGCAGGCGATTGTTGAAGCGCTCGCAGTCCCAGCCCGCCGGGCAGTTGTAGAAGCGGCCCTTGCCGGGTTCTTCGTCGTCGGTGAAGAGGGATTTGTACTGCGGCAGTTGCGCGACGGAGCGCAGTTGCGGCGCCATGGGCTTGATGCCGCGCTTCGGGTCGCCGTTGATCACGTAGTCGGGGACGTACCAGCCTTCCTTGTCGCCGCCGGGAATCAGTTCGCCCACGAGCTTCACGCTGCCGTCCTGCAAGCCTCGCGCGACGATGGGGCTGCGGCCCGTCCAGTGCTCGGCCCACACCTGCAGGTCGTTTTTCGTGAGCGCCGTTTCGGTGGCGGCCGTGGCGCCGGGCACGACTTCGGTCTTGCAGCCGTAACCCTTCTCCAGCACCGTGCGCACCATTTCGGTCATCAGTGCGCCGCTTTCCCAGGTGATTTGCGCGAGCTTCACGGTTTTGCCTGCCTCGCACCAGCCGGGGGCGGCAAAGCTGCTCGTGGCCGCGCTGGTCAGCGCGAGGGCGGCGGCAATACGTACGCCTGCCAGCGTGATACGTCTCATGTCGTCTCCAGTTTTATAGGCACGATGGGCCGTGCTTTTCGAATCGATCCGACCAGAGTCTAGCCGTGGCATTTCGGGTTGCGAAAGCCACGAATAGTCATCGATGCATTACCTGATCTCATGCCACTTTCAGCGCGCGAATGACTCAGGTACGAGCGATGACTGCGCGTCATGCCCCCATGAGATTTCATAGCTTTTGAGCGCTTGCGGCGTGTGCTGGAATGCGTCTGGCCAATTCGAACTCACGACACAGGAGACGGAGTCAAACATGAAAGACCTGCAAGTCTATATCGGCGAAGGTTTCGCTGGACCAGGCGTAAACGCTGCTCACATCAACATCATGATCGGCCCGCGCAACGGCCCCGTGGGGCAGGCGTTTACGAACAGCTTGTCGTCGCCTTCGCAAGGCCACGTGCCGTTCATGGTGGTGGCGCAGCCCAACGTGCCGGTCAAGCCCGCCACGCTCTACGTGAACAAGGCCGACATTCGCGGCGACCTGCACGGCAACGCCACGTGGGGCGCGTCGCAGGCGGCGATTGCGAAGGCCGTGACGGAAGCGATGCTCGACGGCACGCTGCCGCCGCAAGCGGAAAACGAATGGTGCATCGTCACGGCGAACTGGGTGAACTGGTCGTGCGACGACCTCGACGCCGTGTACGAGAACAACTACGTGGCCTGCAAAACGGCCATTCGCGCCGCGATGAACGGCCTGCCCAAGCTCGACGACATTGCGAAGATCAAGGATCAGATCAGCAATCCGTTCTACACGCCGAAGGCCAAGGCGGCCTGAGCCGCGCAAATCGTTACAGGTGACTACGATGCAATACGTGCAACTTGGCCGCTCCGGCCTGAAGGTGTCGCGCCTGTGCCTCGGCACGATGAACATGGGCACGCCCGACTGGAAGCCGTGGATTTACAACGAAGAGCAGAGCGAGCCGATCGTGCGCCGCGCGCTCGAAGCGGGCGTGAACTTCATCGACCTCGCGGACTTTTATTCGACGGGCGTGGGCGAGGAAGTGGTGGGGCGCATCGTGCGGCGCCTCGCGAAGCGCGACGAACTCGTGCTTACGACCAAGGTCGGCTATCCGATCGGCAATGGCGTGAATAACCAGGGGCATTCGCGCAAGCACATCATGGAAGGCATAGACGGGTCGCTGCGCCGGCTGCAAACCGACTACGTCGACATCTATATGCTGCATTACTTCGACGTGAACACGCCTGTCGAAGAAACCATGGATGCGCTCAACGACATCGTGCGTGCGGGCAAGGCGCGTTATATCGGCGTTTCGACGATGTTCACGTGGCAGTTCGCCAAGATTCTGCAGGCGTGCGAGCGCTATAACTTCGCACGACCAATCAATATGCAGTTGCAGCTGAACTGCGCGTATCGCGAAGAAGAGCGCGAGATGATTCCGTTCTGCCAGGACCAGGGCGTGGGTGTTTCGGTGTTCAGCCCGCTCGCACGCGGCCTGCTTTCCGGCGACGCGAAGTCGGTGCGCAACCAGACCGACTTCTTCACCGTGCAAATGTACGACGACGAAGCCTCACGCAATATCGCGCGTTCGGTGGCGGAAGTCGCTTCGGCGCGCGGCGTGTCGAGCGCGCAGATCGCGCAGGCGTGGGTGCTGGGGCGCGCGGGTATTTCGTCGATGCTCGTGGGCGCGGACACCGTCGCGCAGTTCGAGAGCGCGCTCGCCGCGCTCGACACGCAACTGAGCGCCGACGAGCTTTACGAACTCGAGCGCAACTATACGCCGTGCGACGTGATCAACGACTACGTGAGCGCGCGCATTCCGCGTGTGCCGCGCGCGGCGCGACGCCTGGAGATCGCAGCATGATCGAAGGCCTCAAGGAAACGCGCCTGTGGCGCACGTCGAGCTTCATCGACGGCGAGTGGGTCGCAAGCGAAGCGACCTATGCGGTCGTCGACCCGGCCACGGGCGCACCGCTCGCACAAGTGGCCCGCGCCGGTGCGCGCGAAGCGCTGCAGGCCGTGGCGGCGGCGTCGCACGCGTTCCCTGCGTGGCGCGACGCCACGGCGGCGGAGCGCAGCGCGAAGGTGCGCCGCTGGGGCGAGCTGATGCAGGTGCATCGCGAAGACCTCGCGCGCATCATGACGGCCGAGCAGGGCAAGCCCTATGCGGAAGCGCTGGGTGAAGTGGCCTACGCGGCGAGCTTTCTCACGTGGTTCGCGGAGGAAGCGCGCCGTGCCTACGGCGATGTGATTCCCGCGCCGAAGAAGGGCGCGCGCATCGTCGTGACGAAGGAGGCCGTGGGTGTGGTCGGCGCGATCACGCCATGGAATTTCCCGCTCGCCATGGTGACGCGCAAGGCTGGCCCCGCGCTCGCTGCGGGTTGCACGATGGTGCTCAAGCCTTCGGAGGAGACGCCGCTTTCGGCGTTCGCGCTCGCCGAACTGGCGCTCGAGGCGGGCATTCCGCGCGGCGTGTTCAACGTCGTGTCGGGCGATGCACCGGCCATTGGCGACACGCTCATGGCCTCGAAAGCCGTGCGCAAGATCTCGTTCACGGGGTCGACGCGCGTGGGCAAGCTGCTCATGCGCGCCGCCGCCGATACGGTGAAGAAGGTCTCGCTCGAACTGGGCGGCAATGCGCCTTTCATCGTATTCGACGACGCCGATCTCGACGCTGCCGTGGAAGGCGCGATGGCCTCGAAATTCCGCAACACGGGGCAGACCTGCGTATGCGTGAACCGCTTCTACGTGCAGGCCGGCGTGCACGACGCGTTTGTCGAGAAACTCGTGAAGGCGGTGCGCGCGCTGCGTGTGGCGGGCGGCATGGAGCCCGGCGCCACACAAGGGCCGCTCATCAACGGCGCCGCGCTGCGCAAGGTCGAGGCGCACGTGAGCGACGCGCTCGAGAAGGGCGGCGCCATTGTGTGCGGCGGCCGCGCGCATGCGCTGGGCGGCACGTTTTACGAGCCCACGGTCATTACGGGCGCGCACGGCGGCATGATGCTCGCGCATGAGGAGACGTTCGGGCCCGTGGCGGCGGTGTTCCGCTTCGAGACCGAAGAGGAAGCGATCCAGGCGGCGAACGATACGGAGTTCGGGCTTTCCGCGTACTTCTATGCGCGCGATATTGGGCGCGTGTGGCGCGTCGCGGGCGCGCTGGAAAGCGGCATGGTGGGCATCAACGAAGGCATTCTCTCGACGGAAGTCGCGCCGTTTGGCGGCGTGAAGGAGTCGGGGCTCGGGCGCGAAGGCTCGAAGTACGGGCTCGATGAGTACCTTGAAACGAAGTACCTGATGATGGGCGGGCTTGGCTGATTTTCTGCGCCGTTGCCACGTCTGGCAGGTTTTTGGTGGAGGCCGCCGCGCGATTGCGCGGCGGTTTTCTTTTGCGGGCTTCAGCGGAGGCTCTGTTCGACCTCAGGCGGTCAGCCGATCCCTATGCAGACCAGACGCTCAGATGACGCCAATTCAGTCATCAATCGTGCCTGATATCTGCCGAGTCTGCGGGGATTCCGATTAGGCGCTGCCCTTCTTTGCTGTCCTCGACTCGCCAGCCCCGCGCGTTCAACGCGTCCCGCATTGCATCGGATTTTGCCCAGTCCCTTACCGCTCTGGCCTGCTCGCGCTCGCCAAGCAAGGCCCGGACGTCTTCCGGAATATCAGACACAAGCGGCTTCCAGTTGCGAAGCCCGAGACCTAGCACCGAATCGAAGCTGTCCACGGTGGCTCGCAAGATCGCGGGGGGCAGAGGACGCTTGACGAGTTGCCACAGCACGGCCAGCGCCCGCGGCAGATTCAGGTCTTCGTTCACTTCAGCGTCGAAGCGTGCGGCGAAGTCAGGGTCGACACGCCCCCCTTCCGGCCAGCTCGAATAGAGGTGCCTCAGCCGGTTCAAAGCCGTCTGCGCCGCATCAAGCGACGCCCAGCTGAAATGCAGCTTGCTTCGGTAGTGGGCTGTCAGGCACAGGTAACGAAACGCGACCGGATCAATATTGCCGCTACGCAGGGTCTGGAGACGAATGAAGTCGCCGCTCGACTTGGACATCTTTGCGTTGGCATCAAGCGTCAGAAAGTGTCCGTGCATCCAGAAGTTCGCGAGCCGCGTACCGCGTGCCGCCTGAGTCTGCGCAATCTCATTGCTATGATGGACTGCAATATGGTCTTCACCGCCGCAGTGAAGATCGAACCAGTTGCCAAGGTATTTCGCCGCCATGGCCGAGCACTCGATATGCCAGCCTGGAAATCCCCGGCCCCATGGGCTATCCCATTCCATCTGGCGCGTGGTGCCAGCCGGAGCAAACTTCCACAATGCGAAATCCGTATTGCTCTTCTTGCTGCCCACTGCGACGCGCTTGCCTGCCTGAAGGCCGGTGCGATCGAGCCGGGCCAGGAAGCCATAATCGTCCTGCTTGCTGGTGTCGAAATACAAACCGTCACCGGTCCGATACACGTAGCCCGCCCGTTCGAGTTCGCCGATGAACTCGATCTGTTCCGCGATGTGATCGGTCGCGCGGCACCAAACAGTCGGCTCCAACAGGTGAAGCGCTCGCCAGTCCGTGACGAAGGCGTCGGTGTAGCGCCGCGCGATGACCCACGCAGACTCTCCGGCACGCCGGCTGCCTTTTTCCATTTTGTCTTCGCCTTCGTCAGCATCCGAAGTCAAATGCCCGACGTCGGTGATATTGACGACATGCCGAACCTCATATCCGTTGCGAATCAGCGTGCGGCGCAGGAGGTCCTCGAACACATAGGTTCTCAGATTGCCGATATGGGCATAGTCATAGACGGTGGGGCCGCAGCAATACATACCAACTGTGCCGGCATGGATTGATTTGAACGGGCGCACCGTGCGCGACCAGGTGTCATATAGCACGAGCGGCATCGAATTCTCCGTCCAGAAAGGATTGGGACAAAACAAAAGGCCGCCGGTTTCTCAACGGGCGGCCAGAAGGCGATTGATTCAACGTGTCGCTAGATCGCTAGACGCAGCGCCCTCCTGGCATGTCCTGACAACATGCGTGAACCAGCAAAGAGAGGAAGTGGCTGAGAATAGGCATAGCGTTAATCCTAGCGTCTATTGTTTGCGCAGGTCAACACTGCCGAATGACTGCTTCGGCAAATACTTTCCGATGACCGCTCATGACCGGCTGCCGTCTGATCGGCCTATCACCGCAACATCGATTCTGGTATCAGGGTAGATATGACAGCGAGGTGCCGCGCGCGACCGCCCTCTTCGGGATAGCATGCACACTTCGACCCCGGTGCCTTCGAGCACGTCAGCCCAACGCAAGATTGCAGGCTTTCGATATGAGAGAAAAAACACAGGACCTAAGTTCCGACGAGGCGCTGACAGAAGCAATTGCCGCAACGCTGGCGGAGTCGGCGAGCGAGGCGAAGGCGTGGTATCCGCGCCTTCGCGCGCACCTGGCAAGAGTCGCCGCGGCGACGACGGCTGACTTTTCCGATAAAGATTTTCTCGAAGCCCTCTGGAGCGACGAGTCCGTTTCGGCGACGGGCATGGGTAGTGTCAAAGTGGGGCCCGCGCTCGAGGATTCAGCGTTTCGCGAATGGTTCAGCCACGCCTACAGCGCTGCGCTCCCCTCGGACGACGCTCAGATCGAGACGCATCTGACCGCGTTGTACGGGGAACTGGAGCAACGCTTGGGCGAGAAGTGCGGTCGCGTCGCCCGTCTCAAACTCAATCGAGTGTTGTGCGCACGTTTCCCGCAGCATTTAACAACAGTCGCGGATACGGGGGCCCTCAAGGTCCTTCATCGTTCGATGGGCGGAGCGTCGAGCGATCATGCCATTCACGCGCATCTCACCATCAGACGGCGCATAGACGAAGTGCTCGGTCCGATCGATCCCAACAAGACCGATGGCGATCTCGAGCGCTTGTCATTGCCGTGGTACTTGTATCAACACATAGCCGACGATGCGCAAACCGAGACGAATGCTTCTTCGGGAGATTCCACTCCGACTTCGACCAGTCTGCGGCCGCTGCCGGCACCACTGCGGCGCAAGGGACTAACTGCGCTCAAGGGCTACTTTGGCACGTTGCTCGAATTCGTCCAGATCTTGAAGGACGGCCTGACCAGAGAGGAACTGGCCGACGAAGTCAGGCGCAGCAATGCCAACTTATCGGAAAGCAGCGTCAGTACGACCATCAGCACGATTACCCGGGAATTTGATCTTTGTGTCCGTGAGGGGAACGAATACCGCCTGAACCGGCGTGGTTTCAATCTGCTCGACACGCGCGACCCCGACGAGTTCGTCGATCATCTGCTCACGCGTATTCTCGGCATAGACCATGCTATCAAGGCGCTTCAGGAAGGTCCCTTGCCACTCGTGGATCTGGTCAAGACCGTCAAGCACGTCAATCCGGGCTGGACTTCGGACTTTATGCCGCGCTCGATCATCGCCTGGCTTGTCAGCCTCGATGTCGTCGCGCAGGATGCTTCGAACAGGTGTGTGCTGACGGAACGAGGGAACGTGTGGGCTGGCAAGATCACTTGGCCCCTCGAATCGCTGTCGCTCGCTTCAGCGCCGGTAACGCCGATGCTCGAGACTACTGGCGCCGTAGTGAAAGTCCCAGCTTTTGCCGAGATCGCACTGACGCTGGAAACGATCAACGGTGGGAAGTTTCTGTTTCCGAACGATCTCGTTCGTCAACTTCACGTCGGGCTTTGGTCTCATCCCGTACGGCACTTCGCCGTACTAACTGGAATCTCCGGCTCCGGAAAAACCCAGCTCGCATTGAACTATGGTGCGGCACTATGCGGAGGCGAAGACGCGCAATCGGAGCGCGTCCGTGTCATCCCGGTTCAACCGGGCTGGTTCGATCCAACGCCACTTTTCGGCTACGTTAGCCCCCTGAGCCAACAGTACTGTTCGGCCCCCTTTCTGGAACTGTTCCTGCGCGCCGCACAGGACCCTGAGCGGCCCTATGTGGTCATACTCGACGAATTGAATCTGTCGCATCCGGAGCAGTACCTCGCGCCGCTTCTGTCCGCCATGGAGACACGTGGTTGGATCGATCTGCACGAATTGCCTGAGGATGCAACGGATGTGCCACAACGTATCCAATATCCTGCCAATCTCGCGGTTATCGGAACGCTGAACATGGACGAGACCACGCATGGCCTATCGGACAAAGTGCTAGACCGTGCATTCACACTGGAATTCTGGAACATCAGTGTCGATGCCTTTCCGGGCTGGAATCGATTCGAATTGTCTTCGGGCTTGCAGAACTCCTTGCGCGAACTGCTTGCGGAGCTGAGTGAAGCGCTCGCCCCTGTCCGGCTGCACTTTGGCTGGCGCACCATCGAGGACGTGCTCAGTTATATGAAGCTCGCTATCGAGGCCGGTGCGGCGGAGCGCGATGCGCTCGACGCGGTCATCTACGCGAGAGTCCTGCCAAAGCTGCGAGGCGAGAGCACCGAGAGATTTCATCAGGCCCTCACGTCGACGCAAGCGGCGCTGCTCAAGAAGGATCTGAAGCGTTGTGCGAACAAGGTTGCTGCACTGTTGGTCGATCTGAAAGAGACTGGCACGGCCAGATTCTGGCGATGAGCTTCGAAGATGCGCAGTCCAACGGTGTGCTCCTGAAAGTTTCTTTGCCTGGCGACCAGACGCCCACGGCGACCTATGCAGCAGGGTCTCTCATCGTCGGACTGCGGGAATGCGAACCATGTCAGATTGAAATTGTGAATGCGCGGCACGCGAGATTGTTCATCGATGACGTGGAGGTTCGGCAAGACGAGCACGGCCGGTTCGCGTGGACGCCGACATTCTTCGCGGGACGCGTCGAAATCGTCGTGGCGATTGATCAGGACAATGAAATTGCTTTCCATGCCGTTGTCGGACCGTCGATCAGCAAGATGATTGATGAGCAGTTCGATGCGATGATCGATGAGATTCGCGCGTTCCGGGCGGCGCTCCTGCTCGGAATCTCGAGTGCCACGACGACATTTGGAAGCGAGTTTGGCACGCATGCATTCGAACGGCTGGTTCTACTGGCCCGGCTGAAGCGCTATGCGCCCGGTTTCCTCCGAAGTCTTCGCGCGATTTGTCGCATGCCGCACCGCTCGATACTTTATGGCGAGCACCGGATTCCTCTTTCGCGCGCGAAACGTCTTCATCCACTTGCGCTGCGCGAGCCGCGCATCGCCGCGGTCGTCGCGAGACGAGCTGTCGACACCGCGCCTCTCGATTCTCTGCAGGTCGCCACGCCAACGGCCGTGCAGACTTTCGACACACCCGCCAATCGCGCACTGAAAGCGCTCGCCATTCGACTGGAAACGCGCATTACCGACCTTCTGGACTCAGTGCAGGATAGCCGGCTGGAGGGTGACATAGCAGAGCAACAGCTTCGACGGCCACGACGAGTCCGCTTTCTTTCCGGATTGTTACGAGAACTGAAGCCGCTATTGGCACAGGAGCCGTTTTCCAGCGCTTCGCGGTTGGAAACGTCGGCCGCCAGCCTGACGCAAATCTCGGCACAGCCCCTCTACAGCAGCGCGTATCGACAAGGCAACCGGGCTTTGCTGCGAGGCGTGGATGGCACGAACGATCAGAGCCCGCTGTATGTCAGTCCGACTTGGGGCGTGTATGAAACATGGTGCTTCGCCCATTTGCTTGGCAGGGTCGCGCAATCAGTAGGCTAGTCTGCATGGCGGATCTTGCGCTCAGGTATCGTGAGTGCTGCCGAGTCCTATGAGTTGACGCTTGCGGACGGCAGGTTGCTCGAGGCGCACTTTCAGGCGAACTTCCGGTCGAGCTACCCGGAGGCCGGCCGGCAGGGGTGGAGTTTGTCGCGTTCGCGTATTCCTGACATCGTATTTGTGCTCAGGGGAGAAGGCGCATGTTCATTTCTGGTGCTGGACGCCAAATATCGAAGGTACCGCGAGAACGTGCTCGAAGCGATGGAATCCGCGCACATCTACCATGACTCGCTTCGTGTCGATCTTCAGCGTGCGGACTTCTGCGCGCTATTGCTGCCCGCCGCGCCGGATCTACCACATCTCGAGCGTGATGCGTTCCTCATCGAGCATGGTGTTGGAACGTTCAGTCATTTCGCGCCAGGTGGTCAGGGCGTCAAGCGCTGTGTTGATTTCCTCACCGCCTGGATCAACGGGTTCGGGCGCAATCATCCGCATGCTGCAAGCTGACGCACACATCGCCGCGATGGAGCAGCCCTTCTGTGGCATCGGTGTTCTTCCGTGCACCTTGTCGAGCCAGTCCGACTCGCTCCAGGATGGATTCGCGTCTCCAGCGGCGAGTTGAACGGTCGTTTGTTGGCGATGCGAACATATGTTTGGCAGCCTCTGTGAGGCGGTCAATCCGACAAGGCTTTGTGGCAAGAGCAGCCTCGTGCGCATACACTGATACATCAAGACGCAAGACGTGTATCGGAATTCGTTAAATGCATAGTGGTGCATTTGGTCGAACGCTGTATGCGACCCAATCAAGAGAGCGGCCGGAGCCGTTTGCACGTGGGCAGTGGCACGCCAACGCACATGGCCCAGTCTGGATTCGTCGATAGCCTGCGGATGCCGCGCTCCGGTGATTTACCGGACGAGCGCATTGCGCGAGCTGCGCCGCTCGCCGCCACGCCGGGCGAGGCATACGTCGAGCGTCGCGGCATTCCGCTCGCCGTCGCCGACGCGGCCGGCATGCGCTTCGATCCCGACTGGGACGGCCGCGCCGCGGTCCTGATCGGCTTGTATGACTGCGAGGGTGCGCTCACTGCGGTTCACGGCCGCTATCTTACGACCTTGCGCGGCCAAAACAAGATGCTGACGGTCGGTCGCGGTGGCGGCGTGGCCAACGTTGGCGAAGGCTGGCATGCGAGACACCTCATTCTGGTCGAAGGCATCTTCGATGCGCTTTCGCTCGCCACATGCGGATGGCCCAGCGTCGCCACCATCGGCCGCTGGGCTTCGTGGTTGCCGCAGGTCTGCGCGCAGCGCGCAGTGTGGCTGGGCTTCGACGCGAACGCGCCAGGCGATCGTGAGGCGGCGCGCTATGCGCAGTTGCTTGCTCAATCGAGCATCTCACGTTTATTGCCGCCGCCGCGCTGCAAAGACTGGAACACCGCGCTCGCCAAGCGCGGGAGCGCTACCGTCGCGCGCTGGTTGCGCGATCATGTTGCAGACACCAATGAGACAAGCATCCGATGAGCGGCAAAACCAGAACCGAAGTCTATGTCAGCACCGACGTCGAGGTCGACGGTCCAATTCCCGGGCCGCATTCGATGTTGAGTTTCGCGTCGGCGGCATACGGCGCCGACAAGGTGCTGCATGGCACGTTTTCTGCCAACCTCGAATTGCTACCAGGTGCGAGCGGCCATCCCGACACGCTCGCGTGGTGGCGCGAACATCCCGAGGCCTGGGAAGCATCGCGGACGAATCAGCAGCCCCCGCAATCAGCGATGACCGAGTATGTCGCGTGGCTCGAGTCGCTACCGGGGCTACCCGTGTTCGTCGGATATCCGGCAGCCTTTGATTTTATGTTCGTGTACTGGTACATGATGCGGTTTGTGGGGCGAAGTCCTTTCAGCTTTTCCGCGCTCGACATCAAGACCATGGCCATGATGCTTCTGCGCAGGGAGTATCGCCGCAGCACGAAGAGCGCGATGCCCAAGCGCTGGTTTGACGACGTGCCGCATCGCCATGTTGCACTTGACGATGCGCTCGAGCAGGGCGCACTGTTTTGCAACATGCTCAGAGAGAGCCGCGAGCGCTGAGCGCCGACTCGGTGATCCATCGCCATGAACCTGCACCTGCCGTCCATGATCTGCTTCAGGGTCACGCGCTACTGCAATGCGCGTTGCGGCTTCTGCCTCGCTCCGCCCGATGGCGCGCATCCGCCTTCATCTGTGCTCATGCAGCGTCTCGACTGGCTGGCCGAACAGGGCGTGCGGGTTATTCACTTCTGCGGCGGCGAGCCGACCATTCATCCGGCACTGCCGGAACTGCTCGCGTATGTCGCTGCTCGCGGCTCGGGTTCGAGGCTCACGACAAACGGTATCGCCTTGCCTGAGGCGCTGTTGCCCGCTTTGCGCATGGCAGGCACGCGCGTCAGAGTGAGCCTGCATGGCGATCGTGCGCGGCACGACGCACTGGTCGGGCGCGCGGCGTTCGATCTGGCAATCGGACATGTGCGCCGTCTGCTCGATGAGGGAATTCCGACGGCGATACAAACGACGATCGTGGCTGACGGCGAATGGGTGGTCGACTGGATGGCAGACTTCTGCGTAGCCGAGCGCGTACGGCAACTCAATATTCTTCCGTTTATTCCGCGTGGAAGCGGCTTTGGCACGCAGGGCGAATATGGACTGACTCCGGCGCAGCGGAACACGCTTCACGAGCATGTCAGGCGGAAGCGGAGATCGCTCCAGGGGCGTGTGGATGTGCGTTGGCTCGACTTTTCGGCGCGGCCGCTACCTGTGGTGGAAGCCGATGGCCGTGTTGTGCTCGAATACGCGACCGAAGCTATGGACACCTTGCTATGCACGATTCCAGGGACCCAGGTACCCAGGAAACGCATCGCCATCCGGGCAAGTTAGGGGAAGCGTGTGCCGAAGCCGGGGGATCGCTTTCTGTAGTCGCGGAGGACGCAGTCGTCTACCCAAACGGTTGTCGGGCCAGCGCTATGGCGCATCAACTGGTCATTGCGCTTGTTACCCTTTAACCCGCTCCAGCCCGCTACGGTCGCGCAGGAAAGATTGAAGCGTTTCCTCAAAATAACGCGCTCAAGGCCCCGTCAAAGCCCAAGACAAACCGCACCGGCCGCGACAACCACGCAGGCGAGCCAGCGCGCTGCGCTCACCGTTTCCCGCAAAAACAGTCGCCCGATCAGCACCGCGAACACCACGCTGGTCTCGCGCAGCGCCGACACCGCGCCCATCGCGCCTGACTGCAGCGCCCAGATCACGATGCCATAGGCCGCGATGGACACGAGGCCGCCGGCCAGCGACGAGGCGATCGACAATGGCTCGTCACGCACCGGCGTCCATAACGGCGCGAACCCGCGCGCAGCGACGAACAGCACCGGCATCGCCCAGTAGAACAGGAACATCCATGCGGTGTAACTGAGCGGTTGGCCGTCGGACAAGCGCACACCCATGCCGTCGATCACGGTATAGAGCGCGATCGTCGCGCCGGTCGTCAACGCGGCCAGCGCACCCGCGCGAGGCACGCGGCGCCCCTGCAGCGCGATCGCGATGATGCCTCCCGAAATCATCAAGATCCCGAGTACGTGCAAGAGGCCGATCGCTTCGTGTGCAAAGAGCGCCGCGCCGAGCGTGACGAGCAGCGGCGACGAGCCTCGCGCAATCGGATACGCCAACGCCAGATCGCTGCGCCGATACGACCGCACGAGGCTCACGTTGTAGAAGATATGCACGAGCCCCGACGCGGCAATGTACGGCCAGGCGGCGCTAGCCGGCCAGGGCGTGGACAGGACGACGAGCGTGGCGACCGCCGCGATGGCGATGCTCATCCACGTCATGGAAAAAAACCGGTCGCGGTTGCCGTGAAGCATCGCGTTCCAGCTTGCGTGGAGGAGCGCTGCGAAGAGCACGATACCGCCGGTATAGCTGAGCATGAGCGCGCGGGTCGGGTTTCATGAGTGATTTTCACTGGCAGGATATCTATCTTGTGATGGACCGGCAAACCAGATAAATTGCTCGTTCACGTTAGATAAACTATTTCGAATGAAGCCGGTGTTACCCCCGCTCAATGCCCTGCGAGCCTTCGAGGCCGCAGGCCGGCTCGGCAGCTTCAAGGAAGCCGCCGCGGAGTTGCACGTGACGCCAGGGGCGGTGAGCCAGCAGGTACGCTTGCTGGAGGAGTGGCTTGGCGCGTCGCTGTTTGAACGGCACAACCGGCGTGTGGCGCTCACTGCGGCGGCAAAGGCATATCTGGAGGAAATCGGCCCTTTGTTCGAACGGCTCGCGCAGGCAACCGCGCGATACGGCGTGCCGCGAACGGTCTCCCGCACGCTGTCCGTGAACGCGCCCGCGACATTTACATTGCGCTGGCTGGTGCCGAGGCTGGCAACGTTCCGCGCCGGGCACCCCG
This sequence comes from Paraburkholderia sp. J11-2, assembly GCF_905220185.1. Taxonomy (NCBI): domain Bacteria; kingdom Pseudomonadati; phylum Pseudomonadota; class Betaproteobacteria; order Burkholderiales; family Burkholderiaceae; genus Paraburkholderia; species Paraburkholderia sp. J11-2. The sequence goes on along the minus strand of NZ_CAJMYY010000002.1, from coordinate 164,699 downwards.
ACGTGCACGTCAAGGTGGAAACGTCGAACGAGCCGTTAGAGAGTCTGAACGATGACTACGACATCGTCATCCGCGGCGGTCCCGACACGTTCTACGGCTATTCAATGCGGCCTTTCTTGTGTGAGGAGCGGCTTCCGGTGTGTAGTCCTGCGCTTTTGCAGCGCGTGCCGCTGCGCACGCCTCGCGACTTGCGAGACCACACGTTGCTGCATACCTCGAGTCTTCCGCGGCTTTGGCCCGACTGGCTGGCGAGCGCGCAGATTGCCGAACTGAGGCCGGCGGCCGCTTTGACGTTCGACCACTTCTATCTGACCTTGCAGGCAGCGATCGACGGAATCGGCATTGCGATGGGGCCGACCGCGCTGGTGGCCGACGATCTCGCTGCTGGCCGGCTCGTCGCGCCGTTCGCGGCTCCGCGCCTGCCGTCGCGCAGCTATTGCACTTACGTTGCGCACGAGAAGTCCGGCGATGAATGGGTCGCGCTGTTCCGTGCGTGGCTCGAGCGGGAAGGGATGGCTGCATGAACGCAGCGGGGCGCCACGCGATGCAAGAGAAAGCCTGCTGTCGTGCTCATGCGCCGCGAGAACCGGCGTCGCAATTATGCGACGCCAGGCAGACTTTTTTCGCGCACGCGCTCCTGGATAGGCGCTCTATTTCTCCCACATCCGTAAAACAGCGCGTCGAAGCCATTTCATGGTTGACGGACCCGATTGGAGTTGGGGGCGATGTGACCATGAGTTCATGGCTACAAACGGTGTGCCTACTCCATGATGGGATCGATATCAAGCTAGTGATGGAGCCGCATTTTCCCGCCCTGCACCGCACATTACATTCCTATAATCTGGCGCGTGCTCGCGTTTGACGCGCGAATGCTGAGTAGTGGATGGGGTAGTGCACCGGCTCGTTCGTGGGCCCACAACAAGACTGTGACAACAGGAGAAACTGCATGAAGGCTCTTCAAGTATTCAAGCTGGCCGCGGCGACGGCTCTCGTGGCTGCGTCCCTGCACGCCTATGCGCAGGACGACGCAGCGAGCGGCGCGGCCGCCGCTGCCCAGCAGGCCAGCCCGTCGCACGCGCAAACGAAGCAGGAGAAGGCCGCTAACCGGGCGCTCAGCCGCAAGGTTCGCACGGCGCTCGCCAAGGACAAGAAGATCGACGTTGCCCGTATCACCGTGCGCGCACGTGACGGCGCCGTGGTGCTGCAGGGCTCGGTGCCCGAGTCGGCGCAGATCGACCACGCCACCGAAGTCGCCAAGGGCGTGCAAGGCGTAACGTCGGTCAAGAACGCGCTGACGATCCGCCCGAACGAGTCCTGATCGTTCCTCGCCATCGCCATGCGCCCGCCCGGGCGCATGCGCCGATACCCGGAGACGAGTCTCCGGGCTCCTGCTGAAGGTTTCATATCGCGAAGCGCGCCAGACGCGCTCTTCTCGCGCCCGGTGGGTTCTCTCGCGCTTTGGCTGTGCTTTGCCGGCCCGCCGCGGACCGCATGCCAATGCGGAAACGACAGACGACCTCGATGCGTATGCAACGATTTTTCGAAACGCCGTTGCGAAAACAACGTTTCGCAAAAGTCGGCATTTATCGCTGAACCGGATTTCAATCAGCGTGCCAAAGGGCTGCTTGTCAATGCCTGCCTGACTGGCCAAAACGCGAATCATTGCGGATGTACGGACCCTTGCACGCGTTGAGGCCCGTCGAATATCCGTTCCGAGCCGATTTACAGGAAATTCCCCTTAATACGGCAATCGTGCGCCCAGAGGATTGGCGACCCGAATCCATTACCTCTAATGCCAAAAAGCGAAATAAATCGTTGCGTGCAATGCGCTTAATAATCTGCCATCGCTTTCCTAAACTTGATATCAACTGGTAGTGGTTTGTTATACGCATACCGCTGCGAACAGTTACGCGATTTTGATCGCCGCGAGCCGCGCATATAACGACCGCTAAGGAGATAAAGGAGTGGATCGTTTGTGCCGGAATTCCAGTCCAATCATAGGAGGAGCGAGTCATGAGCAGAACAATCAGCACATTCATCGCGGGTGTCGCCGCACTCACGCTGTCGGCCGGTGCGTATGCACAGGCCAACAATACGCTGGCAACCCCGAGCGTTGTATCGCCCGCCGCCGCCAATAACAACGCAACGAGCGGCTACGGCACCCCAGGCGCCACCAGCTCGGACAGCGGCATGAGCGCTGCGTCGCCGAATAGCGCGAACAATGGCGCGGCGGCGGTCCCGGGCGGGCCTAGCAACAATACGCTGGCGACCCCGACCACAGCGTCGCCGGCCGCCAAATAACAGCAGCCTCTCGCCGTAAGCAAGGCCGCGGCCCTCACGGGCAGCGGCCTTTTCTTTTTCTCCCTGGTCCGGCAGGTGAAATGCGGCCTCAAGTCTGGCCCCAAGCTGCCGTAATAGCAGGCTTCGGAATATTCTCGATGCATCGTGACACATCCCGGGACTCAGCCTTCACTGGATCTTGCTGCGCTTATCGAAACCGTCCAGCGGAACGAGCGCGCGTCGAAGTCCTTCCAGGACGTGGAACTGCGCCTGATCGGCGCGCACGACTGGTGCGCCTTTCTCGAAGGGATATTCGTCTATCTGCCTGAGGTGTTCCGGCTCGCTTCGTCCGGCATCTGGCTCGATGCCCGCACGCCGCTCCTGCGCGACCTGCTCGAAACCGACTGCGGGCGCGCCGACCTCGAAGCGAACCTGCGGTCCGGGTTTCAGGGCGGCCTCGCGCTGTCGCGTCTGTGCGCGGGCAACCAGCCGTGGCTGGGCCGCGTGAGCGAAATGAGCGATCTCGAGCCCGCGGTGAGCGAGACCTTTTTCGGCGCGCGAGCGGCGCGGGCGGCGCAGACGGCACAGACAGCGACCGGCAGCGCAATCGTGCTGCCGCTCCTTAACCGCACTCAGGTGCTCGGCTACCTGTGCCTCGCAAGCGATGACCCCGCGCGCTTCGACGCCAGCATGGGCACCGACCTGCTCATGCGCTTCAGCAGCGTGGCGGCGGCGAGTCTCGACAACGTCGCCCACCGCGAGCATTTGCGCAAGACGGGCGTGACCGACCCGCTCACCGGCCTCTCGAACCGCCGCTATTTCGACGAGCGCCTGCATCACGAGATTCGACGCGCGAGCTCGCACGCCGCGCCCATGTCGTGCCTCTTCATCGACATCGATCATTTCAAGCAGATCAACGACACGCACGGCCACGCAACCGGCGATCTCGCGCTGGGCGCCATCGGCACGTGCCTGAAGCAGCAGGTGCGCGTGGGGGATACGGTATCGCGCTACGGCGGCGAAGAGTTCGTCGCGCTGCTGATGTGCGAGTTGCCCGACGCGCTGGCGGTTGCGGAGCGTATCCGGCATGCGGTCGAGGCGCTCGAAGTGCTCGACGACGAGGGCGAGCGCATTGCGCTCAGCGTGTCGATCGGCGTGGCGGCGTATCGGATGAACGCGCTCGCCGCGAGCCCCGAGGTGCTGGCGCGCTCGCTGCTGGAGCAGGCCGATCAGGCCATGTACCGGGCCAAGCACCAGGGGCGCAACCGCGTTTCCCTGCTGGAAGCGTGAAGGCCGAAAACGTTCACAAACATGCCATCAAACCGGCCGCGCCCCGGGCATGACCCAAGGCCGCGCTGAAACGTAAGTTTTCAAAATCCGGCACTATTTGCGGTAGCAGTGGTTTCAAAGGCCCGTTGAGCGGTACATCGACCAGGCAAACCGAAATCATGTCTACCGACCTTTTGATGACCGTTGCCTGTCTGGCCAGCGCGATCGCGATGTTCCTGATCGGCCGGCCCCGCTCGGACGCGGTGGGGCTCATCATGATCGTCGCGCTGTCGCTCTCGGGCATCGTGACCGTCAACGAGGCGCTGGCCGGTTTCTCCGATCCGAACATCGTGCTCATCGCGGCCCTTTTCGTGCTCGGCGACGGGCTCGCGCGCACGGGCGTGGCCCAGCGCGTGGGCGACTACCTGATTGCGCGCGGCGGCTCCAACGAGCGCCGCCTCGTCGTGCTGATCATGGTCGTGGTGGGCGTCATGGGCTCGGTCATGAGTTCGACGGCCGTCGTGGCGATCTTCATTCCCATCGTCATTCGCATTGCGCGGCAGTCGCGCGTGTCGCGCGCACGCATGCTCATGCCGGTCAGCATGGCCGCGCTCACGAGCGGCATGCTCACGCTCGTCGCCACCACGCCGAATCTCGTCATCAACAGCGCGCTCGTCTATCACGGCTACCCGGGCTTCAGCTTTTTCGGCATCACGCCGCTGGGCCTGCCGATTCTCGCGGCGAGCATTGCCTGGATGCTGTTCGCAAGGCGCTTTCTGAACGGCACCGGCGGCGCGGAGGCGAGCACGCGCCCGTCGCTGAACGACTGGGTTGCGCGCTATTCGCTCGAAGGGCGCGCATTTCGCCTGGAGGTGGGCGCGGGTTCCCCGCTCGTCGGGCAAACGCTCGGGCACACCGGGCTCGATGACGACCCCGTGGCGCATGTCGTTGCGATCGAGCGGCGCGCGCGCATGGGCGCAACGGTGCTGCCCGCGACTGCGGACAGCAGCATCGCGCCCGGCGACGTGCTGCTGCTCGACGTGGAGTCCGCGAGCTTCGACGTCAAGGCGTTTTGCGGGCGCTATGCGCTCGCGGTGCGCCACATGTCGGGCGCGTACTTCACGGACCAGACCCACGACGTGGGCATGGCCGAGGTCATCGTGCCGCCGGACTCCTCGCTCGTGGGCAACGTCGCGCGCAGTTCCGCCGCGCTGCGCCGCCACGGCGTGACGGTCGTCGGCCTGCGCCGCGCCGACGCCGCGCTCGAGCAGGATCTGCAGGCCACACGGCTGAAAGTGGGCGACACGCTGCTGGTGGTGGGGCCGTGGATCGACATTTTTTCGATGCAGTCGGTCGAGCGCGATATCGTGTGTCTCGCCATGCCGGTCGAAAGCGACGCCTACGTGCCCGTGCCGCACAAGGCGCTGCACGCGCTCGCCATCATGGCGCTCGTCATCGCGATGATGCTCACGCCGCGCGTGCCGAACGTGCTCGCGGGCCTGATCGGCTGTCTCTTGATGGGCGCGTTCGGCTGCGTGAGTCTCGACAGCGCGTATCGCGCGATTCACTGGCGCAGCCTCGTGCTGATCGTGGGCATGCTGCCGTTTTCCATCGCGCTGCAACGCACGGGCGGCATCGACATTGCCGCCGACGCCGTGCTGCGCGTGGCCGGCAACTGGGGGGCGCATGGACTGCTGGGCGCCGTATTTCTGCTCACGCTCGTGATCGGCACCGTGATTTCCGGCACGGCGACCGCGGTGCTGATGGCGCCCGTGGTGCTCGCGATGGCGGCGCACCTGCATGCGTCGCCGTATCCGTTCGCGATGACGACGGCCGTTGCCGCGTCCGCAGCCTATATGTCGCCGATATCGACCCCTGTGAATGCGCTCGTCAGCACGGCGGGCGGTTATCGGTTCCGGGATTTTTTCAAGGTGGGCTCGCCCGCCGCCCTCGGGGCGCTCGTGATCACCGTATTGCTGGTACCGCTCATCTGGCCGGTTTACCCGCGCTAGCGCGAAGAACGGCCGGCCACCCGTTCGCGAGGCATTGACCGGACATGGCGAACTTCTTGACGAGAACGTGGGCTTTTCGCTGGATCAAGCGGCTTCTCCTGTTCGTGCTGATCGCATTCGTGTGCATTGCCGGCGTGCGCCTGTACGACGCGCAGCGCAAGGCGCCGTTGAGCCTGTGGCACACGTATGTCCCGGAAGACATGCACGCGCACGAGATCGATCACGCGACGTGGGAGCAATACATCGCGAACGAGAACCGCGTGTTCGACTCGGTCAGGAAGAACGTGACCGACAAACTACCGGCGGACGAACGCGTTCCCGCTAACCGCTATTTCTCGGGCAGCCCGATTTATCCGGGCCACTTTCGCGCCGACTGGAACCGTTCGTTCACGCTCATGCCTCAGGGCGCGCCGCGCGGCGTGGCCGTGATGCTGCACGGGCTGACCGATTCGCCATACAGCCTGCGGCACATCGCGCAGCGTTATCAGCAAGATGGCTTCGCCGTGGTGGGGGTGCGCTTGCCGGGGCACGGCACCGTGCCAGCGGGTCTGACCGAGGTGACGGCGGAAGATTGGGAAGCGGCCACGCGTCTGGCCGTGCGCGAAGCGCGGCGGCTCGTGCCGGCGCCTGCGCCGCTGCATATCGTGGGTTATTCGAACGGCGGCGCACTCGCGCTGCAATACTCGCTCGAAGTGCTGGACGACCCGAGCCTGCCGAAAGCGGATCGCCTGATCCTGCTTTCGCCGATGATCGGCGTTACGGCCTTCGCGCGCTTTGCGGGGCTTGCGGCCTTGCCCGCGATCCTGCCTGCATTTGCAAAAGCCGCGTGGCTCGACATCGTGCCGGAATTCAATCCGTTCAAGTACAACTCGTTTCCGGTGAACGGCGCGCGCCAGTCATGGCGGGTCACGCGCAAGATCCAGCAGGAAGTGGCGGACGCGGCGCGCAACGGCAAACTCGCGTCGCTGCCGCCCACGCTCGCATTCCAGTCCGTGCTCGACTCCACGGTCAGCACGAGCGCGATTATCAGTTCGTTGTACTCGCAACTGCCTGCCAATGGCAGCGAGCTTGTGCTGTTCGACATCAATCGCACGGCGCAATGGAGCCCGCTGCTGCGCGCTTCGATGCGCGACGCGCTGCGCCGTCTCTTGCCCGTGCCGCCGCTGCGCTACCGGCTGACCGTGCTGACCAACGCCTCCGCCACCTCGCCGCAAGTGGTCGAAGCGAGCACGGCACCGAACGAAACAACGGCGAAAGTCGAACCCACGGGGCTCGACTATCCACCTGACGTCTATTCGCTTTCACACGTGGCCCTGCCGTTTCCGGTGACCGACTCGCTGTACGGCCGCACCCCCGACCCCGACGACGACATGGGCATCCACCTGGGCGCCCAATCCGTACGCGGCGAAACCGGGGCGCTGATGGTGGGGGCGGGGTTCCTCACGCGGCTCTCGTGGAACCCCTTCTACGGGTACATCGTCGAGCGCATCGACGCTCTGGCGAGTCATGGGCCGTGAGCGCGCAAATAACGCGCGCCCGGCCCGCCCTCGCTTAGGCGCGCGGTGCGAGTTCGACCTTCGCGGTCATCTGCTCGCCGTCGCGCGCAACGACGATCGACACGTTGCTGCGAGCCCGCGCGATCATGCTTTGCAGCTGCTCGACGTTCTCCACCTCGATGCCGTTGATCGCAACGATCACGTCGCCGGCGCTGATGCCAGCCGCCTTGGCCGCACCGCCCGACTTCACGACGAGCACGCCGCCGTCCACGCCGACTTGCTGCGCTTCGTCGCTGGTGAGCGAGCGCACGGCCACGCCAAGGCGCGGACGCGCATTGTGGGCCAGCGTGCCGCCGTTGCCGTTGCCGCCGCCTTGCACGATCTGATCCTTGATGTGCATGGCTTCGTCGATGGGAATGGCGAACGAGAGGCCCTGGAAGCCGCCCGTGCGCGAATAGATCATCGAATTGATGCCGATGACTTCGCCGTTCAGGTTGAAGAGCGGGCCACCCGAATTGCCCGGATTGACGGGCACGTCGGTCTGGATGAGGTGCGTCGGGCTGTCTTCCGAGAGCTGGCGCGACTTCGCGCTGATGATGCCCGAGGTCACGGTGTTGTCGAGACCATAAGGCGAGCCGATTGCAACGACCCAGTCGCCGACCTTGCTGTTCGCCGGATTGCCGATCTTCACCGTGGGGAAACCCGTACCGGCGATTTTCAGCACGGCCACGTCGCCCGCCTTGTCGGTGCCGATCACGCGTGCGGGGAACTTGCGGCCGTCGGTGAGCTTGACCGTCACGTCGTCCGCGCCTTCGACGACGTGATTGTTCGTCAGGATGTAGCCATCCTGGCTCACGATGAAGCCCGATCCCAGGGCGCCCGAATGGCCGTCTTCGGAGTCGGGGTTTTCCTTGACGACTTCGACATGGACCACAGCCGGACCGTACTGCGCGACGATCGCCGAGAAGTTCGGCGCCGTGCCCTTGACGTCGTCCGTTTTGGGCACAGGCGTCGACAACGACGTTTTCATGATGCCGCGTTCGTCCGCGCTGGCGTGCTCATGGCTAACAACCCAGGCGCCGGCAAGCGCCACCGCTACACCGGCGATCAGGCCCCGGCGCCGATATTTGATGGTACTCATTGCTATGGTCTTCGAAGAGGTTGGTGAAGGTGGGGCGTAAGGTACTTTTTGCTGCTTAAACGTGACTTAAAGGAAAGAAGGATCTTTTGACCGATCGACGAGTCGATGTGCGCGCAACGAAATTGGGGCGCGCTTGTTTCGACGTGGTTCGGAATCCTCGCCAGCTAGCGCGCAAGTCTTCTGCAAAGCAGCTAGTCTTTCGAAGTCGTGCCCGATCACGCCCCGAAGACGTTTTTTTTGGGGCCGGATAAAACACAGCGGGACGTTGATGGCTTGCAAACGTCTCATCAACGCAACGTGGTTCGTCATCCAAAGCATCTCCATGAAACAGGATCTCGTCACGTTCACCTGCGTGGTCGTCATCGCCGTCATCACGGGATGGGTGCTGTATATCGGGCGGCCGGTGCTGGTGCCCATTGCATTCGCGATCATCACGTCGTACGTGATCTACGGGCTCGCCGACATCCTGCGGCGCGTGCCCCACGTGGGCAAGCGCATTCGCGCGGGCGTGCGCTACTGGAGCGCCGCCGCGCTCATCCTCGCGGCCGCGTGGCTCGCAACCGAACTGCTGCTTTCCGACACGGACCGCATGGTCGCCGTGGCGCCCAAGTACGAAGCCACGCTGCTCGCGTTGCTCGCCAAGATCACCGCGCTGTTTCATCTGGAAACCGAGGCTTCGTGGGCAGCATTCCGGCGCGAACTGCTCGCGACCGTCAACGTGCAGTCGCTGCTCACCTCGCTCCTTGGCTCGCTCTCTTCGCTCATGGCCACGACGCTCGTCGTCTTGCTATACACGGCGTTCTTCATGATCGAGATGGGGCGCTTTCGTCGCAAGCTCTCTGCGGTCATGCGCGGCAAGGCCGACATGGAGCCCGTGATCGACGCCATCAACGCGAAGATCGGCACGTATCTGGCGTTGAAAGCGCTGCTCGGCGTGGTGCTCGGCATTCTCAGCTGGATCTGCATGCATCTGGTCGGGCTCGAGTTCGCGCCGCTCCTGGCCATTCTCATCGTGTTGCTCAACTTCGTGCCGTATGCGGGCTCGCTCATCTCCGTGGTGCTTCCCGCCTTGCTCGCCGCGCTTCAATTCGGTCAGTGGAACGAAGCGATCACACTGCTCATTGCGCTTTCGGCGATCAACTTCGTGATGGGCAACGTGCTCGACCCGTGGTTGATGGCGGGCTCGTTGAACCTGAGCCCCGCGGTCATTCTCATGAGCCTCGCCGCATGGACGGCGATCTGGGGCATTCCGGGCGCCTTTCTCGCCGTGCCGGGAACCGTGGCGCTCACGATCATTTTCTCCGCGTTCAGCTCCACACGGCCGCTGGCGTTGCTGTTGACGAAGGACGATGTCGTCAGGCATGCAGAATAAATGCGTGGCTTACTCTCTCAGGTGATCTATGGCTTCCAGAATCAACCGCCGCGGCAACGCAATCGGCCCGGTTTCCTCGTGCCTGTGCGACAAGGCGCTCGCAGCGTTCGCGAATCGCCGCATCAGCGCCGATCTTTCCAGGCGCGGTTTTTTGGTCGGCATGGGTGCATCGTTGTTGAGCGCGGTCTTGCCTGAGTTCAGCAGCGCGCAGCAGCCCGGCGCCGCGGCCCCCGCGCAGCCCACGACATTCACGAACTTCCGCTTGTTCGACGGCAAGTCGGCCGCGCTGCAGGACGGCATGTATCTCGTGGTCGACGGCAACCGCATCTCGCAGTTGCGCCGGGGCTCGCCCGACGCGCAGAACGCGTCGGGCGGCCGCGTGATCGACTGCGGCGGCAAGGTGATGATGCCGGGCCTCATCGACATGCACTGGCATTCGCTGCTCGCCTCGCTCCCGATCGCGGCCATCATGCAATCCGACCTGAGCTTCGTGTACCTGGCCGCGGGCGCGGAGGCACAGCGCACGCTGTTGCGCGGATTCACGACCATTCGCGATGTGGGGGGGCCCGCGTTCGCCCTGAAGCAGGCTATCGACGCGGGCATGCTGAGCGGCCCGCGTATTTACCCCTGCGGCGCGATGATCACCACGACGGGCGGGCACGGCGACTTTCGTCTGCTGACCGATGTGCCGCGCACCACCGGCCAGATCAGCGAGATTGAGCGAACCGGCGCCGCCGCGATCGCCGATTCGTCCGACGAAGTGCGCCTGCGTGTGCGCGAGCAGTTCATGATGGGCGCGACGCAGATCAAGATCGTGGGTTGCGGCGGCGTTTCCACGCCGCGCAGCCCGCTCGACATGCTCACGTTCACCGAGGCGCAACTGAAAGCGGCGGTGGAAACCGCAGCCGACTGGGGCACCTACGTGCTCGTGCATGCGTACACGCCAGAAGCGGTGAAGCGCAGTGTGGCGGCGGGCGCGCAATGCGTCGAGCACGGACACCTCATCGACGACCGGACCGCCGAAGTCATCGCGAAGAACGGCACTTGGTTGAGCACGCAACCGTTTACGAGCGAAGAGGATGTGGCGCCAATGGCGCCGTCGAGCCGCGAGAAGTTTCTGGAAGTGACCGCCGGGACCGACAACATGTACAAGCTCGCGCGCAAGCACGGGCTCAAGGTCGCGTTCGGCACGGATCTGATCTTCTCCCAGGCGCTGGCGACGCGCCAGGGCACGATGCTCGGGCACATGACGCGCTGGTATTCGAACGCCGAAGCGTTGCGCATGGCCACGGCCACGAATGGGCAATTGCTTGCGCTGGCGGGCGAGCGAAATCCGTATCCGCACAAGCTCGGCGTGCTGGAAGAGGGCGCGTATGCGGATCTGCTGCTCGTGGCCGGCGACCCGCTCCAGGATATGACGCTGCTGGCCAACCCCGATCAGAACCTGAATCTGATCATGAAGGATGGCCGCATTTTCAAGGATGCGTTGAAGGCGTGACGCTGTGAGGCGCGCCGCTTTCGCGAGGCAGCGTGCTCGAGCCGGTGGGCGTCATCTGGCGCAAGGACGTTGTAAGTCCGCTTGCCGTGGCGCTATTCGTCGGCTGTTTGCGCGAGGCGTTGCGAAAACGCCTGTGTTTCGCGTATGAGCCACACGTTTTCTGTATCAAGATGTCACGCCGTCGGTCCCCATCGACCGGGCAGATTTGCCCGCGTGGCGCAGCCATCATGGCATGGCCCTCCAGCCCTCTGCGGGGGTCGAAATCCCGCCTGTCCAAATCCGCCATCTGGCCGATTAAGCCGGTTGAACTTCGCCGCGAAGTAGCTCATATTCAAAACGACTATTTGTTACAACCCTCCCGCGCTCCGCGAAATACAGTAGGGATTACAGCGAATACTTCGAATCCGTGCCGCCTGGATGCCTCCGCCGTGACGTGACGCGCACCAGCCGCCGGTAGCAAACCCGAACCTATCCTGTCAAAGCTTCCATGCCTGCAATGTTCAACGAACCTGGCCGAGCCACGTCTGGTCCGTGGGGATGTCCATACTGCGGGACCCGCTTCAATGCGCCACTGATGATTTGCCCTCAGTGCGGCGCGAAGCAGCTTTCCTCTGGCCCGCGCATGTCGCCGGCAAGCGAATCCGCCGCGCCCGAATGGCACGATGGTTTCGCACGCCATGCGCGCACGGAGTGGAACGCTCCGGCGTTCAGTTTCGGCGGCGCGGCGCGCGACAGTGATTACGAACCGCGCGATGAAGCGCCTGCCGCGCCACGCTCGTGGCTGCCTTTCTATGCCATTGGCAGCGTGGTGTCGATCGCGTTCCTGCTGACCGCGTACATCATTTCGCATCGAGCCGAGCGGGAGCCGGCGCCGGGCGCCCAGGTCGTCGAGGGAGCGATCCTCGGGCCGAAGACCCCATCGGCTGTGCCGGCCACGAAGCCGCCATCGGTGCTGCATCCGGTGCGCAGCGCGCCGCCGGTAGCCGTCGCCCAGTTGCCGCCTCCTGCCGTGAGCGCGCCGCCGCCTATGACCGCTCAGGTGCCACTGCCGCATCAAGTGCAGCAAGCGCCGCCGCGTACCGCTGCAGTGCATACGGTGACGCTGCCGCCGGGCAATGCTGCACGAAAGAGCAGCGCTGATGAACGCGCACTCGCTGCCGCGAAGATCAAGGCGGAAAAGGCCAACGAAGCGAAGGCCAACGCCGCGAAGGCCAGCTACGCGCGCGCCGACGTTGCGCGAAATCTGGCAAGCGCGCGTGCGAGCCTCGACAAGAACAACCTGGGGCCTGCGCGCAGTGCAATCAATGCCGCACTCGCGGAACAACCGGGCAACGGCAACGCGCTGCAAATGCAGGCCGAATTGACTTCGCGTGAAGATCAGCGCGATTCGTTGCTTGGCTACGCACGGCTGTGCGCACGCGACGGGCGGTGGCTGTGCGCCTGGCACAACGCGGGGCATGCCTTGACCGTCGATTCGTCGAGCGGCGAAGCGCGGGCAATCCTCTCGCGTTCGATCGCGGCGCAGGGCGCGGGCAACATGGCGCAGGGCGCGGCCGCCGCGCCCACGATGAGGCAGGTGGATTCGGGGCCGCCTGGCCCGCCAATCGATCCCAATTGACGCATTGCGCAGCGTAGGCCCGGGTGGGTGACGCCAGTCATGCGCCCGGGCTAGCCGCGCATTGCCTGGCCGGTTGCTCGCTGTGGCGCTCGACCAGCCAGTTGCTGAAGTTGCGAACGCGTAGTGTGTCCTGCACTTCGGGGCGCACGTCGAGCCAGTATCCCGAAGGTCCCGCCACTTCCACCTCGCTCAGCTGGACGAGCGTGCCGTTCGCCAGTTCGGGCGCGATCATGTGCCGGTCGGCAACGGCAATGCCAAGCCCGGCCACCGCCGCGTGTATGACCTGATCGAGCGTGCTGAACTCCAGTTCCCCGCGCGGTGCGATCGGCACGTCGAGCGCCGCGGCCTCGAGCCACGCTTCCCAGACCAGCAGGCGCCGGTCGATATCGAGGATATAGAGCCACGGATGCCGTGCGAGGATCTCGCGCAGCACATCTGGATCGGCGGGGGCCTCGGAGAACTCGCGCGCCGAGCCGACGAGTACATGGCGCTCGCGCATGAGCAGTGTGCTCTGCCCGCCCGGCAGCGGTTCCATGCCGAAGCGGATCTGGCAGTCCTCGTTGCGCTCCGTGCCGTGCAGCGGGCCGTATTCGTTGGTGATGGAGATGCGCAGATCGGGGTGGCGCACCTGGAAGTCGCGCAGGCGCGGCGTGAGCCAGCGCGTGGCGAGCGTAGGCGCGGCGTTCAGACTGAGCAGGCTGTTCGACGGATCGGCGCGAATCGTGTCGAGCGTGTGGGCGATGCTGTCGAACGCGGCCTGGAGCGTAGGCAGCAAACGCTTGCCTGCTGCCGTGATTTCGAGCCGGTGATGATGCCGCATGAAGAGCGGCGTGCCGAGATAGTCTTCGAGCAGGCGAATCTGGCGGCTGATCGCCCCCTGGGTCACGTGCAGGTTTTGCGCTGCCCGGGTGAAGCTGAGCGTGCGGCTCGCCTCCTCGAATGAACGCAGTGCCGATAAAGAGGGAAGGCGGCGCATGCAAACCTCGCGATGCAGGCACGCCGGCGCATGGTCATGCGCGCCGGCGTATTGACATTGATAAGGACTACGTCAAGAACGTTAGAACGCGTGCGTGATACCCACGCGGGCGACGGCCTGGTTGTCGGTGCCCGAGGGGTTGAAGCCCGTGATCTGCGCGTTTTCCGCCGAGCCCGCCGCATGCTGGTACACGCCCATCGCATAGAGCGACGTGCGCTTGGAGAGCGCGTACTGGCCGATCAGGTTGACCTGGTGATACTTCGGCGAGTTGTCGGTGGCGTGGTCCTGGCCCACCGTGTAGGTGTAGCCCGCGCCCACCGTGAAGGCGGGCGTCACGGCGTAGGTGCCGGCCACTTCGAAGTTCTGGAAGTGCAGGTCGCCGCTGCCGGTGGCCGAGGAGAAGTCCACGTTCGAGTAGTTCGTCATCAGCTTGAGGCTGCCGATCACGTATGACGCGCCGGCCGAGAGAATGCCCTGGTAGCGCGCGTTGGCGAGCGCGTCGCCGAACACCGAATTCACGAAGCTGCCGCCGCTGCCATAACCGGCCACCGCCGTGATCGGGTTGTTCACGCGCAGGTAGCCCACGCCCGCACTGAACGAGCCGAGCGTGTAGGCTGCCGCCGCGCTATACGAGGCGTTGTTCGAGAACTGGCCCGCCTGGCCGCCAAACGAGTAGTGGCCTTCGAACTGGAAGCCGGCGAGCACGGGGCTCACGTATTTCACGGCGTTGTTGACAGGGAAGCCGTTGTCCAGGTTGTCCATGTCGTTCGGGTGGGCGAAATACCAGCCGCCGTAGTTGCCGTTGAGCGAATACGGTTCGATCAGGTCGACGGTGGCGTCCCATTGCTTGCCGAAGGTGATCTGGCCATACTGATCCGACTTGAAGCCGACATAGGCATTACGCGAAAACGCGAGACCGCCGCCAAGTCCGCCCGTCGCAGCGTTAAAACCGCTTTCGAGCCGGAAGATCGCGGCGTAGCCGCCGCCCAGGTCTTCGGTGCCGCGCAGACCCCAGCGGCTGCCTGCGGGCACGCCGCTTTGCATCTGCACGAGCTTGCTGCCCGTGCCCGGCACGAGCTGGCCGTTCGCCCCGTTCGCCACATTGCTGGCGTAGTCCACGCCGAGGTCGATGAGGCCGTACAGCGTCACGCTGCTTTGCGCGTGCGCGCCTGCTGCGGCGAGCGCCAGCGGCAGCGCCGCGAGAATCTTCTTCTTCAATTAAGTCTCCTTATCATGGAGCCGCGTAACGCGGCTCGGCATTCTGGTTGGTATCAGGCTTGTATCGCGCTGGTATCGCGCTGGTATCGCGCGGTATCGGATTCGTATTACGCGCCAAGCGATTTCTGCACCTTCGCCGCGACATCCGCAGGCACCCAGGTCTTCCACATTTCAGGGTGCTGCTTGAGGAACTTGAGCGCTTCGTCCTGCGCATCGACCTTGTGCTCGGTCATGTCGAGGATCGTCGTGTTCAGGAAGTCGATAGGGAAGCTCACCTTCGAGAAGAAGGTCATCACGTCGGGCTCCGCCTGATAGAACGGTGTCGAAACGCCGATCTTCAACTGCGAGACCAGATACGACGAGGCGCATTGCTGCGCGCTGTTGGCGTCGCGCAGCGTCTTCCAGCAGGCTTCGTTGAACGGCGGCATTTTGAGCTGAACGAACTTGTACTTCGCCATCAGCGCGGCCGGCTCCCAGTAGTAGGTGAGAATCGGCTTGCCGCGCGCGTAGGCCGAGGAGATGGCCGCATCGAGCGCCGCGCCCGTGCCGGGGCGGAAGTTCGTGTAGGTGTCGTCGAGCTTGAGCAGCTTGAGCAAGCGCGTATTCACGCGTTCGCAATCCCAGCCCGAGGGGCAGTTGAGAAAGCGGCCGCGATCGGGTTCCTCGTCATCGACGAAAAGGCCCTTGTATTTGGGCAGATCGCTCACGGACTGAAGGTCGGGCGCGCTGGCCTTGATGCCGCGCTTCGCGTCGCCGTGCACCACGTAGTCGGGCACGTACCAGCCTTCCTTCGTGCCGCCCGGCAGCGTGTCGCCCACGAGCTTGACCGAGCCCGCCTTGACCGCGCCCGCGATGATTTCCGACCGGCCCGTCCACTGCTCGGCCCAGATCTGCAGGTCGTTGCGCGAGAGCGCCGTTTCGGTGGCCGCGGTGCTGCCGGGCACGCTGTCGGTCTGGCAGCTATAGCCGTTCTTGAGGATGTAGCGCAGCACTTCGCTCGTGAAGTTGCCGCTTTCCCACGTGATGCCCGCGAAGCGCACGGGTTTGCCGCTGCTGCACCAGGTGCCCGCGGCGTGCGCCGGCAACGCGGCAAGGGCGAGCGGCGCCGCGAGGCAGGCCGCGCGCAAGAGGGACGTCAAGCTTTTCATTGCATGTCTCCACTTTATTGAATTGTTTCGGAATGCTTCATATAGAGGATGGCATCGTCTTCATGCCATGCCCGTTTTGCTTCAGTCGTACCGGCTGTCGTGTGCGCGTGTGGTGGCGAGCATGGCTTCGTCGAGTTCGATACCAAGGCCCGGCGCATCGCTCAGCTCGATCCAGCCGTTCGCGTCGATGTCGATCACGTGCTTGATCGGAAAGTCGCGCCGCGCAGGCGTCCATTCGGGCGGGTCGTACGGAAACTCGACGAACGGCGCGTGCGCCGCGCCCGCCACGATATGCAGGTTCGCGGCGAGGCCAATGCCGTTGCCCCACGTGTGCGGCGTGAACACCTTGCCGTGCGCTTCGATCTGCGCCGCGAGCCGCCGCGCGCCTTCCATGCCGAGCGTGCAGACGACATCGGGCTGATAGACGTCCAGACAGTCGTGTGCAAGGAGCGCCGCGAATTCGTGCGCGTCGCGCGTCATCTCGCCGCCTGCGATGCGTATGCCGAGTCCTGCCGTTTGTTTGCGTAACTGCGCGTAGCCCGCGTAGTCGCCGCGATGCAGCGGCTCTTCCACCCAGTACACGCGATACTTTTCGATCTGCCGGATCACGGCGAGTGCTTCGTCGGCGCGCCACGGCGCCTGGGTGTCCCAGGGCATGCGCCAGCCCTGGTTGCAATCCACCATGAGTTCGATCGCGTCGCCAGCGGCTTCGCGCACGGCGGCGAGCGCGGCAATATCGTCGGCGAGCGTGGCGCGGCCGAAGCGCACCTTGAGCGCCGGGAAGCCGCGCGCGACGGCATGCTCGGCCCACTGCGCCATGCCTTCGAGTGTGCGATGCACGCCCGAGGACGCATACGCCCGCACCCGCTTCGAACGGCCGCCGGCCATCTGCCAGCAAGGCTCGCCGCGAATCTTGCCGGCGAGGTCCCAGAGCGCGACGTCAAGCGGCCAAAGGCGGCCTGCGTGGAAGCTGAGGTTGTCGAGCACCGCCGAGTGGCGCGCCAGATCGAGCGGATCTGTGCCGATAAAGAGATCGCGGTAGTCGTCGAAGCCATACATGGCGTCGCCGGAACCGATGCCCACGCGGCCTTCGTCGTCCTCCACGCGCACGATCGTCGCCGGGAAGGCGCGCCGCGGGCGGCTGTCCCACGAGGCGGGGAACGGCGGGTCGAGCGGCAGCCGGTGCTGGCTCACGGTGATGCGGGCGATGCGGTTCGTCATGGCGCGTGGGGCGCCGCCCGGTGGCGCGCAACATTGCGTAACTTACGTATGAAGATACGCACGCAGTGCGCCGTGGGGCGGGCATTGTCTCCTTGGCCTTGTTAGGCGTTACGGCATCCTAGAGGGTCAATTCCACGCACTCAATGAAGTCAATTGAAGTAAATGACAGCCTTCATTTCCGCGAATTGGGCGCGATAATGGCGCAGCCGCCGCGCCGTGCCGCGGCGTGCTTTTCTCCTTCGGGAAAACCATGAATGGCTGGATGCCCACGCTCTCGCGCAGCAGCGAACCCAAGTACCGCGCAATCGCTCACGCCTACGCGCAGGCCATTCATGGCGGCCAGATGCTGCCCGGAGAAAAGCTGCCTGCGCACCGGCTGCTCGCGAAGAAGCTCAATGTCACGACCGGCACGGTGAGCCGCGCGTATGCGGAGCTGGAGCGCGGCGGGATGGTGGTGGCGCGCGTGGGCGATGGCACCTACGTGGCCGAGCCCGACGCCGACGGCGTGCGTATGCAGGACCGTACGCGCCCCGCACCCGAATCCACCGAGCGGGCTGCGGCGACCACGCCGGGTGCACCGGGCGCTTATGCACCGGGGCGCCTGATCGATCTCGGCCAGAACGTGCCGATGCCGACCGACGAAGCCTTCCTGCTGACGCAGACCCTGCGCGAACTGGCCGCCGACGAGCGGCTGGCGGGCGAGCTGCTGCTGTACCAGCCCGAAGGCGGCCGCCGCTCGCACCGCGAGGCGGGGGCGCGCTGGCTCGCGCGCATGGGCTGCACGGTGGCCGCCGAGCGCGTGCTGGTCACGCAGGGCGCGCAGCACGGACTTGCCTGTGTGTTGCGCGCAGTGCTGCGTCCAGGCGACACGATTTTCGCCGAGGCCTTGAGCTATCCCGGTATCGTCGCGCTCGCGCGGCAGCTGCGGCTCAATCTCGTCGGCATCGAAATCGACGAGGAAGGCATCGTGCCCGCGGCGCTCGAGCGCGCGTGCGGCCTGCTCGCGCCGCGCGCGCTTTTTTGCGTGCCGACGCTGCACAACCCGACCACGGCCACGCTTTCCGAAGCGCGCCGCGCGATGATCGCCGAGATCGCCGTGCGCCATCACCTCGTCGTGATCGAGGATCTCGTGCCAGCCGCCCTGCTCGACGCCCCGCCCACGCCGCTCGCGGCGCGCCTGCCCGAGCATGGCATCGTGATCAGCAGTCTTTCGAAGGCGGTCGCGCCGGGCCTGCGCATTGGCTATGTGCAGGCGCCGCAGGACTGGGTCGGCAAGATTCTCGCGGTGATACGCAGCGATTGCTGGATGACGTCGCCGCTCGCCGCGGAGATTGCGGCGCGCTGGATCGTCGATGGCGAGATCGATCGCCTCGTCGCGCAGCAGCGCGCGCAGGTGGACGTGCGCCACGCGATCGCCGCCGAGGTGCTGGCGGACTGGACGTATCGCACCGACCCCGCAAGCCCGCATCTCTGGCTGCCGCTCGCCGAGCCGTGGCGTGCCGCCGAATTCTCGGCGGCGCTGCGTCAGGCCGGCGTGCTTGCGAAAACAGCGGACAGCTTCGTGATCGGGCGCGGCTCTGCACCGCACGCGGTGCGTTTGAGTCTGGGCGGCGCGCGCAGCCACGAGGCGCTGCGCGAGGGGCTGGAGTTGCTGGCGCGCACGCTGCGCAACGGGCCGGAAGGGTTGTATTCGGCGTGACGTCGCGCGGCGTAACGTTACGCGCGCTCACTCGGCGATAAACGAGACCGTACGCTTGCGCCGCTCATCGACCGAAAGCGAGAACACATCGGGCCGCGCATAGTGGCCCACCACATCGAAATCGTAGCGGGCGCGCGTGAGTTCTTCGGTGTCGATCTCCGCGACAATAAGGCCGGTTTCGCCGCGCAACGGCCCGGCCAGCACATCGCCAAGCGGCCCGACAATCAAGCTGCCGCCATTGATGAGCGGCCGGTTCTCGTCCCAGCCCGGCACCTCGACGCCAAGCGCCGCGGGCGAGGGCTGCACCTGGCATGCGCTGATCACGAAGCAGCGCCCTTCGTGCGCGATATGGCGCATGGAGCACTGCCAGATGTCGCGCTCGTCCACGGTGGGCGCACACCAGATCTGCACGCCTTTCGCGTACATCGCCGTGCGCAACAGCGGCATGTGGTTTTCCCAGCAGATCGCAGCGCCCGCTACGCCGGATTCCGTACGAACGGCCGGCAGCGTCGAGCCGTCGCCTTGCCCCCAGATGAGCCGTTCGGTGCCGGTGGGCATGAGCTTGCGGTGCTTCGCCACGAGCCCCTCACCCGGATTGAAGAACAGCGCGGTGCAATAGAGCGTGCTGCCATCGCGCTCGATCACGCCGAGCACGAGCGACGCGCCGCAACGCGTGGAAAGCTCGGCGAGCGCTTCGGTTTCCGCGCCCGGCACGTCGATCGCATTCTCGTAATAGCGCGCGAATGCCTCGCGGCCTTCGGGCAGGCGGTAGCCAAGGCGCGTGCCGAATATTTCGCCCTTCGGGTAACCGCCGAGCAACGCCTCGGGCATGACCACGAGCTTCGCGCCCGAGGCGCGGATCTGCGCTTCGAACGAGAGAATCTGTTCCAGCGTTTGCGCTTTGCCGGCGGCGGATGAACCGATCTGCAGCGCGGCGACTTTCGACTTGGCCATGATGGCGTGCTCCCAGGGGTTTGGACAGCTCACATCTTTCCACGGCGATAAAATCGCGAGAACGTATATCGATACTATGTGATATGAACCAGTTTGATATCGCAGGCGTGGACCTGAATCTGCTGAAGATCTTCGAGGCGCTGTTCGAGGAGGGCGGGGCAAGCCGCGCCGCGATACGCCTCGACATGACACAGTCCGCCGTGAGCGCCGCGCTCAGGCGCTTGCGCGCGCTCTATGCGGACACGCTCTTCGTGCGTACCGGGCGGGGGCTCGCGCCGACCTCGCGCGCGCAGGAACTCAAGCCTGTGATTAGCGAGGCGCTCGACCGTTGCCGCCATAGCCTTGCGATTGCCTCGCCCGACGCGACCACGTTTCATGGGCGCGCGGTGTCGATCGGGCTTTCCGACGACTTCGAGGTGGCCATTGGCCGGCGGATCATCGAAACGCTCGAAGCGAGCGCGCCGGGCCTGCGCATCATCTTTCGTCAGACGCACAGCCAGATCGTCGCCGACGCGCTCGCGAATCAGGACATGGATCTCGCCGTCGCGGCGGGCGGCTTCGCTTCGCGCGGGCTGAGCCACCGGGTGCTCGGCGAGGGCAGCTATGCGTGCCTCGTGGACGACGCTCCCCGCACCCCACGGCGCCTGACGCTTGCCGACTACGTGTCGAGAGGGCACATCCTGGTGTCGTCGGGCGGCGTGGTCGGGATCGTCGACGAAGGGCTCGCCGCGCGCGGCCTGAAGCGCAATGTCGTGGCCTCCACGACGCATTTCGCCGCGTTGCCTTTCCTGCTCAAGGGCACGCGCAGCGTCGCCACGATTCCGCGCCATGCGGCCGAAGCGATCGCGCGCGTGACGGGCCTGAAACTGCTTGCTTGCCCGATCGATCTGCCGCGCTATCCGGTGGAACTCGGGTGGCGCAACAGCTCGCTGCGCGACGCTGCCGTCGTCAAGGTTCAGGCCGCCATCATCGCGTGCTTTCCGGCTAAACACTGATCGACACCCAGGCGGCATTCGCGTTGAATGATCGGGCACGAGATTTGCCTCCAGCCAGTCTCTTAACGGAACGACGATAACAACGGACTCGACAAGGAGATTCTCCGCATGCGCGCAGTGCCTTTGCCAGATGGTTATACGATCGAGTCACATTTGCAGGAACCGCGCGATTTGCGCCGGGTGCCCATTCATCCCGACTACTGGTATCCGCTTGCCTGGTCGCGCGAACTCAAGCCTGGCAAGACGCTGGGTACGCATTTCGCCGGCGAGCCCATTGTGCTCTTTCGCACCGCGTCAGGCGCGGTGTACGCGCTCGAAGACCGCTGCGCGCATCGCCAGGTGCCGCTACATGCGGGGGTGGTGGACGGCGAGTCGCTTCGTTGCGGCTACCACGGCTGGACCTACGATTGTTCGGGCCAATGCGTGGACGTGCCGTACCTCGGCAGGGAGCGCTTGCCCAACGGCGTGCGCGCCTATCCGTGCCGCGAGGCGCACGGCATGATCTTTGTCTTTCCCGGCAATGCCACGCTTGCCGAAGCGCGTCCGCTGCCCGTGCTGGATTCGGTCACGGACAAGGCCTACAAGACGCGCCGCTTCGGCCGGGAAGTGAAGTGCCACTACTCGTTCATGCACGAGAATCTGATGGACATGAACCACCAGTTTCTCCACCGCCGCCAGATGGGCCAGATGCGGGCGCGCTCGCTCGGCCGGCGGCGCGGCGAGAAGTCCATCGAAGTGGATTACACGTTCGCGCGCATGGCGGGCAAGCAGCCCGCGGGCGAGGCGCTCGTGTTCGGCGCGAGCAAGAACCGCGCGGACCCGAGCGATCAGAGCGTGATGACTGTGCGCACGGAATATCCGTATCAAACGCTGAAGATCCGGTCGGGCGACGAGTCGCTCCTCATGGACCTGTGGATCGTGTATGTGCCGCTCGACGCGCAGCAGCGCACGAACCGGACCTTCGGACTCCTTTCGGTGAAGCGCCCCGCCGTGCCGTTCCTGCTCGACGCGGCGTGGCCGCTGCTGGTCTGGTTCACGGAGCGCATCTTCAAGGAAGACCGCACGATCGTGGAACTCGAACAGGCGGCGCACGACAACCAGGGCGCCGACTGGAATCACGAAGTCTTTCCCGTCATCAACGAATTGCGCGACCTGCTGCGCGAATGCGGCGAGCGCACCGTGATTCCCATTCGCGAGGTGAGCGAAGTGTGAGGCGCTCGCGTCAGGCGGTTTTGCTGGCGCGCGGCTTCGCGGGCGCTTTTTTCTTCGCCTTGCCCTGGTTGAATTCGATTGCCGCGCGAATGAGCGCCTTCAGTGCGCGCTTGTCGACCTTGTCGCCCTCGAGATAGTCGATGGCGCGCCGCGCGTTGCCCTCGAGCCCGGCGTTGAAGAGCTTGCTCGGGTCGGGCAGGCTCGCGCCGTACAGGAACGTGAGCTTGACCTTGCCTTTGTGCGCATTGCCCACGGCGATCATGCCGTCCCGATACCACACGGGGCTGCCCATGTATTTCCATTCCTCGACGATCGCCGGGTCGGCTTCGAGAATGGCCTCGCGCATGGCGGTGAAGGTGTCGCGGCGCCAGTCGGTGAGGTCCGCGATTAGCTGGTCAATACGTTCCGATGGGGTCATTCGCGCTCCGTGCCTTGCGTGGCTTCCCGTCGCCGGGCGATCAGGACCGTAATGTAGCACTCGGCAACCTCAGCTGACGTGCGCGCGGCCGGAGCTGGACGGGATTTGCGCTTCGGGCTCCATGAGGGAGATCGTGAAGAAGCTGCCCATGACAGCGGAAAGAATGATGAAGATCGATGCGGCATCGACAAGGAAGCCGAAATACCGGAACACGAGGAAGCAAACCGAAAGCGTCAACACGTTAAGCGTAACGCCAATGATGGCCGAAGCCTTCGGCACGGTGCGCATGAAGACGGCGAGGCGCGAATCGTTGCGCGGCACATACCAGATGAAGAACAGCCCGACCACGAGGATGAAAGCGCTCTCGCACCAGATCAGCCAGGCCGGGCGCTGCAGGAAACGGCCCTCGAAGATCGTCTCGATCACTTGCGCCTGAATTTCGATGCCGGGCACCAACTCGCCTAGCGCCGTCGTGCGCATGTCGGTCAGGCCCGTGCCGGTGAGGCCGACGAGAATCAGCTTGTTGCGGATGCGGTTCGCGTCGATCTTGCCTTGCAGCACGTCGCGTGCGGAAACATAGCGCTGCTGCGTGCGCGCAATCGAGGCGAAATGCAGCCAGATATCGCCGTCGGGTTGCGTGGGCACCCGCACATCCGCCACGCCCACGGCGCGCACGCCGGATGGGCCCGCGAACACCTCGATGGCGGGCGAGCCGGTGGCCACGCGCAGCATTTCAACGGGCAGGCTCGGCACGAGCTTGTCGCCAAGTCCCAGCACGAGCGGAATGCGCCGCACCGTGCCCTGCTCCTGCGCGACGTTGAGCATGGCCTGGCCGTGGGCCGCGCCTTGCAGTTCGGGCAGGCTTGCGAGCACGTAATTGAAGCGGTGAACGCTCGCGAGCGCGTCCGGGCCGTGCACGAGCACGGGGGCGCTCAGCATGTCGGTGCGCGTGGTGGAGGTCGCGTAGTCGAACGCGGCCGCACCGAGAATGGAAGGCGACGCGCGCAACGCGGTCTCAAGAATGCGCTCGTGGCTGGGCAGCGCGCGCAGTTGTGTGGCGAGCGCGGCCTCGGAGGCGGGCAGGTTGTCGGCCACGATGCCCGGCGAGGTTTGATCGGGTTCGGGCATGTAGATGTCAAGGCCGATCGCCAGCGGTTTGCCCGCCTCGATCGCATCGACGAGGCCGGCCAGGCGGTTGCGCGGCCAGGGCCATTGGCCGAAGGCTTCGAGCGTCTTGTCGTCGATCTCGACGATGGTCACCGGCTGCGCGGCGGGCACACGCGGAAAGCGGCGCTGATAGTGGTCGAAAAGAAGCTGGCGCGCCGAACCGAAGGTATCGGGCAACACATTGTCGAGTGTGTCGAGGAAGGCGGGGCGTACCACGTCGCCGGGCCATTCGCTGCACAGGTTGATGAACAAAAGCGTCACGAGCACCGCGAGCGCCCAAGGGCGCCCTTTGCGCGCCCGCATCATGCGTCTCAAGAATGCGATGCATGCGTTGCGGTAGCGTTTCATGGGGATGGGGGCTGACGATGAGCGCCGCGCATCGATACGGATTACTGAACGGTGATGACCGCGCGCCGGTTTGCCTGGTTGGGCACGCCGTCTGCAGTGTGGACGAGTGGCTCGCGTTTGCCCCGGCCGGCAATTTCGATTTGCTGCGCGGGTATGCCGGACTTGACCAGAAACGACGCTACGCTTTGCGCCCTGCGCATGGAAAGCTGGTCGTTGAACGCCTGCGAGCCCGCCATGTCGGTATGGCCGACCACCGTGAGGTGAGGGGCCGGCCACGTTGCCAGCACCTTCTTCAACTCGGCAACCGTGGCCGCGGACTCGGGTGCAAGTTGCGTGGCGGAGTCGAAAACGAAGTTGATCGTGAACGTGCGGGGGCGTGGCGGCTGGGCGGCCAGCAGATCGCCGTACTGCGCCTCCACGGCGGCCTTGTTATCGGCGGTTTCCGCGATGGCGCCGCCTTTCGAAACATCGGCGCGTGTGTAGGCCTTGTCGATGACTTGCGTCTTGCTGCCGCTATGCACGATCACGTTGCCGACGCTGCCGTCCGGATTCGGCAGCAGCGTGATCTTGTCGGGCGTGCTGCATGCAAAGAGGCACAAGCACAGCGTAAGGGCCATGTATCGCGCAAGCCAGTGCCCGGCGTTCATTGTCTTCAATGACCGTTCTCCCCGCTTCCCCCTACCTCGATGATGAATTCGGTGCCCCGCACGCCGAGCGTGGTGGTGGGCGTGCTGTAGCGCACGGCTTCCGGATTGGCCTTCGCGAGCTTGCCGTCGACCACGGCGAGCGAACCGCGCTTGATGCTCACGTCGAGCGCACCGTCGTAGGTGGTGGTGTTGAATGCGAACTTGTTGAGATCGAGAATGGAATTGGCGCCCTCGGTCAGCAGTGTGTTGTCGCGCAGCGTGATCCCAACGGCGGATGCGGGGCCGGTCGTGACACGGTCGCTCGCGAACACCTCGCTGCCGACCGCCACGCTGACCGGTTGGCTTGCGCGCTCGATTTGCACCGAGCCTTTGATCGTCTTGACTATGCCAATTGCATCGGCTGCGTGCGCGTCGAATGCTGGCGGGCACCCGCAGGCGAGAAGCAAGGCATATTGGATGGCTTGGCTGCGCACTGGCGATACCGTTTGGAGAAACGAACGTGAGGGATAGCGCCGGGCCTCTCGGGCACCTGGCGAGCATAGCGATCGAGCGCGGCCCGTTCCGTGCGCTAGCGTACATAGTGCAGTCGCGCTGAAGGTGCGCCAGAATCGGCAAATCGGGTCCGGCGCGCGCCCGACGAACAGCGCGCCCCGGCACTCACATCCATGCCGACACCGACCCACGCGAGACCGCACGGACTGGACCGACCGCATGCCGCAGCGCAGACATGGGCGCTCGCGGTGGCGCAACTCGTTTCGTGGGGGACGATCTACTACGCGTTCTCGCTTTTCGTCGTGCCCATGGAAAGCGCGTTGGGCTGGAGCCGCACGGCGACGAACGCTGCGCTCTCAACAGGTTTGCTGGTCTCGGGGTTTGCGGCCTACCCGGTCGGCACCCTGATCGACCGCGGCTATGGGCGGCGCGTCATGGCGGGCGGTACGCTGCTTGCATCGGCGATGCTCGTGCTGTGGGCGCAGGCGCGCAGTCTGCCGACGCTCTTTGCCGTGTGGTGCGGGTTGGGCGTAGCCATTGCGGCGACGCTCTACGACCCGGTGTTTGCCGTCGTGACGCGCGACTTCCCGCGCAGCTATGCAAGGAAAATCACGCTCATCACGCTTGTGGCGGGTTTCGCGAGCACGGTGTTCATTCCGCTCACGCAAGGCTTGATCGTCGCGTTCGGCTGGCGGGGCGCGTTGCTCGCGCTTGCGCTCGTCAATCTGCTTGTCTGCTTGCCGGTGCACGTATTTGCGATTCATCGCGGCGAGCCGGATGCGGACACCGCGACGCAGCAACGCGCCCGCGAAGTGAGCCGCACCTCGACGCGCAACGCCTTGCGCTCGCCCGTATTCTGGGCGCTGGCCGTTTGCTTCACGGCGTATTACTCCACCTTCGTCGCGCTCACCTTCCATCTGATCCCGTTGATGCACGAGCGTGACGTTGCGGGCGCAACGGTCATTGTCACCATGGCGGCGATCGGGCCGGCACAGGTGCTTGCGCGGGTCCTGTGGTTCGCCGTCGGCAGGCGCGCGCCACCGGGGCGTGTCGCCGTCGTGGTGACGACTGCGTTCCCGTGCTCCGTCGTGATCCTGATGGGTGCGGGGAAGTCCGCTGCGTGGCTGATGCT
Source organism: Paraburkholderia sp. J11-2 (assembly GCF_905220185.1). NCBI lineage: Bacteria > Pseudomonadati > Pseudomonadota > Betaproteobacteria > Burkholderiales > Burkholderiaceae > Paraburkholderia > Paraburkholderia sp. J11-2. The sequence goes on along the minus strand of NZ_CAJMYY010000002.1, from coordinate 138,386 downwards.
GTTCGCCGTCGTCTACGGCGGCGCCAACGGCATGATGACGATCCTGCGCGGGACGATCGTGCAGGCGCTGCTGGGAACCGAAGGCTACGGCGCGGTGAGCGGCCTGCTCTCGATGCCTGCAAACATCGCCAAAGGCATTGCGCCTATCGCGGGCGCAGCGATCTGGGCGATACGCGGCAGCTATGTACCGGTGGAGTGGGCCGTGCTGATCGTCTCGTTGATATCGATGGCGGCTTGTGTGGTTGCGGTGCGCATGGCCACGCCGCGCGTCGGCGATACAGAATCTGGCGCATCGGGTCGGCCGAGATAACGCGCGCCGCCACTAATGCCAACCCTGTTATCGGCTTATCGCGCTCGCGCGGAGCATGCCAGCATGCGCCTGGATTGCCACAAGCTCCGCGCGGCCCCTTCAGTGATCGTGCCTCACCTGCGCAATGACCGGCTGGCTTGCTTTGCGGCTCAGCATCAACGTGACCACCGCGGAAAGCGCGAGCGTCGCGCCAACGACGTACAAGCCGGCGGCATAACCCCCCGTCTGAGTTTTCAGCCAGCCAATCACGGCGGGCCCAACGAAGCCGCCGAGATTGCCGATCGAATTGATCATGGCGATTCCCGCCGCTGCTCCAGCGCCAGAGAGAAACATGCTGGGCATGGCCCAGAGCGGCGCCTTCGCGGCGCTGATGCCGATATTGACCACCACGAGCGCCAGCACGATCATCAGCGCGGTGCTGGCTTGCCCCGCGAAGATGAAGCCCACGCAAGCGAGCACGCAAGGGACGACGACGTGCCAGGTGCGCTCCGCCGTGCGGTCGGAGTGCCGCGCCCACAGAATCATCGCGACGACCGCCACGATGCTCGGAATGGCATTGAGCAGTCCGGTTTCGAGCGAACTGAAACCATATTGCCGGATGATGAGCGGCGCCCACAGCCCCAGCGTGTAAAGGCCTGCCGAGGTGCCGAAGTAGATCAGCGCGAGCGCCAGCACGCGCGGGTCGCGCAGGGCGCTCAGCGCGCCTGCCGTGTGGCCGGTGTGGTTCTCTCTCGCGCGCGCTTCCTCGGCGAGCTTCGCCATCAGCCAGTCGCGTTCTTGCGGCTTCAGCCAGCGCGCTTTGGCAGGCGCATCGGTGAGAACCTTCAGGACCACGAAACCCAGCAGCACGGCGGGAATTGCTTCGATCACGTAGAGCAGTTGCCAGTTGGCGAGCCCGAACGTGCGCGGCAATTGCATGAGCGCGCCTGAAATGGGCGAGCCGAGCGCAGTCGAGATCGGCGCGGCTGCCATGAACCATGCCGCGGCTGCCGCGCGTTGCTTGCCCGGAAACCAGAGGCTGAGATAGAGAATGATGCCGGGGAAGAAGCCCGCTTCCGCCACGCCCAGCAGAAAGCGCAGTACATAGAAGCTCGTGGGCCCGGTCACGAAAGCGGAGGCCGCCGAGACGATGCCCCACGTGACCATGACGCGCGCGATCCAGATGCGCGCGCCCACGCGGTGCAAGATCAGGTTCGAAGGCACTTCGAACAGAAAGTAGCCGATGAAGAAGAGCCCGCCGCCGAGACCAAACGCCGTGGGCGAAAGGCCGATCGCCTTATTCATCGTCATTGCCGCGAAGCCCACGTTGACCCGGTCGAGAAAGCTCACGAAGTAGAGCAGCATGACGAACGGGATGATGCGCCACATGAGTTTGCGCGTGACAATTGCTTCGGTATCCGAATTCATGTGTCTCCTCCTTGGAGGGTTGACGGAGGCGTGCGGGTATTTTTTGTGTTACGCCCCCGTGTCTGCTTGATTTGACGGCGCGGTAGCGCTCAGGCCTGCGTTCAGGCAGCGACGGCCGCCTTCTCGACGAGTTCGCACACCGCGGCCGTGACCTGTGCGGTGGTCGCCTTGCCGCCAAGGTCGCCGGTGTGCAGCGCGGGGTTGGCCGTCACGGTCTCGATAGCCTGCATCACATGAGCGGCGGCTTCGGTTTCGCCGAGGTGTTCGAGCAGCATCACGACCGACCAGAACGTGCCGATCGGATTGGCGAGCCCCTTGCCCATGATGTCGAAGGCGGAGCCGTGGATTGGCTCGAACATCGACGGGTAGCGGCGCTCGGGATCGATGTTGCCCGTAGGCGCAATGCCCAGGCTGCCCGCGAGCGCGGCGGCGAGGTCGCTGAGAATGTCGGCGTGCAGGTTGGTTGCGACGATCGTGTCGAGCGAGGCGGGACGGTTGACCATGCGCGCCGTGGCGGCGTCCACCAGCTCCTTGTCCCACTTCACGTCCGGGAATTCCTTCGAGACTTGCTGCGCAATCTCGTCCCACATGACCATGGCGTGGCGCTGCGCGTTGCTCTTGGTGATGACCGTGAGCAGCTTGCGGGGGCGCGACTGCGCGAGCCGGAACGCAAAACGCAGGATGCGTTCGACGCCGGCGCGCGTGAGGATCGAGACATCGGTTGCCGCTTCGAGCGGATGGCCCTGGTGCACGCGGCCGCCCACGCCCGAGTATTCGCCTTCGGAGTTTTCGCGCACGATCACCCAGTTGAGGTCCTCGGGCTTGCAGCGCTTCAAAGGCGCGTCGATGCCAGGCAGGATGCGCGTGGGGCGCACGTTCGCATACTGGTCGAAGCCCTGGCAGATCTTCAGGCGCAGGCCCCACAGTGTGATGTGATCGGGTACGTCGGGGTCGCCCGCGGAGCCGAACAGAATCGCGTCCTTGTTGCGAATGGCGTCGAGGCCATCAGCGGGCATCATCACGCCGTGCTGGCGGTAATAGTCGGCGCCCCAGTCGAAGTTCTCGAACTCGAACGCAAAGCGCTGCGTGGTTTTCGCAAGCGCTTCCAGCACCTCCTTGCCTGCGGGCACGACTTCCTTGCCGATGCCGTCGCCGGGAATGGTTGCGATGCGATAGGTCTTCATGTCTCGTTCCTTTGGAATGTGGCCAGTGTGGGTGCACTTTACCCAACTCCTGGTTCAAAAACCGGTGCTAGACTCAAAGCATCCTTAACCTGAATTCACAAGTGGCGACCGTGACCGACACCGTTCTGCCCGCCGATCTCGGCTTTTTTTCCACGCTCGCCTCATCGGGCAGCCTGAGCGCCGCCGCACGCGAACTGGGCCTCACGCCCGCTGCCGTGAGCAAGCGGCTCGCGCAAATGGAAGAGCGCGCCGGCGTGCCGCTCGTGAACCGCACGACGCGCCGCATGATGCTCACGCCCGAAGGCGAGGTGTACCTGGAGCATGCGCGGCGCATTCTCGACGAGATCGACGAACTGGGTGAACTGCTCGGTGGCTCGAAGAAGCACCCCAAGGGCTTGCTGCGCGTGAACGCCACGCTCGGCTTTGGGCGCAGCCACATCGGGCCTGCGCTTTCGCGTTTCGTCGCGCAGTATCCGCAGGTTTCCGTGCAGCTTCAGCTTTCGGTCATGCCGCCGCCGCTCACGGAAGATTCATACGATGTCTGCATCCGCTTTGGCGAGCCGCCGGATACGCGCGTGATCGCCCGGCGTCTCGCGGCGAACCGGCGTTTGCTCTGCGCTTCGCCCGCCTATCTCGCGAGCCGGGGCACGCCGGCTACGCCGCACGACCTCGCGAAGCACAACTGCATCAGCATTCGCCAGGGCGACGAAGCGTATGGCGTGTGGCGGCTTTCGAACGAGCGCGGCAATACGCGCAAATCGGAAGCCATCCGGATCAATGGCAACCTCACGACCAATGACGGCGAGATTGCGGTGAAGTGGGCGCTGGACGGGCACGGCATTCTGATGCGCGCGGAATGGGATATCAACGAATATCTCGCGGACGGGCGGCTCGTGGTCGTGCTGCCCGAGTATGAAACGCCGGGCGCGGACATCTACGCCGTGTATGCGCAGCGGCATCAGCTTTCCACGCGCATTCGGGCGTTTGTCGACTTTCTCGCCATTGAACTCAGCAAGTCGCAGCGATATCCAGTAGCCCGAAATACTTGATCTCGCCTTATCTCGCCACTGAGGCGATCACGGCGGCAAGGCGATGCGCAGCCGCTTTCATTTGAGCGCTGCTAAAGCCGCCAAAGCCGAGGATCAGCCCCGGGCGCGCCGTGCCCGCCGCGAACATGGGCGACGCCGCGCGCACCGCGACGCCCGCATCGGCGGCGAGCCGGACCACACGGTGATCGTCGAGTCCCGCTGCAAGCCAGAGCACGAGATGCATGCCCTGATCGCCGGGCTCGATCCACGCCAGATTCCGGGGCAATAGCGCTTCGAGGGTCTCGATCAGGCTGAGCCGCTGCTCCGCATAGACGTTGCGAACCTTGCGCACGTGCCGCGCCAGGTGCCCCTCGGTCATGAAGGCGGCCAGAACGTGTTGATCGGCAGTGGGCGGATGGCGGTCTACGAGTACGCGCGCGCCGCAGAACGCATCGACGAGATTGGGCGGCACGACGACATAGCCCAGCCGCAGTGATGGAAAGAGGATCTTGCTGAAGGTGCCGAGATACACCACGCGATCCGGCGCGAGGCCCTGCAGTGCCGGAAACGGATAGCCCTCGTAGCGCAACTCGCTGTCATAGTCGTCCTCGACGATCCACGCGTGGGCCGAGCGCGCCCACGCGAGCAACGCCGCGCGCCGCGCCATGCTCAGCGGCATGCCGAGCGGATATTGATGCGAAGGCGTGACGAATGCCACGCGCGCTTTCGGCGCCATGCGTATGCCCGCCTCGACGTCGAGACCTTCGGCATCTACGGGCACGCGGACCATGGCGTCGCGGAAGGGAAGGCTCTCCAGAATGGCGGTGACGCCACGGTAGGCCGGGTTCTCGACCCATGCCTGGTCTCGCGGCCCGAGCAGCACCTGGCTGGCGAGAAAGAGGCCCTGCTGGGTGCCGCTCGTCACGATGACCTGATCCGCATCGCATCGCACCGAGCGGGACTTGCGCACATAGTCGGCGATGGCTTCGCGCAGCGCCCGCGCGCCAAGCGGATCGGCATAACCGGTTGGCGAGGCCGGACCGCGCGCGCGCAAGCGGTTGCCGAGCCGGCGCCAGATATCGCCGGGCGCGGTCAGGCCCGTTGGCACCGAAATGGCAAACGGCACCGGAGGAAGCGGCTTGAACTCGCGTCCGATTCTGGCGAACGCTTCGGCGCGTTCCGGCAGCCCGGCTTCTTCCGCGTGGCGCGAAGCTGCGCGGGGCTCGCGAGCGGGCGGCGGCTCGGCCAGCGCGAGCGCCACGCGCGTGCCGGCTCCCGCTTTCGATTCCAGGAAGCCTTCGGCGATCAATTGCTCGTATGCCTCGACCACGGTGCCGCGCGCGATCTGGAGCGAAGCGGCGAGCGCGCGCGTGGAAGGCAACGCGTCGGCGGGCCTCAAGTCCCCTTTGCGCACCGCTTCGCGCAGCGCCTCGGCCACCTGGCGGCTGAGATTGCCGGCCTCACGGTCCAGCGTGCCGAACGATGGCATTTCCGCGGCCTGCGCTGTTCTCGGCATGATTCTGGTTCACTGGAATTTAAATAAACTGGATCTATAGAATAAACCACTTTTGGGGCAGACTTGGGTGTGTGGCAGCGCCGGCCACGCTATCCATTCACCTTACAAGCAGGGACACCCGCATGTACGTACCAGCCCATTTCGCCGAAAACCGCAAGGACGTGCTGCACGATTGCATTGCCCAACATCCGTTCGGCACGCTGGTCACGCACGGAGAAAGCGGGCTCGACGCCAATCACATTCCCTTCGAACTCGCGGCGGGCGAAGGCGAGCTGGGCATCTTGCGCGCGCACGTCGCGCGGGCCAATCCGGTTTGGCAGGACGTGACCAACGGCGACGACGTGCTCGTGATCTTCCGCGCGGGCGACGCGTATATCTCGCCGAACTGGTATCCGAGCAAGCACGAAGCACACAAGCAGGTGCCGACCTGGAATTACGTGGTCGTTCACGCGCATGGGCGCATCAGGATTCTCGACGACGAGCGTTACGTGCGCGGCGTGGTCGGCCGCTTGACGCGCACGCACGAAGCCACGCAGCCCAAGCCCTGGAAGATGGCCGACGCGCCCAAGGACTATACGGACACCCTCGTGAAGCTGATCGTTGGCGTGGAGATCGAGATCACGCGTCTGGTCGGCAAGAGCAAGCTCAGCCAGAACAAGGAAGAGCGCGATATTCGCGGCGCGGGCGAAGCGCTCATATCGAGCGGCGAGTCCCGCATGGGCGACGCCATGCTTGCCGCTGCCGACGAAAAGACACGATAACGCATACCGGGCGCACAACAGCGGGCCGCGCCATGCAACGGGTGCGGTTCGCTGCAGGCGCAACATTTCCGAGGCACCGCCATACCGGTCCCGAGTTCTTCTACGCGCTCGAAGGCGAGGCGGTACAAAACGGCTGGCGGCCGCCGGCGCGCTGCACGGTTGTCGCCGCGCGGGCCGATGAGCAAACGCGGGTAAACCACATTCCAGGCGCTTGAAGAAAATCTTCACAGGCCTATTCAACTAGTATTTAATAAACCGGCGCGGCAGTGAGCGACGGGTCACGCGCGTCGCCGTGACCTGACCCTGACGGTACGAGGCCGGAACGATGAATCCCCACGAATACGAAATCCACGATGCGCGCTTTCGCATGCTGCTGCAGCCCAACGCGCAGTTCGAGAAGCTCGCGGGCGGCTGCATGTGGGCGGAAGGGCCGGTGTGGTTTCCCGCCGGCGACTTTCTTGTCTGGAGCGACATCCCCAACAACCGCATGATGCGCTGGGTGCCCGGCATCGGCACCGGCGTGTTCCGCGCGAACTCGAATTTCAGCAACGGCAATACGCTCGACCGGGAATGCCGGCTCGTGACGTGCGAGCACGGTACGCGCCGTGTCACGCGCACGGAGCACGACGGGCGCATCACCGTGATCGCCGATCGCTTTGAAGGCCACCGGCTGAATTCACCCAACGACGTGATCGTGCAGTCGGACGGCTCGATCTGGTTCACGGACCCCGACTACGGCATTCTCGGCGACTACGAGGGCTTTCGCGCGCCGAGCGAGATCGGCGGCTGCCACGTGTATCGCGTGGCGCCCGACACGGGCGTGGTGCAGCGCATGGCCGACGACTTCACGAAGCCCAACGGCCTCGCATTCTCGCCGGATGAAGCGCGGCTTTACGTGGCCGACTCGGGCGCGTCGCATATCGAGAACGGCCCGCATCACATCCGCGTATTCGACGTGGACGCGCAAGGCAGGTTGCACAACGGCCGGGTGTTCGCGGACATTGCGCCGGGCGTGCCGGACGGCATGCGCGTGGACGAGCACGGCAACGTGTGGACGAGCGCGGGAGACGGCATCCACTGCTATGCGCCCGATGCCACGCTGCTCGGCAAGATCCTCGTGCCGGAAACGGTCGCGAATCTCGTGTTCGGCGGCCCGAACCGCAATCGTCTTTTCATCGCGGCCAACACCTCGCTGTATTCGCTTTACGTTGGCGTGCGCGGCGCTTCCCAGGGAGACCGGCTATGACACTTCTCGACCCCGCTCAGCTTTCGGCCGCGCTCATTCTTCTCGACCGGCGCGACGACGTTGCCATCGCGCGCGGGCAGTTGATGCCAGGCTCGGTACTCTATGGCGACCACACGGTCGCGGGCATGATTCCGCCGGGCCACAAGGTCGCGCTGCGCGACATCGAGCAAGGCGAACCGGTGCGCCGCTATGGGCAGATCATCGGCTTCGCGAGCCGGCCGATCCGCCGTGGCGAACACGTGCATACCCAGAATCTCTCGATGGGCGATTTCGAGCGCGACTACGCATTCGGCGTGGATGCGCACGACACGCCCGCCGCTGCGCAGCCTGCGACGTTCCTCGGCATCCGGCGCGCGGATGGCCGCGTCGCCACGCGCAATTACATAGGCATCCTGACGTCCGTGAACTGCTCGGCCACGGTTGCGCGCGCGATAGCCGACCACTTCCGCCGCGATATCCACCCCGAAGCGCTCGAAGCGTTCCCTAACGTGGATGGCGTGGTGGCGCTCACGCACGGCGAAGGGTGTGCGCTCGCGGCAGAGGGCGAGCCCATTACGGTGCTGCGCCGTACGCTCGCGGGCTATGCGCGTCACGCCAACTTCTATGCCGTGCTGATCGTTGGTCTTGGCTGCGAGACGAACCAGATCGACGGTCTCGTGGAAGCCGAGCAACTGGAGCGCGGCGCGCGCCTCTCGACCATGACGATCCAGCAAACGGGCGGCACCGCGCGCACGGTTGCAGCGGGCATCGACCAGGTGCGCGCGCTGCTGCCCGATGCGAATCGCGTGACGCGCGAGCCGGTGGAGGCGCGTCATCTGATGGTCGGCCTGCAGTGCGGCGGCTCGGACGGCTACTCCGGCATTTCCGCGAATCCGGCGCTCGGCGCAGCGGTAGACAGACTGGTCATGCACGGCGGCACGGCCATTCTCTCCGAAACGCCCGAGATCTACGGCGCCGAACATTTGCTCACACGGCGTGCGGCGTCGCGCGAAGTGGGCGAAAAGCTCGTGGCGCGCATCCGCTGGTGGGAAGCGTATTGCGCGCGCATGGAAGCGAACATGAACAACAATCCTTCTGCCGGCAACAAGGCGGGCGGCCTCACGACGATCCTCGAAAAGTCGCTCGGCGCGGTGGCGAAAGGCGGCACGACACGGCTCGTCGAAACCTACGAGTACGCGCAACCCGTGCATGCGCGGGGGCTCGTGTTCATGGACACGCCCGGCTACGACCCTGTGTCCGCCACGGGCCAGGTGGCGGGCGGCGCCAATCTGATCTGCTTCACGACGGGACGCGGCTCGGCCTACGGCTGCGCGCCTTCGCCTTCGCTCAAGCTCGGCACGAACAGCGCGCTGTGGCGGCGCCAGGAAGAAGACATCGACCTGAACTGCGGCCGCATTCTGGACGGCGAGCAAAGCGTGGACGAGACGGGCGCGGCGATCTTCGAGCTGATACTCGCGACGGCTTCCGGACAGCGCACCAAGAGCGAGCTGCACGGCTACGGCCAGAATGAATTCGTGCCCTGGCATCTGGGGGCGGTCATGTAACACGGGAGCGATTCGGACAGGCGCCGCAACTCGATGGAGGCACGACGCCACATTCAGAAGGAGTGCTTTCCATGAAGGAAAAGTCGCGCTGGCTGGTCATTTTCTTCTGTTTTCTGGCGATTGCAGTGAACTACATCGACCGCGCCAATCTCGCGGTCGCAGCGCCCCACATCATGAAGGACCTCGGCATTGGTCCTGCCGCCATGGGGCTCCTGCTGAGCGGCTTCTTCTGGACTTACGCCGTGATGCAACTGCCCTACGGCTGGTTCGTCGACCGGGCCGGCGCACGCATCGCGTTGCCGTTCGCCGTGGGCTGGTGGTCGGTGTTCACCGCGGCCACCGCGGTAGCGGGCGGCTTCGCGGCGATGTTCGGCTGCCGGCTCATGCTCGGCGCGGGTGAGGCGGGCGCATACCCGTCGTGCGCGAAGCTCGTTAGCCAGTGGTTTTCGCGCGAAGAACGCGCGCTCGCCACGAGCATTTTCGATAGCGGCTCGCGCGTGGGCTCCGCGCTGTCGCTGCCGCTCGTTGCCGCGATCATGGCCGCGTGGGGCTGGAAGGCTTCATTTGTGATTACCGGTGCGCTCGGGTTCGTGTGGATCGTGGGCTGGCTCGTGATGTATCGGGAGCCTGAGGCGCGCGCCGCACTCGATCAGCCGCGCGCCCCCGTGCCGGCCGCCGCCTCGATCCGCTGGAGCGGGTTGTTCCGCTATCGCACCGTGTGGGGCATGATGCTGGGCTTCTTCTGCCTGAACTTCGTCATCTACTTCTTCATTACGTGGTTTCCGAGCTATCTCGTGCAAGCGCGCGGCTTCTCGCTCAAGTCGCTTGGCACGCTCGGCACCTTGCCCGCCATTGCCTCGATACCCGGCGGCTGGCTGGGCGGCTGGCTTTCCGACACGCTGGTCAAGCGCGGCTGGAGCCTGACGGCCGCGCGCAAGACCTGCATTGTCGGCGGCATGCTGCTTTCGTCCGTGATCACGCTCACCGGCGTTGTTCAGGATGTCTATCTAATGCTCGCGCTCTTCGCGGTTGCTTACGGGAGCCTCGCGGCCGCCGCGGCCAGCATCTGGTCGCTGCCTGCCGACGTCGCGCCCACGCCGCGGCACGTCGCCTCGCTGGCGGGCATCCAGAACTTCGCGTCGAATCTCGCGGGCATCGCGCTTACGACGTTTACAGGCGTGATGTTGCAGCTCACGCGCGGCTCTTTCACGATTCCGCTTGTTGTCGCCGGCGGGTTTTGCGTGCTCGGCGCGGTGAGCTATCTTGTGATAGTCGGGCGTGTGGAGCCGCTGCGGGCGCCCGAGGCCAAGGGTGTCGACGAGTCGGCCTACGCGCCGCGCGCCTGAGCGCCGCCTCTTGTTCCGCTGCCATACACAGGGTCACGTACATGTCGAATTCCACTGCTGCAAAAGGTTCAGAAGTCGTTGTCGAGGCTCGCGCGCTGCATGCTTTCGTCGTCGCCATCTGGCGCGCGGCCGGCAGCGAGGCGCGCGAGGCGACGCTCGTTGCCGACCATCTCGTCGAAGCGAATCTCGCGGGGCACGACTCGCACGGCGTGGGCATGATCCCGCGCTATATGCTGGCGTGCCGCGAAGGTGAACTGAAACTGAACGCGCACGCGCAAGTCGCGCGCGACGCGGGCGCGGTGCTCACCATCGAAGCCGGGCGCGGCTTCGGGCAAGTCACGGCGTTCGAAGCGATGGAGCGCGGCATCGAGCGCGCGAAGTCGCTCGGCGTGTGCGCGCTCGGTCTGCGCAATGCCCATCACATCGGACGTATCGGCCACTGGGCGGAGCAATGCGCGCGCGCCGGGCTCGTGTCGTTCCATTTCGTCAACGTCGCGGGCGATCCGCTCGTCGCGCCGTTCGGCGGCATCGACCGGCGCTTCGGCACCAATCCGTTTTGCGCGGCGTTTCCGCTCGAGGGCCGCTCGCCGCTGGTGCTCGACTTCGCCACGAGCGCGATTGCCGCGGGCAAAGTGCGCGTGGCCTACAACAAAGGCGTGGATGTACCCGCCGACGCGTTGATCGACAGCGACGGCCGCCCCACGCGCGACCCCGGCGCGCTCTTTAGCGATACCCAGCATGGCGCGCTGCGCGCGTTCGGCGGCGCGGTGGCAGGGCACAAGGGTTCGGGGCTTGCCGCGATGTGCGAGATTCTGGCCGGTGCGCTCTCGGGCGGCTTCACGACGCGCGAGCAAACCATCGTCTCCACGCACGCGATCGTCAATTGCATGATGTCGGTGATCGTCGATCCGGCGGCGTTCGACGCGCCCTCGCGCGAGGACGAAGCGCTCGCATTCGTCGAATGGCTCAAGGCCACGCGGCGCGCGGCGGGTGTCGACGAGATCCTGCTGCCCGGCGAGCGCGAGGACGCAACACGGCGTGCGCGCGAGGCGCACGGCATTCCCGTGGATGCGACGAGCTGGGCGCAGATTGTCGATGCCGCGCGCATGGCGGGAGTGACGGATGCGGAAATCGCGGCGTGCGAGCAACCCGGCTAACTGCGACGCGCCAACTACCTGCCGCTCACTCGTCGCACTTCACCTCGCTCTTGGGCGCGACGATGATCACGGGGTAGGTGCCGCGGTCGAGTTCCACGCGCACGACGACAGCGGTGGTAGCGGGGTCGCTATCGTCGTACACGCTCACCTTCTCGTTCTTCAATAGCGTGACGCCCGTGCAGCCGGACGCGTGGCTGTCGTCGTCGGCGATCTTGCATTGGATCTCGTTTTCCTTGAGGTAGCGAATGCGGTCGCGGTCGGGCGTAGCCAGATAGTCGCGCACGCTTTGCGCCGAGCCTGCAACGCCCGTGACGTAGCCGATCGCGCAATCGCGCTTCGAATTCGAATCGCCCGACGACGTTTGGGCAAGGGCGGGAACGGCGGCCAGAGCGATGGCAGCGAGGGCGCACGAGAGGGTGAGGCACTTCATGGGTGTTCTATTGCCGCAAAAGTGGAATCCGCGATTTTAACGCTTGCGCGCAATTCGCTATCGGGCCAAACGCACCGCATGGCGGTGGTCCGCCCGCTTCAAGCGGCAAGCGCTGCATCGACCGCGGCCTGGTATTGCTGGAAGCCAGCCTGCAACAGCACGCTTCGCACGCGTGCAAGCTCGCACCGCGCGGCTTCGTCAGCGCGCTCATGCAGGGCGCTCGCGAGCGCGCGTCCGCGCGCCGCGAACAGGTCGGCCCAGGGCAGCGGTTCGCGCCGCGTGTAGTTCTCCAGCGCGCTCACATAGCGCAGCACGCCGGCCGGATCGCGGGCCGCGAGCATCGCTTCGATCGCGTCGCGATAGAACCAGAGGTGGTTGTGGCCAACCGCGCCGCGGCGCAGAAGGTCCTCACCTTCTGCGAGGAGCCGCAGCCGTTCGTCATGCTCGTCGACTGCGCCGGCGAGCGCGCTCAGCGCCTTCGGTGCGCTGAACTGCGTGCCCACCTCGCGCGAGATCGCAATCGCCTCACGCAGCGCTTCGAGCGCTTCGCTGCGGCGCCCATCGGCGAGCCAGACGCGCCCCTGCATTTCCACGTTCTGCGCCTCGAACCGGCGTGCGCCCAATTGCCGGATCACGCGCCGCTCCAGGTCCAGATGGACCTGCATGGCCTGCATATCGCCCAGCTCGTAGCAGGAGAATACGCCGAGCGTTTCGCCCAGCAATTGCGCGCGCGGCTGCCCGACCAGCTCGGCGGCGCCCACGGCGGCGACAGCGTCTTCGCGCGCCTGCCGCGGGTCGTTCAGATAAATGCGGCTGAAGCCCTGCATCGACCGGTTGGCGACTTCGATCCGGCCGCACCCGTGCTCGCGGCTCAGCGCCACGCAATCGCTGAAATGGCGGAACGCCGTGCGCATGCGCCCTTGCGCGTACGCGGCATCGGCGAGGCCGCCCAGCGCGCGGGCCTCTGCCTCCGGCAGGCCGAGGCGACGCGCATAAACAAGTCCGCGTTCGTGCTCGGTGCTGCAGGCATCGATCTTTCCGAGCGGAAAGTAGATGTTGCCGCGCAAATAGTGAAGGCTCGCGAGTTCGGCCACCCGGTCGTCGCGCTCCGCGATCCGCTGCGCAGCGTCGAGCAGGTCTAGCGCTTCGTCGAGCCCTTCGCTCACGCGCAAGCCTTCCGCGAGCCCGAGCTGGCAGCGGCACAAACTGGCGTCGTCGGGGGCGGCCGCGAGCGCTGCGCGCCAGGTCGCGATCGATCCCGCAATGTCGCCCAGGTCGCGCTGGAGTTCGCCCTTGCAACAGGCCAGGGCGAGGCGGTCCGCCTCTGTCTGCGCGATCTCGAGGCCGCGCTCGGCGAGGCGTAGCGCGGCTTCGAGCAGGTGCGCCGCGCGCTGTGCGAGCGCGGCGGCGAGGTAGGCCTGCGGCGCGCGTTCGTCCTCGGCGCGGTCGAGATGCTGGGCGTGCAGCGTGGGGTCGCCGTGCGCAAACCAGTCGGCCGCGCTGCGGTGCAGCTCGCGCCTGCGCGCGCGCAGCAACGTCGAATAGGCGCTTTCCTGGATCAGTGCATGGGCGAACAGGAACTCCTCGCCCTCCGGCAACACGAGCGCATTGGCAAGCAGACCGTCGCAGACATAGCCGGGATCGTCGATGAGCCGCCGCAACAAGGCGAGGTCGAAGCGCTGGCCGATCACGGCGGCCGCCTGGAAGGCGAGGCGGTCGTGCCGCGCGAGCCGGTCCATGCGCGCGAGCACGAGGCTGCGGATCGAGGCGGGCACGGCGCTGCCGCTGCCTTCCTCGACGTTGCGCAACAGCTGTTCGAGGAACAGCGGGTTGCCGCCCGCGCGCTCGATGCACGCGAGCGCCACGCGCTGCGTCGCGTCGATGAAGTTGCCCGCGAGGCTCAGCGCCTCATCCTTGCGCAGCGGCCCGAGATCGATCGTCGCGAACGGCGTGTCGCGGCAGCGCGCGCGCCACGTCGCATCGATCGGATCGCCTTCCACGCGCGAAGTCGTCACGAGCAGGCCCGGACCGTTCGCGATGCCCGAGGCGAAGGCCGAGAGATAGTCGAGCACTTCGGGGTCGGCCCAATGCAGGTCTTCTACGACGATAAGCGTTGCCGCGCGCCGGCAGGCGTCGTCGGTCAGTCTCGCGGCGAGCGCCTGCTTGCCGCGCTTGCGCGCGCCGTGGTCCATCGCGTCGTAAAGGGCGCGCCACTCGTGCGCGAGCGGCAGGTCGAGGAGGTCGTGGACAAACGCGCGCTGTTCGGCCTTGACGACGCCTTCAGCGGCGAGGCGATCGGCGGCGGCCTGGCGCGCGTCGCCCGAAGCGCCGGCCGGCAGGCCGAGCAGGCTGGCGACGATCGTGTGCACGGGGTCCTGCCCTTTGCCCACGCCGAAATCGAGCACGAGGCCCCGGTGGATCTCGAAACCCTGCGACTGCGCGTAGCGGCGCATCTCGTCGACAAGACGCGTCTTGCCGATGCCCGCTTCGCCGCGCACATGGACGATGTGGCCGGCCCGCCTCGCAATGCACGCGTGGACGATACCGTGAAACTGCTCGAGCTCGGCCTGACGTCCGACGAAAAGGCTCTGGCTCGCCTTGGCCGACTCGCTCGCCGGGTCGTTCGAAATCGCGCGCAGCCGCCATGCGCGCAGCGGCGTGTCGATGCCTTTGAAGCGCTGCTCGCCGAGCGCGTCGCACACGGCGGCGTCGCCGAGCGCGCGCGCCACGTCATCGGAAAGCCAGGTCTCCCCGGGCGCCGCCGCCACCTGCAGCCGCGCGGCCAGGTTCACCGGATTGCCGGTCACGGTGTAGTCCCGCGCGTCGACGCAGCCGAGCGCGCCCGCGACGACTTCGCCGCTCGCGATGCCGATATGCGCCTGCAGCGTGCGCGCCGCCTGCGCGCTCAGCTGCGTCAGCGCCTCATGGATGTCGAGCGCCGCACGCGCCGCGCGCAGCGTGTCCGTCTCGTGCGCGCGGGGCGCGCCGAACAGCGCCATGACCGCGTCGCCGATGTGCCTGTCGGTCGTGCCGCCGTAGGCGAGCACGATACCGTCGACGAGCGCCGTGAAGCGGCCGATCAGCGCGCGCAGCTCCTCCGGATCGAGTGTGCGCGAGAGCGCGGTGAAGCCGCAGAGATCGGCAAAGAGGATCGTGACCTGCCTGCGCTCGTCCGTGGGGATGTCCGCAGCGTCGGGTGCGGTGGGTGTGTTCGGCGTCTGCGCCTGCGGCCCGGACGCCGGCGCCAGGCCCTGCGCGGCGGCAGCGAGGATGCGTTTGCGATGGCCGAGCGACTGCACCCCGAGCTCCCTCAGGTCCGCGTCGGTCAGCTGCGCGAGCAGCGACAGATCGATATCGTTTGCCGCGAACGCGGGTGCGTACTGCTCAAGTCCGAGGGCGCGCAGCCATTGCTCAGTATCCATGTTCGCCGTCTGGATCCCATGCCGCTCGCCCGATGCGAACCGCCGCGAGCCTGTGGGCACTCGTGCCGATGAATATTCAGTGTAGGCGCGCGCCACGCGCCGCGTATGGCCTGCTTCCGGCGTTTGACAGGCTTTCGATTGCGGACGGATACTGGATCGCACCCCATCGCTCCCCAATCGCGCCTCGCGCATTCCACTGAGCATTCACGTGAAGCCGGGCAAGACCGCTACCGTCGCCGCTGCCCCGCCGCGCTCGCGTATGGCGGCGCTGCCCGGCGATCTGGCGGCCGGCGCGGTATCGGCGCTCGTCATGCTGTGCTACGCAATGAGCCTCGGCACGATGATCTTCAGCGCCGATCTTGCGCGCTACGCGATGCTCGGCGTGCCCACCGCGCTCGTCAGCTGTGTCGTCACGGCGCTCGTGATTGCCTTGACTAGCTCGATGCGTCTGAACATTGGCGGCCCCGACAGCAATGCGGCTGCGTTTCTCGCGGGGGTGGCGGCAGGCGTGGCGAGCAGCGTGCGCGCGGATGGCGGCTCCCCGCAGACGCTCCTTCTCACCGTGCTGATCGCCATCGCGCTGTGTTCGCTCGTGACCGGGGTCGTGCTTTACGCGATCGGCTCCTCGAAGCGCAGCCGCTCGCTGCAGTTCCTGCCTTATCCGGTCCTCGGCGGTTTTCTCGCGGGCACGGGTTATCTGCTGCTCGCCGGTGCATTTCGCGTCATGACGGGCGAGTCGCTGCAATGGCACACGCTCGCGCTGTTGACCCATCTTCACTGGCTCGCCTGGCTGCCCGCGCTCATCGTAGGCGTGCTGGCCACTGTCCTCATGCGCAGCTGGAAACACGTTGCGGCGCTGCCGCTCACGCTCGCCTTCGGGATCGTCCTTTTCTACGTTCTGCTACATGCTGCTGGCTTGTCGATCGATCAGGCGCGCGACATGGGGCTGCTGCTGCCGCGCGTGGCGCTGCGGCTCACGGGCATACCGGAGCTGCACTTGCGGGCGCAGCTCGCACAGGGTGGCATCGACTGGGCGGCGATCGCCTCTCACCTCCCCGAAAGCCTCGTGGTCACGTCGGTCTCGGCCGTCACGATCCTGATGAATTCGACGGCGATCGGCGCGGCAACGGGCGAGGAAGTCGATCTGAACCGCGAGATGAAGGCTGCAGGCCTCGCCAATCTCGCGAGCGGACTGTTGGGCGGCATGGTGGGTTATCAATCGTTCAATCGCTCGATGCTCAATGCGCGCGTTGGCGCGACGAGCCGCATGGCGGGCGTGTTCGCATCGCTCGCGTGTCTCGTCGTGCTGGCGTCGTCGCCCGGTTTTGTCGCGCTCTTTCCCGTGCCGGTGCTGGTCGGCCTCCAGCTGTTCATGGGGCTGCGCCTCATCGTGCAGTGGGTTGTCGGCGCATGGACGAAGCTCGCCTGGTACGAGTACCTGCTCGTGCCCGTCATTCTCGGCACGATCGCGGCCTGGGGCGTGATTGTCGGCGTAGGCGCGGGCGTGATCGCCGCGTGCATCATGTTCACGCTGCTCTACGGCCGCGTGAGTTGCATACGCATGGCGTTCGACCTTCGCACCCGCAGATCGAATGTCGAGCGCAACATCGAGGAGACCGAAGCATTGCGCGCACTCGGCGCGCAGGTGTGCGGAATGTGCCTGCAAGGGTTTCTTTTTTTCGGCACGGCCAATTCGATCCTCCAGCGCATACGCGAGCGAATAGCCGCGCGCGACGCGGTGCCGGTTCGTTTCGTCATGCTCGATTTCGCGGCGACGCAAGGCATCGACGCGTCGGTTTCGATCAGCTTCGTCAAGCTGCGGCAGCTTTGTGCGGCGATGGACGCGGACCTGATCCTGACCGCGCTGCCGCCGCGCTCGCGCGACCTGCTGACCCGAACCGGCACGCTCAATCTGCGCATTCGTGAATTCGACACGCTCGATGCGGGCCTGGAATGGGTGGAGGACCAGTTGCTCGCGTCAAGCGCGTTCGCGCCGAAGCGCGGGGACGACCTGAACGCATTGCTCGCGCTGCATTTCACGGCCAGCGCGCTGATCACGCTCTCCACCCGGCTCGAAGTGCACGATCTGCAAGCGGGCCAGGCGCTGTTTCTTCGTGGAGATCCCGGCGACGCGCTGTATATCATCGAGCGCGGGCGCGTCGCCGTTTCGCTGCCGCTTGGCAACGGGCGCTCGGTGCGTGTGCGCGCTTGCCTGCCGGGCACGGTCATCGGGGAAATGGCCGTGTATACGCAGCGGCCGCGCAGCGCGGATGTGTTCGCCGAGGTGCCGACGCGGGTGCGCAGGTTGTCGCTGGCCGCGCTCGTTGCGCTAGAGCGGGACGACCCCGCAGCCGCCCAGCAGTTTCACCGCTTTCTGGTGAAGGTCATTGCGTCGCGCCTCGCCCTCGCCACGGAGGCCCTGCGCGCGGCCTACTGAGCGGTGGGAGCCTGCCAGTCGCGTACGCCTTCAGTGGCCGCTTCATGCAGGTGATCGTCGAGCGATATCCGCGACGTTTCCGGCAAGGACATGCCGCCAACCAGCGCCAGCAGCGAGACGGCGATCAGGTAGAAAGCGGGCGAGATGTTGTTGCCCGTCGTCTCGATCAGCCAGGTGGCAACGAGCGGCGCCGTTCCGCCAAAGATCGTATAGGCGAGGTTGTACGTGATGGCCGAAGCGGTATAACGCGTTCGGGTCGGAAAGACTTCGGACAGCAGTGCCGCCGTGACCACGCCCGACAAGACCGCGCCGACCGCAAGCATGGCCGCGCCAAGCAGTGCGGAGCGAAAGTCGCCTGACCCACCGAGCACGAAGGAAGGGTAGACCGCGGCGATCAGGATGGCGCATACCGTGAAAACGGTTTTGCGTCTTCCCACGGCGTCCGAGTAGAGGCCGGCGAGCGGGCAGAGCGCCGCGGCGAAGACCAGTGCGATTACCGTGATCAACAACGCGCTGGCCCGGCTCAGATGGCCGACAACCTGCAGATACGTGGCGAAGTAGGTCGTAAAGGTATAGAACGAGAGCGCGGTGACGGAAACAAAGGCCCCAAGGCGCACAATCGCGCTTGCCTGGGTCTTGAGCGTTTCACGCAGCGGGGCGTGGGCCAGGTCGTGATCGTGTTCGACTGCGGCGAACGACGGCGTTTCGCCAAGGCGCGTGCGCAGATACAGGCCGACGAGGCCGATAGGCGCAGCAGCGATGAACGGGACTCGCCAGCCCCAGCTGCTCATTGCCTCTGCGGACAGCAGGGCGTCCAGTCCGGATGCCACCACGGCGGCGCTCGCGAACGAAAGGAACGTGGAGACCGGAATGAAGCTGCCGTAGCGCGCGCGCTGGTGCTTCGGCGCATGTTCCATCAGATACGCGCAGGCGCCTGCGTACTCGCCGCCGGCGGAAAAGCCTTGCACGCATCGCACGATCGCGAGCAGCAACGGTGCGAGCATGCCGACCGATGCGTAGGTCGGCAGCAAGCCGATAACCGTAGTTGCACCTGCCATGATCAGGATGGTCATGGCGAGCGTTTTCTTGCGGCCTACCCTGTCGCCCACCACGCCGAAGAAGATGCCGCCGAGCGGCCTGAATGCAAAAGCGACGGCGAAAACCGCGAAGGTTTTCATCAACGCGATCGCGGGGTCGCCGTTCGGAAAGAATTGGCGAGTCAGCAGGGTTGCCAGAAATCCGTAAACGGCAAAGTCGAACCATTCGACGAAATTGCCGACCGCGGCGGCGATGATCACCTTGCGAAGCGTTTTTGGGTCCACGTCTGGCTGATACGCTTTCATGCTCTGGCCGTCCCTTATGCGTTGAATAAGGTGTGCGTATCACCATGAATGGCAGAGCCACTTGAGGCGAGCGGTTTAACGCTGAAGTCGCACGGTATTGGTTTGCACAGTAAATGCGACCATAAATGGCGCTCCTAGAACAAAGGCGACATGGTGACGCTCTGGAAGCGACATCCGGTTTTGCTGTCGCGCGATGACCAGACGATGCCGTTTTTTGAATGGCTTTATTCAGCGAGAGCCGGTCGCTCCGGCCGAATCGCCATTGCCTTTTCGATTGAATGCGCCTGCACGAAGTGCCAACCGGAATGCGGGTTCGTGATACAAGGTCACAACGCAAAGCGGCCACCCAACCAGAAATACGCAATGGACCGAATCGACGCCATGAAGGTTTTCGTCGCCACGCTCGACGAGGGAAGTCTCGCGGGCGCGGGTCGCCGCCTGGGCCGCTCGCCCGCGGCGGTGAGCCGGGCCATTGCGTTCCTGGAGGAGCACACCGGCACGCCGCTCTTGTACCGCACCACGCGCACGATTCGGCTGAGCGAGGCGGGCGAGCGCTATGCGCTCGCATGCCGGCGCATTCTGGCCGACCTCGAGGAGGCGGACTTGCTCGCCGCCGACGAGCGCTCCGCGCCGCGCGGGCTGCTCGGCGTCACGGCGGCGGTGGCGGTGGGCGAAGAGGTGCTGCGCCCGATGATCGACGAGTTCATCGACCGCCACCCCGAGGTGTCGATCCGCCTGCACTTGCTCGACAGGCCCGCAAGCCTGATCGACGAGGGCATCGACGTGGCGTTGCGCATTGCGCATTTGCAGGACTCCACGCTCGTCGCCATTCCGGTGGGCGAGGTGCGGCGCGTGGTGGTCGCTTCGCCCGGCTATCTCGCCACGCATGCGGCCATCGAGGCGCCCGCCGATCTCGCGAGCCACCCGATCATTTCGATGACGCATTTCGGGCTCGACTCGTGGAGCTTCCCGGCCGCGCGCCAGACGGCGCTGCCCCAGGTCGTGCAGTTCTCGCCGCGCTTCATCGTGAACACGATACGCGCGGCGCGCGCTTCGGCCGTGGCGGGGCATGGGCTCACGCGGCTCTTTTCGTACCACGTGGCCGAGGAGGTCGAGGCGGGCAGGCTCGAGATTGTGCTGCGCGACAGCGAGCATGCGCCGCTGCCCGCGAATCTCGTCACGCCGCACGGGCGTCTTTCGGTGCCCAAGGTGCGCAGTTTCGTCGATTTCGCCGCGCCCCGGCTGCGCGAGTACTTCGCGCAGGCCCGGCGCATTACCGACGCCGATTAAGCGATATTCGACGTGGCCGCCATACGCGCATTCGTTCGCGGCGCGGAAGAATGACTTCCGTGCTGCGGCGATTCTCCCGCCATTCGATCTAACCTAGACTGACTCCCATCTTCAGCAGGTGCTTCATTGCCTCGCTTGCCGGGAGTCGTCATGCATCAAGCCGTTTCGAATCCGTCCACGCCTGCCGCCTACAACGTGTGGCGCGGCACGCTCGCCGGGGCCAGCGCCAGCCTCATCGGCATTGGCCTTGCACGTTTCGCCTACACGCCGCTGTTGCCCGCCATCATCGGCGCGCACTGGTTCCCCGCCTCGACCGCCGCCTACCTCGGCGCCGCGAACCTGGGCGGCTATCTGGCCGGTGCGCTGCTCGCGGGCGCAATGGCTCGCGCCGCGAGGCCCGCCACCGTGCTGCGCGCGATGATGCTGCTCGCGACGCTCGCCTTCGCCGCCTGCGCGGTGCCCGTTTCGTTCCTCTGGTTCTTCGCCTGGCGCTTCGCCTCGGGCCTGTCGGGCGGCGCGCTCATGGTGCTCGCCGCGCCCACGATCCTTGCGCACGTTCCTGCGGCGCGCAGGGGCTTTGCGAGCGGCGGCATCTTCACGGGCATCGGGCTCGGCATTGCGGCCTCGGGCACGATCGTGCCGATCCTGCTGCGCCAGGGCCTGAGCGCCACGTGGCTCGGGCTCGCCGTCGTCTCGGCGCTGCTCACGGCCGTGGCGTGGAACGGCTGGCCCGAGCACGGCGCGAGCGCGCCCGCTCATACGCCTTCACGCTTCGAACACGCCAGGGCCTACCCCCGCGCGAAGCTGCGCGCGCTCTACGTCGAATACGGGCTGAACGCCGTGGGGCTCGTGCCGCACATGATCTTCCTCGTCGACTACGTGGCGCGCGGTCTCGGTCGCGGCGTCGATGCAGGCGCCGAATTCTGGGTGCTGTACGGCATCGGCGCGATCGTCGGCCCGCTCGCGGCGGGACATCTCGCCGACCGCTCGGGCTTCGCGCCGGCATTGCGCGCGGCGTATCTGCTGCAGGCCGTCGCGGTCGCCATTCCGGCGTTTGGCATGTTCGGCGCGCAGGGGCTCATGGTCTCCGCCGTGCTGGTGGGCGCCTTTACACCGGCCATCGTGCCGCTGGTGCTCGGCCGCGTGAACGAGCTGCTCTCGCATCATCCGTCCGCCGTGAAAAGCGCGTGGAGCCGCGCCACGACGAGCTTTGCCGTGATGCAGGCGGCCGCCGCCTACGGGCTGTCGTTCGTGTTCTCGTCGAGCGGCGGCAACTACCTCGTGTTGTTCGCCATCGGCGCTGCGGCTCTCGTGCTCGCGCTCTTTGTCGATCTCTGCTCCGCGCTGCGCGCCAAGTGAGGGCCAGGTGAATACCACCGCATCTTCCCCCGCCGCTGCGCTGCGGCAGGCCACGCCTGCGCCGCGCGGCTATGTGGAGCGCAATGCGCCGTACTGGCAGCGCAATCTCGTCGTGTGCGTGATCGGCTCGTTCACGACGCTCGTGAGCCTGAGCATGCTGCTGCCGTTCCTGCCGCTTTACGTGCGGCAGCTCGGCGTGAGCTCGCAGTCCGCCGTGATCCAGTGGTCGGGCGTGGCATTCGGCGCGACCTTCCTCGGCACGGCGCTTACCGCGCCGATCTGGGGGCGTCTCGCCGACCGCTATGGCCGCAAGCCCATGCTCGTGCGCGCGGCGATCGGCATGGCCGTGGTGATGTCGTTGATCGGCGTGGCGCACAATGTGTACGAGCTCGTCGCGCTGCGTCTGATCGCCGGTCTCGTGGGGGGCTATGCGTCGGCTTCCACCGTGATGGTCGGCACCCAGGCGCCGCGCGAGCGCGCGGGCTGGGCCCTCGGCATCCTTTCCACGGGCGCGCTGGCGGGCAATCTCGTCGGGCCGCTGGTGGGCGGCGTGCTGCCTGGCTGGATCGGCATTCGCGGCACCTTTTTCGCCGGCGGCGCGATGATCGCCGTGGCGGCGCTCCTGACCATCTTCGTGGTGAAGGAAGAGTTTCATCCAGAAAGCGACGCGAAGCCACACGCGCGCCATGTAGCAGCGGGTTCAGGCAGTAGCGCGCGCCGCCCCGATTACGCGGTCGTAGCCGCGCTGCTCGTGACCGCGATGATGGTGCTGCTCGCCAACATGTCGATCGAACCCGTCATCACGGTTTTTATCGGCAGTCTGGGCGTGGGCGCGGCGCATCTCGCGCGCGTGGCGGGCGTGGTCATGGCATGCTCGGCGCTTGGCAGCATGCTTACGGCGGCGCGCCTTGGCGCGCTCGCCGACCGCTTCGGGAGCTGGCGCGTGATCGTCGCGTGCCTCGTGCTCACGGGGCTCGCCATGGTGCCGCAAGCGTTCGTCACGCACTGGTGGCAGCTCGCGGGCCTGCGCGTGGTGATGGGCATGACGCTCGCGGGGCTCTTGCCTTCCATCGGCAAGCTCGCGCGGCAATCGGTAGACGAAAGCAAAACGGGGCGCATGCTCGGCTATCTGCAATCGGCCCAATTCAGCGGCCAGGTGGTGGGCCCGGTGATCGGCGGCGTGATCGGCGTTCAATTCGGCCTGCACGCCGTGTTCTTCGTGACCGGCGCGCTGCTGGTCGCATGCGGTGGACTCGCGCACTGGGCGCAGCGCCGCGCTCACGCTTGAAAATCGCAAGCATCCGGAGGTAACGCAACATGAGCAGCACTCAAGTGGACGAACGCGCGTTGCTGCGCTCGCTCGGCATTCAAAAGCCGATCATTCAGGCGCCCATGGCGGGCACCACCACGCCCGCGCTGGCCGCCGCCGTGTCGAACGCGGGTGCGCTCGGCTCGCTGGGCGTGGCCGCGATGAGCGCGGAGAACGCGCGCAACGCCATTCGCCAGACGCGCGAACTGACGGCCAAGCCGTTCAACGTCAACGTGTTCTGCCATCGCCCGGCCACGCCCGATGCGGCGGTCGAGCGCGCGTGGCTGGACTGGCTCGCGCCGGTGTTCGAGCAATACGGCGCCACGCCGCCGCAATCGCTTTCGGAGATCTACACGAGCTTCGTCGCGGATCAGGCCATGCAGCGCATGCTGCTCGAAGAAAAACCCGCGGTGGTGAGCTTTCATTTCGGCCTGCCGCCCGATGCGGTGATCGCCGAACTTAAACACGCGGGCATCCGTTTGTTTGCGAGCGCAACGAGTCTCGACGAAGCGGCCGCAGCCGTGGAGGCGGGCGTGGATGCCATCGTCGCGCAGGGCGTGGAGGCGGGCGGCCATCGCGGCGTGTTCGATCAGAATGCCCGCGACGACGGCCTTGGCACGTTCGCGCTCACGCGCCTGCTCGTGAGCGAGTTCGACGTACCCGTGATCGCGGCGGGCGGCATCATGGACGGCGCGGGCATTGCCGCCGCGCTGGCGCTCGGCGCGCAGGCGGCGCAACTGGGCACCGCGTTCGTGGCCTGCCCGGAGAGCGCGGCCGACGAGGGTTATCGCGCGGCCTTGCTTGGCGACGCGGCGCGGCATACCACCTTCACCTCGGCGATTTCGGGGCGCCTTGCGCGCAGCATCGTCAACCGGTTCACCGCGCTTGGCGAGGACCCGAAGGCGCCGCGCATTCCGTCCTACCCGATCGCCTACGACGCGGGCAAATCCCTGATCGCGGCTGCGAAGGCCAAGGGCGAATCCGGCTATGGCGCGCAATGGGCGGGCCAGGCCGCGCCGCTCGCGCGCGCGTTGCCGGCGGCGGAACTCGTGGCGCAACTGGAGCGCGAGACGCGCGAAAGCATCGCGCGCTTGCAGTCCGTGTGGGGTTGAGCCGGGTCTGACTGCCGCCAACGTTTCGCCGCCCGCCGCAAAAGACGCGCTCAGGCGGGCACGATCTGCGCGATCACCACGAGTTCGACGGGCAAGTTCAGCGGCAGTTGCGAATGCGAGAACGCCGAGCGCGCATGTCCGGCCTTCTCGCCGAGCGCGGCTGCGAAGAGGTCCGATGCGGCGTCGAGCACGGCAGGCTGATCGAGAAAGCCTTCGGCGCTGCTCACGTGGCCTTCCATACGCACGACGTGATGCAGACGCTCGAAGCCGCCCAGGTGGCGCTTGATTTGCGCGAGCACGTTCAAGGCGGTGAGCTGCGCGGCCTCGCGGCCTTGTTCGAGCGTCAACTCCGCGCCCACGCGTCCGGTCCAGCGCAGCTTGCCGTCGGCGAGCGGCCCCTGGCCGGAGATGAAGAGCAGATTGCCCGCCGGGAAGCGGCCGTGTAGTTGCCAAGCGGCTGCGGCGCGGCGGGCAGGGCGAGACCGAGATCGGCAAGTTTCTGTTCGACGGACACGATGTTCTCCTTGAGTGGTGGTGAGCATTCGCCTCATGTTGGCGCCTTCAGAATAGAGCGAAAACAGCGGGCGCGAATCGGAGCAGGCAGGAGAAAACGGGCATGCAACGCAAATTCGACGATCTGCTGCTGGGCAGCATCGAGCTGTTCTGCCAGGCGGCGGAACTGGGCAGCTTCACGCTGGCGGCCAATGCGGCGAGCGTCACGCCCGCTGCGGTGAGCCGGTCCGTCGCGCGGCTCGAAGAGCGGCTTGGCGTGCGCCTGTTCGTGCGCACGACGCGCCAGATCCGCCTGACCGATGCGGGGCGACGCTACTTCGAGCAGTGCCGCGAGGCGCTGTCGCAACTCGTCGACGCCGAGCGCGAGGTCACGGGCGAGCAGACCACGCCGGCCGGCGTGCTGCGCATCAGCATGCCCACGCCCTACGGGCACTATCGCGTGCTGCCGCTTTTGCCGGCGTTTCGCGAACGCTATCCGCAGGTGCAGGTCGACACGCACCTGAGCAACCGCAACATCGACTTCGCCGACGAAGGCTTCGACCTGGCGATTCGCGGGCGTGCGCCTGCCGATTCCAACCTGGTCGCGCGCAAGCTGGAAGACGCGGAGATGGTGGTGGTGGCCACGCCCGCTTATCTGAAGCGTGCGGGTACACCGAAGACCGTGGCCGATCTGCAGAAGCACGAATGCATACAGTTCGAACTGCCAAGTAGCGGGCGCCATGTTGTCTGGACGTTCGACGGCAATGCCAATGAAGATGGCGATGTGGTGACGAGCGGAAGTTACGGAACCTCCGGCGACGCGCTCGCGGGCGTGACGCTCGCGCGTGCGGGGGCGGGGCTCTTTCAGACGTATCGCTTCGTGGTGGCGGACGACCTGCGCGAAGGCAGGCTCGTTGAGGTGCTGCGCGAGGAGGGCGGGCGTACCCGGCCTTTCATTCTGCTGTATCCGCACGCGCGTTATTTGACGTCGCGCGTGCGGGCCTTTGTGGATTTTCTGGTGGAGCAACTGGCGGCGCCTGCGCCGCGTGCGAAGCGTGCAACATGAGGGCTCGGGCGACGGCCTGAATTCATTGCTTGCCAGGGAATAGCCCCGCCGCTGCTGCGTTTATGCAAGACGCGGGGCGCGCGAAGCATGGTGGGTTCACCGGCCGCGCGAGTCGTCATGGCATTGGCGGCCCGTCCCCGCGAGAAGGAGGTGTCAGATGAAAGCTTCTCGCTCGTTGTCTGCATGTCGTTCATACATCGGCAGGAACCGCACGGCGTTCGTGCCGCGACTGCGTCACCTGGCGTTGGGCGCCGGGCTCCTCGCCCTTTCACTCGGCGCGGTTAGCGTGGACGCCCAGCAAGCGATCCTGCCGCCGGCGTTTGCGACTTCATCGACTGTGCCGACCAATGGCGACGTCAATCCGTACGGCATTGCATTCGTACCGGCCGGCGTGCCGTCGTGGAGTCCGCTCAAACCCGGCGACGTGGTGGTGTCCAACTTCAATGCGCAATCGAATCTGCAAGGCACCGGCACGACGATCGTGAAGATCGTTCCCAATAGCCAGCCCGTGACCTTCTTCGCGGGGCACAACCTCGGTCTCACAACGGCGCTCGCCGTGCTGAGAAGCGGCTTCGTGCTGGTGGGCAACGTGCCGACCGCCGACGGCAAGAACGTCATCGCGCCGGGCTCGCTGCTCGTCATCAATCCGCAAGGCCGGCTCGTCAAGGAACTGAAAGATGCGCGCCTGCTCGACGGCCCCTGGGACCTCACGGTGATCGACGGCGGGCCATTCGTGAAGGTATTCGTCTCGGACGTGCTGAACGGCACCGTCGCGAGAATCGACCTCCTGATCGGCGAGAACGGCGTGACCGAGTTGCCGACCTCGACGATCGTCGCCTCGGGCTACCTGCATCGGACCGATCCGGCGGCGCTGGTTGTCGGCCCCACGGGGCTCGCCTACGACGGCCTGCGCGACGTGCTCTATGTCGCCTCGACCGGCGACAACGCGGTGTTCGCCATTTACGGCGCGGCGCTCGCGAGCCATAGCGGCGGAATGGGGCGGATGATCTATCAGGACAACACCCATCTGCATGGACCGCTTGCCCTTGCACTCGCACCCAACGGGCATCTGGTCACGGCCAACGGCGACGCCGTGAACGCCGACCCGAAACAGCCTAGCGAAATCGTCGAGTTCACGGTGGACGGGCAATTCGTCGCTCAGATGTCGGTCGATCCCGCGGCGGGTTCTGCATTCGGGCTGGCATTTGGCATGGACAGCCAGCATCACTCGCAGTTTGCCGCCGTAGACGACGCCACCAACACGACGACGGTCTGGACGCTGCGTACCGGCAACTGATCAACAAGCGCGCAACGTGATGACCCATGCCCCGCTCCGAAGCGCTGGAGCGGGGCAGGTGGTGGAAATTGCTTAGTGTGCCGAAAGAATATCAGGGCTTCACGACGTGCCACATGTCTTTGAAGCCGTCGCCGGTCATCTGTCCAGCGTGTGTGTCTTTCGAGTAGCGATAGAGGGGGTGGCCCTTGTAGGTCCATTGATGCTTCCCGTCTGCGGAAGCGATCAACCCCCAGTCGCCGCTGGCCTTGTCGTAAGGGTCGGCGAGCGCGGCTGGCCACATGGTTGCGCATGCGCCGGCGCACGCGCTTTTGCCCTGCTCGGTGTCCTTGTCGAACGTATAGAGCGTCATGCCGTCGTCGTCGACGACCATGCCGTTGGCCACTTTCGGCGGTTCCGCGAACACCGCAATGGGTAGAAAGCAAACCACGGCGCACAACAAGATTCTGGTCATGATTTCAGTCCTTGTAAAAACCCGCTGGGATACGTGATAAACGGCTGACGGCGGGCTTTCTTCCATTTTCGGTTCGTCGTTGGGAAGCGCTCCGCGGCGCGTGACATCCATTTTCTCGAGGGCAGGTGAAATGGCCGCCGCGCGCCCTACGTTCGGTGCCGAACACACAGCGAACAAACGGCGGATAAACGCGGGCCTATCGCGCACGTCGAGCCACCGGGCCGAAGGCGGATGCGGCATACTGCAAAGCGCACCACGCGTTTGCCATTACAGAGAGCCGCGATGATCTTTCGCCAGCTTTTCGACCCGGTATCGTCTACCTATACCTACCTGCTCGGCGACCCCGAAAGCGGCGAGGCGCTGCTGATCGACCCTGTCTACGAGCAGGTGCCGCGCGACCTCGCGCTGCTGCAGGAACTGGGCCTGCGTCTGCAGGCGACGCTCGACACCCATGTGCACGCCGACCATGTGACCGGCGCGTGGCGCCTGCGCGAGCGCAGCGGCAGCCAGATCGCGCTTGCCGAAACGGTCGGCGCCGAGGGCGTGAGCCGCCCGCTGCGGCATGGCGACCGCATCGCTTTCGGCAAGCGGTATCTGGAGGTGCGCGCCACGCCCGGCCACACCAGCGGCTGCCTGACCTACGTGCTCGACGACGCAAGCATGGCCTTCACCGGCGACAGCCTGTTGATTCGCGGCTGCGGCCGCACCGATTTTCAGGGCGGGAGCGCGGAGCAGCTGTTCGCTTCCGTGCGCGAGCAGATTCTCACGCTGCCCGGCGACTGCCTGCTTTACCCGGCGCACGACTATCGCGGCATCACGGTCACGAGCGTGGCCGAAGAGCGGCGCTTCAATCCGCGCCTGGGCGGCGACGTCGATCTCGGCGACTTCGCGGGCTACATGCACAACCTGAATTTGCCGCACCCCAAGCAGATGGCCGTCGCGGTGCCCGCCAACCTGCGCTGCGGCAAGCCCGAGGGCGAGGCGCCGATCCAGGAAACGCCCGACTGGGCCCCGCTCACGCTGCGTTTTAGCGGCGTGTGGGAAATCGAGCCCATGGCGTTGCTGGAGCATGTGGCGGCCATGCAGATCGTCGATGTGCGCGAGCCGCCCGAGTTCATCGACCAGCTCGGCCATCTGCCCGATGCGAAGCTCGTGCCGCTTTCGCAACTGATGGCCCGCATCGACGAGCTCGATCGCGACCGGCCGGTCGTGGCCGTGTGCCGCTCCGGCGTGCGCTCCGCGCAGGCAAGCGTATTGCTCACGAAGGCGGGCTTCGGCAAGGTGGCCAATCTCGCCGGCGGCATGTTGCGCTGGAAGGCCGAGGGACTGCCCGTCGCGCCGTGCAGTCCGTGATGACGCCCTGGAGGAGACGAACATGACAGCCCACGACTTCGCCGAGTTTTCCTGGGACGAACAGGAAGACGTGAAGGCTGTGCTCGCCAGCCGGGGGCTCGAACTGCGCGAGTTCCGCATCTCGGACAACGAGAAAAGCCCTGCGGGGGGCGAGCGCGCGGCGATGCGGCAGGTATCCGTCACACGGATCGCCAATGGCAAGACGGCCACCTACGACACCGACCACTTCGCCCCGTGGATCACGGATTTCGACGAAGCGCTGCAGGCCGGCGAGTTCGACGACTGAACCAGGCCGAGCGGGCGCCGGGAACCCGGTAACGCCGCGAGCGCGCGGCGTGCTTCGCGCAGGGCTGGCGTACACTCGTGCCCTTGGGCAAGGAACCGGGAATGAGGAGCGACGCTGGCCATGACGAACGCGACGGTGACTGAGGGCCGGAACGATCACTGGCTCGTCGCGCGGCGCGACGCGCAAACAGGTATCGAGAGTTTGCGCGCGCATTTCAGCGGTCACGCCTACGACCCCCACGATCACGACGACATGCTGATCGGCTATACGGAGCAGGGGGTGCAGCGTTTTCAGTGTCACCGGTCGCTGCACACGAGCGTGCCGGGCCGCGCGATCCTGATCGAGCCGGGCGCGCTGCACGACGGCCACGCGCCCGAACCGGGCGGCTTCACCTACGCGATGTTGTATCTGCCGCAGCCGTGGGTCGAACGTGCGGCGCGCAGGCTGAACATTGCGGGTCTGGGCGCCGTGGAGGCCGCTTTCGGCCAGACGCTCGTTGACGACCCGCGCCTGACCGACGCAATCCGCCGCGCCTTTCTCGCGCTATACGGCGAGGAAGGCCGGCTCGCGCGCGACGAGGCGCTCGACCGCTTGCTGGAGCACCTGGGCGGCCATCTGGTCGATACGACCGCAGCAGCGGCCCCGGCGCCGCCCGCATTGGCTCGCGTGCGTGACCTGCTGCACGAGCACATGGCCGCGAACATCGGGCTCGACGAACTCGTCGATAGCTCGGGCATCGACCGGTTTCGTTTGACGCGCCTGTTCCAGCGCGAGTTCGGAACGTCGCCCCATGCTTACCTGGTGCGCTTGCGTCTGCGCGCCGCTCGCAGACTGCTGGCGGCGGGGCGCACGCCGGCCCAGGTTGCCGCGGAAGTCGGCTTCGCGGACCAGAGCCATTTGGGACGCTGGTTTCGCCGCGCGTACCGGATGACGCCGGCCACCTACCGGCGCATGTGCGAGGAGAGGCGCGACTAGGCGAATTCCGCGATTGGCGTTTCGCATGGCCGCGCCTCGCGGGAAAGGTCTGCGGCTGCGCTAGCGGCTCAACCCGGCCTGGGCCCGTTGCAGCCATTCGCTATTGTGTTCGCGGGCATGGCGCGGCCAGTGCTTTGCGTCGTGCACGATATCGGCGTAAAGCTCGCGTGCGCGCTGGCGGTCGGCGTCGCTTGGCTGCTTGGCCAGCCAGTCGGCGAAGAGGCAACGCGGAGCGGCGTCGCTTGCGCACGCAAGCGCGGCTTCGAACGCGGCGCGCGTGCCCGCTGCGCCATTGGCGGCGAGCGCCCGTGCATACAGCAAAGTGGGGTCCGGCTGCTGGCGGGCGACAGGCTGCACGGCGAACAGCTTTTCGAGCGTCTCTTGCGTGGCAGCGGCATTGCCGTTTGCAAACTGTGCGCGCGCGAGGCCTTCGAGCAGGGCGGGATCGGAGGCGAACGGCCCGGTTGCCGCCGCCTCGTAATGCTCCAGCGCTTCGACGGCATTGCCCGCGTCGAGCAGCGCCGCGCCCAGCCGCATACGGTGCGCGACGGTCGGCGCGCGGTCGAAGTCCGTGCGCGCCTCGCGCACCGCGCGGTTGGGATCGACCAGTTGCGAGATGGCCCGGCCAGTCGCCCTCGCCCCGCGCGACTGGCGCAGGCTCGGCAAATAAATCACGAAGAAGTAGACGAGGCTGCCAAGGCCAGGGAAAAGAAACAGGATCAGCAGCCAGTACATGTTCTGCTGGTTGCGGATGGCATGCACTGCAAAGAGCAGGGCGATGATGACGTAGAGGCTGATTCCGAATATGCGCATTGGCGAAAGGGTCCCTTGTGGTGCGTTGCCGGTGCGTGGTTCTGCTTCAGGCATGGCGAGTCGTCCCAGGTCGTCGAATCGACCTCGCGCTCGCGGATCAAAGCCGACGTTTGCGCAGTTTGCGCTGCATCGACGCCATCCTTTCAATGATACCCGCGGGCGGCTTGCGTTCCCTCGCAAGTGCAACACTCTCGCGCCGTTCGGCTCGCTTGCTTCGACCTGCCCGGGCGCGGCTGCGCATAGCGCTGCCACCGGCTTCCAGTCCCACATGCGGGCTGCGGAAAATAAGGCAGTCCTCGATGGCTTGGTCATGGTTGCGCCACATTGGGGCGATGGCAGGATTGTCGTGAATTCTAGCGTTGCCGTTCGATGAGCGTGTTTTTGGACTGTTCTCGCCCGGAGCCCATTCATCAGGCTCAGTAAGCTGCACACGTTGCGCGTGCATCGATTGGCGCAAGAACCTCCAGGCCGCAGCGGGGGCAATTTGCACACGCGGACCGACCACAGGCAGAATACGCCATTCCAGCGGATGCAAAGACGCTATGCGCGGTGGGTTCGCGCTATGCGCCGCCGCACGCGCATCAATCTAAAAATGAGCTTACGGGGTAGTAAAAATGATGGGACGGCTTCTGGTGGTGGTATCGATGGTTGGCGTACTGGCCGCCTTGGCGGGCTGCAATACGATTGCCGGTTTCGGGCAGGACATTACGGACTCTGCACGGGCCGTTCAGCGCGCTATTTGACCGGCGCTTCGGGTGGCCGGATAGCCGCTCGATCGAAGGTAACGGCTGGAGCGGGCTCCTGCTGAATGAACACGGAACGTCGATGCGTTCCGTGCCGTGAATCAATAAGTAATCCTGTAGAAGTCAGTCATAGCGATGCTGCCGCTGGCGTTCGACTTCGGTCCAGTAGCAGATTCCATCGCCACGACGCATCGAATTGGCGAGCGATTCACGCTGAATAAAAGCTATTTTTATTCAGAACAATAAAAAGTATAAATAACGCCTCCGCTCATGGAAATCCCGTATAAATCGGCGCGACCCGCGAAAGCTTCGGGAAGGGTTTGGATCACTAAAATCCCCGAAACGATCGAGGCGGCCAGCCTTGCGCCGCCGGCCCATTCTGACGGAGACACTCAATGCAACCCAGTTTTGGCGCGCTGCGTCAAGTCGCACTCGCTGGCGGCCTGCTGTTTGCCATGGCGCTTCACGGCGCTCATGCCGCCGACGATGCCGGCGACAAGATCACCATCATGGTGGGCGGAATTACGAAGCTCATTTACCTGCCCGCGCGCCTCACCGAGCAACTGGGTTATTTCAGGGACGAAGGGCTGAATGTCGAGTTGCTCTCGCAACCCGCGGGCGTGGATGCCGAGAACGAACTGCTCGCGGGCGCAGTGCAGGGCGTTGTGGGCTTCTACGATCACACCATCGACTTGCAGACCAAAGGTAAGGACGTCAAGGCGATCGTCGTGTTCGGTCAGGTGCCGGGCGAAGTGGAGATGGTGTCGTCTAAAGCGGCCGACACCATCAAGTCCATGGGCGACGTCAAAGGCAAAACGCTGGGCGTGACGGGCCTGGGCTCCTCGACCAGCTTTCTCACGCAGTATCTCGCGAGCCAGCACGGCGTCGCGTCCAGCGCATACACCATGTTGCCGGTGGGTGCGGACGCGAGTTTCATTGCCGCCATCAAGCAAGGGCGCATCGACGCGGGCATGACGACCGAGCCGACCGTTTCGGCGCTGCAGAAAGCCGGCGACGCGAAGGTGCTCGTGGACATGCGCTCGGTGGAAGGCACGCGCGCCGCGCTCGGCGGCACCTATCCCGCCGCGAGCCTTTACGTGCAGAACGCGTGGGCCGAGTCGCACAAGGCGCAGGCGGCGAAGCTCGCGCACGCGTTCGTGCGCACCATGCAGTTCATTCACACGCATAGCGCCGAGGAAATCGCCGCGCAAATGCCCGCCGATTATCAAAAGGACAAGGCGCTGTATGTCAGCGCACTCAAGGCCTCGCTGCCGATGTACACCGCAGACGGAAAGATGCCGGCCGACGGTCCGGCGACCGTGCTGAAGGTGCTTTCGAGTTTCAATCCTTCGGTCAAGGGGAAGCACGTGGATTTGTCCGGCACGTATACGAACGAATTCGTCAGCGCGAAATGAAGCACGTCGAGCGCCGTTTTGCGCGCGCCGTCTCGCGGCTTCATACCTGAGAGAGCGTGACATGGTGCATAGCCTGCGTGCGCGATTGCTGTTGTGGCTGCTGGTGCCGCTTGCCGTATTTGTCGTCGTGACGAGCGGTGTGTCGTATGACGCCGCACGTCAGACCGCGGATCTCGTGCAGGACCATTCGCTGCTGAACTCGGCGCGTACGATCATCGAAGACGTCGACTGGGACAACGGTTCCCTCCGCGCGTCGATTCCGCCTGCGGCGCTGGAGCTGTTCGAATCGCCGTGGCAGGACCACGTTTTCTACAAGGTGCTGGCCGGCAATGGCCGCCTGCTGGGCGGCGCGCCGGACTTGCCGCTGCCGCGCGCGGATACCGCCAACGCCCCAGTGTTCTACGACACCGCGTACGCGGGTATGCCGATTCGCGCCGTGGCCTACGAGCGCATGCTCTACGACTCGGGCCGCGCCGAACGCGTCGTGGTGATCGTCGGCAAGACGAGCGCGTCGCGCGAAGCGATGATCAGCGCCTTGTGGAGGCCGCAGCTTGCACGCCAGTGGCTCATGCTCGCGCTCGTCGCGCTGCTCGTGCCGCTCGGGCTCACGCTCGAACTGCGGCCGCTCATGAAGCTCAAGGACGACGTGGCCGACCGCGAGCCCGTGCAACTGGAGCCGATCCGCCCGGACCATCTGCCTTCGGAACTGAGGCCCATCGTCGAAGCGATCAACCAGTGCATCGCGCGGCTCAAGGTGCACGCCGCCATGCAGCGCCAGTTCATTGCCGACGCGGCGCACCAGTTGCGCACCCCGCTCACGCTGCTCACCACGCAAACGCAATTCGCGAGTCAATGCGACGCGCGCGATCCCGCGCTTTACGACGCGCTCAAAGGCGTGCGCCGCACCAGCCAGAAAATGGCGGAGTTGACGAATCAACTACTTCTGCTCGCGCAGGCAGAGTCGATGGCGCAGTCGTCGCGCAGCCAGACACGCGTCGATTTCACTGAGGTCGTGTCTTCGGTGCTCGAGGAGATGGTTCAGGCCGCCGAGCGGCGCGGCATCGATCTCGGCGCGGAACTTGCCGACGACGTGCACGTGGCGGGCAACACGGGCCTGCTTGCATCGCTCGTGTCGAACCTGATCGACAACGCCATACGCTATACGCAGCCCGGCGGCCGCGTGACTGCCATCTGCCGCAGCGAAGGCAGCGAGGTCATGCTGCAGGTGGTGGACAACGGCCCAGGTATTCCCGCCGAGGCGCGCGCGCATGTGTTCGAGCGCTTCTATCGCGTGGCGGCGGATACTGAAGGCACAGGCCTCGGTCTTGCCATCGTGCACCAGGTCGCGCGCTCGCACGGCGGCTCGGTGAGCGTGGCCGCGGGGGCCGCGCGCGTGGGTCTTGTTGCGACGGTGCGCTTGCCTGTGTGGCCCGGATGAGAGGAAGTGAGGAAGGACCATGAAGCTGCTGCTCGTAGAAGACAATGCCGAACTCGCGCACTGGATCGTCAACCTGTTGCGCGCCGAGAATTTCACGGTGGACTGCGTGGTCGACGGAGAGGCCGCGGATTCCGTGCTGCTTACGCAGAGCTACGATCTCGTGCTTCTCGACATGCGCCTGCCGCGCCTGAGCGGCAAGGACGTGCTCAACCGCTTGCGGCGCAGGCGCAATAACGTGCCCGTGCTCATGCTGACCGCCCATGGCTCGATCGACGACAAGGTGGCGTGTTTCGGCGCCGGCGCCGACGATTACGTGGTCAAGCCGTTCGACAGCCGCGAACTGGTGGCGCGCATCAAGGCGCTGATACGGCGGCAGACGGGCGAGAAGTCGGGCTGGCTCACCTGCGGCGACCTGCGGTACGTTTGCGACACGCGCGAATTCCGTCACAAGGACGCGCCGCTCACGCTACGCAGGCGCGAGCATTCCATACTCGAAGCACTGATGCTGCGCCAGGGCAAGGCCGTGCCCAAGCATGCGCTGCTCGAGCGCATCTGCAGCCTGAGCGACGACCCGAGTGTGGACGCGATCGACATCTACATTCACAGGCTGCGCAAACATCTCGCGGAGTCGAGCGTGCAAATCACCACGCTGCGCGGCCTTGGCTACATCCTTCGCGCGAAGGAGCCCATGCCGGCGTGAACAGGTCCGCTTCTCTACCGGTATTAGTGATTTTACTTAGTATTACCAAGCGGTCGTGAAAGAATCGCGAAGGATTCACCTCTCTACTATTCGTCTCACCCGCTGATTCACACGGCTCGCCGCAACCGGTGAGTGATGCCAGCGGGTCCATGAAAACTTCAACACAGCACCCCTGGAGACGATCTTGAAGAGAAGGCACCTTGCATTCACCGTGACGGTTGGCGCACTGGCGGCGAGCGGCGCACACGCGCAGTCGAGCGTTCAACTCTATGGTCTTATCGACCTGAGCGTTCCCACGTATCAGTCGCATGCCGACGCCAACGGCAATCACGTGATCGGCATGGGCATTGCCGGTGAACCGTGGTTCAGCGGCAGCCGCTGGGGCTTGAAGGGCGCTGAAGACATTGGCGGCGGCACGAAGGTGATCTTCCGGCTCGAAAGCGAATACCGCGTGAGCGACGGCCAGATGGAAGACCCTGGCCAGATCTTCGACCGCGACGCGTGGGTGGGCCTGGAGGACGACCGCTTCGGCAAGATCACCGCGGGCTTCCAGAACACCATTGCGCGCGACGCCGCGGCCATTTACGGCGACCCGTACGGCAACGCGAAGCTCACGACGGAAGAGGGCGGCTGGACCAACGCGAACAACTTCAAGCAGATGATTTTCTACGCTGCGAGCGCAACGGGCACCCGTTATAACAATGGCGTCGCATGGAAGAAGGTGTTCGACAACGGGATCTACGCGGCAGCGGGCTACGCGTTCGGCAATTCAACGAGCTTTGGCAATAACGCAAACTATCAGTTCGCGCTCGGCTACAACGCGCCGACCTGGACGGCCTCGACGTTCTACAACCATGTGAACAACAACGGCAACACGAACCAGGCGTTCTCGGTGGGCGGCAACTACACGATCGGCATCGTGCGCGCCAATGCGGGCTATTTCCGCTACTGGGGCAATCAGGGTGCGCTCGGGCAGCGTCAGGACAACGCGTGGACGGTGTCGTTCAAGCTCGTGCCGAAGGGCGCGTTCGACTACGAACTGGGCTATCAGCAAATGCGCACGCACAACGCTGCGTACAACGTCGATGGCGATATTCCGAACGCCAACGTAGGCGCATTCGATCCTGCGAGCGGGCTGCACAACGGCTTCAAGGAAACGCTCTACGGCTCGGTCTTCTATCACCTCTCGAAGCGCACCGAAGTGTACCTGGCGGGCGACTACATGAAGCTGCACGGCGGCTACACGGTTGGCACGACCTTCGGGGCGACCAATCAGGTCGAAGTGACGACGGGCGTGCGTACGCGCTTCTGATCCGCGTTCAAAACAAACGGGCTCGATTCGTCAGGCGAATCGAGCCCGTTGTCTTGTTGCGGCATCAACCTGCGTTCACGCAGGCCACGCTCGGCGCCGTATAGGCAGAGGGATAAGGCGACTCCGGTCCGCTCACGAGCCGCAAGCGCTGCGTGGCGAGGACATCGGCCTCCACTTGCTCGCGGCGCGTGAGCACCGCGGTTTCGCCGGCAGGCTGTGATTCGTTCACGCTGCAAAGCAGGTTTCTTCCGCTCGATAACTGCACCGGCGTCTGGTAAGCGGAACCCGGTGGCGCGGCCAGCGCGCCGGTACTCCACAGCACCGCGGCGCAAACAGCGGCGCATCCTGGCAAGACGATCTTCATGGCTCGCTCCTCAAGTTGCGGTGATTCATCTTCGGCCAACGTTCGGTGCTGTACCAGAACAAATTCTGAAAATGATTCTTGCGATGGGCTCAAGGGTCGGGCCGTTGTTATTGGCGACGGATGCAAGCGGTCGGCAGGCAGGCCGAGATTTCAGCCTGCGGCTCGGGCCGATTCTGAAATTTCGGAGCGATAGGATGACGGGAGTGGAAGCGTTTCTTGAAAATAATAAAAAAATCAACAAGTTATGGTTGGCGCGGCAGGATGAAACGCGCTGGCACGGCTACTGCTATATAGACGCCCGGCGGCCTATTCCTCGATAGTCCGCACCCGTTATTAAACAAGCACCGGAGACGCGACGCAGTCCGGTCGCGAAAACGAAGGAGACATCCCGTGCAGAACAGCGCATCCGCATCCACCGCCTCGCAAGTGAGCCAGTCGGTCCCCGAATCATCCTCCACGACTCCAACCCGCTTCTGGCCCGAAGGCTGGTGGAAGCTGATGGAAATCCGCATCGGCATCATTCCGCTGCCGATCTACGTGATCCTGTTTGCGCTCATCGCTGGCTTCGCGGTGACCGGCAAGGTGCCCGGCGAAATCTCGATGGCCATCGCCGTGCTCGCATTCTGCGGCTTCACGTGCGCCGAACTCGGCAAGCGCCTGCCGCTCCTGCGCAATATCGGCGCGGCGGCGATTCTCGCGACCTTCGTGCCTTCGGCGCTCGTGTACTACCACGTGCTGCCCCAGCCCGTGCAGCACCTCACGGTCGAGTTCACGAAGCAGACCAATTTCCTGTATCTCTTCATCGCTTCGATCATCGTCGGCAGCATTCTGAGCATGGACCGGCGCGTGCTGATCCAGGGCTTCCTGAAGATCTTCATTCCGCTCGCGGCCGGCACGGTTGCGGCGACTATCGTGGGCACGGCGGTGGGTGCTGCGCTCGGCCTCGGCGTCAAACATACGCTGCTGTATATCGTCGTGCCGATCATGGCGGGCGGCGTGGGCGAAGGCGCGATTCCGCTTTCGGTGGGCTACTCGGAAATCATGCATGTGGCGCAAGGCGATCTGTTCGCACAGGTGCTGCCGCCCGTGATGCTCGGCAGCCTCATCGCCATCATCCTCTCGGGCATGCTCGACATGCTGGGCCGGCGCATGCCGCATCTCACCGGCAACGGCCGCCTGCAAGTCGGCGCAACCGATGAACTGGCGTCGTCGTCGAACGACGAAATTCGCGGGCATGTGGACGTGAGCCACATCGCTGCGGCCGGTATCACGGCGATCACGCTGTACCTCATCGGCCTGATGGCGAACAAGCTGTTCGGTTTGCCCGCGCCGGTGGCCATGCTGTTCCTCGCCGTGCTCGTAAAGCTCGCGCGCGCGGTTTCGCCGCCGCTGCAGGAAGGCGCGTTCGTCGTCTACAAGTTCTTCTCGACGGCGGTTACGTACCCGCTGCTGTTCGCCATCGGCGTGGCAATGACGCCGTGGGACAAGCTCATGGCCGCGTTCACGCTCGTCAACGTCGTGACGATTGCCGCGACCGTGGTCACGCTCATGGGCACGGGCTTCGTGGTGGGCCGCCTGATGAAGATGTACCCTATCGACACCGCAATCGTGAACGCGTGCCACAGCGGCCAGGGCGGCACCGGCGACGTGGCGATCCTCACCGCCGCGAACCGCATGCAGCTCATGCCGTTCGCGCAGATCGCCACGCGTATTGGCGGCGCCATCGTCGTGACGGTGACGCTCATCCTGCTCGCGCATTTCGGCGCATGACGCGCCGCTGTGCGCCCTGCGTGCGAGCCTCGCACGCGCCTTCGCGATAGCGTCGCTGGTCCAATCGGCGCGCGGTGTTCGCTGAACCCGCCGTCTGGCGGCAGCCAATCGACGAGGGTGAACGTGCAGATGCGTTACAAGGGCATTCCATGGTGGGGATGGGCGGCGGCGGCCGTGCTGTATGTCGGCGCGGCCGCCGCCGCGGTGGAGTTCGCATGGAACCGCGCGATCGACGCGCTCGCCGACGTGGGCGAGCATCGCCTCGATCTCTACGCCGCGAGCCTGAAAAGCGAGCTGGGACGCTTCGAGATGGTCCCCGCGCTCGTGGCGCGCCAGGACAGCGTGCGCGCGTTGCTCAAGGCATCGCCCGATGAAGCGCGCGGCATGTTGCCCGCAGTCAATGCCTACCTCGAAGCGGTCAACAACGATGTCGGCAGCGGCGCCGTAGACGTGATCGACGCGCACGGCACCGTGATCGCCGCGAGCAACTGGAACCAGCCGGTCAGCTTCGTCGGCACCAACGTGTCGTATCGCCCGTACTTCAAGGACGCGCTCGCGCAGGGCCGCGGCCGCTTCTTCGGCATTGGCACGAACACCGGCGTGCCGGGGCTGTACTTCGCGAATGCGATTCACGATGGCAATGTTGGCAATGCGGCAATTGGAGCTGCGGCCGTGAAGGTCAGCGTCGACGCGCTCGAATCGGCATGGCGCACGCCTGGCGAAGCGGCCGTCGTCGTCGACAGCAACGGCGTGATCGTGATCTCGACCCAGCCCGAATGGAAATTCACCGCCATGCGGGCGATGACCGAGCCGCAGCAGCGCGACATTCAGGCGTCGCGGCAATACGCGGGCCGCATTGTCGAGGCGCTGCAATACCGGCGCGTTGGCGACTGGAACGACAACGCGTGGATCGGCCTCTTCCCCGACCTGCGCCGCGCGGGCCGCACCGCACGCTTTCTCGTGATGTCGCGCCCCGCGCCGCAAGGCCAGGACACGATCATGGTGCTGCTCGACACGGCGGGCGCGCGACGGCAGCAGCGGCTTGCGTTCGCGTTCGTGACGGGCTTGTTTGTGATTGCCGCGCTCTATGCGCTCTATGCGGTGCAGCGCCGCCGCGTGATCGTGGAAAAGCTCAAGGCGCAAGAAGCCTTGCGGCGCGCGAACGACCAGCTGGAAACGACCGTCGCGCAGCGCACCGCCGCGCTCACTCAGGCCAATGCGCAGATGCAGCGTGAGATCGCCGAGCGCGAACGCACCGAGCAGCGCCTGCGTGCTACACAGCAGGAAGTCGTGCATGCCGGCAAGCTCGCCGTGATCGGCCAGATGGCGGCCGCGCTCACGCATGAGCTGAATCAGCCGCTCGTCGCGATCCGCACGCTCTGCGACAATGCGCGCACCTTCTTCGAACGCAATCAACCCGCGCAGGCGATCGCCAATCTCGAGCGCGTCGGGCGTCTCGTGGACAGCATGGCGGTGCTCACGAGCGAGCTGAAGGCGTTCGCGCGCAAGCCGGACGTGGAGCGTGTAGCGGTGTCGCTAGGCGAAGCGGTGGCGCATGCAAGGCTCATCTACGAGTCGCGCATTCGCGACGAAGCGGTTCAGCTCGACGTGCGGATCGCGCCGGGCACCACCGTGTACGCGGAGTCGAGCCAGTTGCAGCAGGTGATCGTGAACCTGCTTGGCAACGCGCTCGACGCGGTGCGCGACGCGAGCCAGCGTGTGATCGCGATGCAAGCGAGCGAGCCCGACGCACAGGGCCGCGTGCGCTTTACGATCGACGATAGCGGCCCCGGCATCGCGCCGGAAGTGCTGGCGCACCTGTTCGAGCCGTTCGTGACGACCAAGCCGCGCGGGCAAGGCCTCGGGCTGGGGCTCGCGATCACGTCGCGCATAGTCGAAGGCTTTGGCGCGAAAATTACGGCCACGAATCGCGACGAAGGCGGGGCCCGCTTCACGATCGAATTCGCGGCCGCGGAGCCGCAAAGGACAGAACATGGCAGATGACAGGGCAAATGAGATTCGCGTGCTGGTCGTCGAGGATGACGAGAACGTGCGCATCGGCGTCGAGCAGGCGGTGGCGCTCGCGGGCTTTCCAGTGAGCGCGTATGCGTCGGCGGCCGATGCCTATGCCGACATCGCCCCGGGCGCCCCGATCGTGATCGTCTCGGACGTGCGCATGCCAGGCATCGACGGGTTGCAGCTGCTCGACCATGTGATGGCGATTGACCCGCAAATTCCGGTGTTGCTGATCAGCG
The DNA here is from genome assembly GCF_905220185.1 of Paraburkholderia sp. J11-2. NCBI lineage: Bacteria > Pseudomonadati > Pseudomonadota > Betaproteobacteria > Burkholderiales > Burkholderiaceae > Paraburkholderia > Paraburkholderia sp. J11-2. Next base: position 97,455 of record NZ_CAJMYY010000002.1, on the reverse strand, counting down.
GGCACGCGGACATTTCGACGGCGGTCAGCGCGATGCGCGTGGGCGCCTACGACTTCATCGAAAAGCCGTTCTCGTCCGACGTGATCGCAGGCCGCGTGGCCCGCGCGGTCGAGAAACGGCGGCTCACACTCGAAGTCGAGGGGCTGCGCGCGTCATTGCACAACTGGCAGGGGATCGAGGCGCTCGTGCTCGGCAAGTCGCCTGCCATGGCGGAAGTCCGCAAGAAAATTCTGCGCCTCGCCGATACGTCCGTGTCGGTGCTGATTACCGGCGAAACGGGCACCGGCAAGGAACTGATCGCACGCAGCCTGCACGACTTCAGCGCGCGGCGCGACGCGCATTTCGTGGCGCTGAACTGCGGCGGCTTGCCCGAGCAGGTGTTCGAAAGCGAGCTGTTCGGGCACGAGGCGGGCGCGTTCACGGGCGCGATCAAGAAGCGCGTGGGCAAGATCGAATGGGCCAACGGCGGCACGCTCTTTCTCGACGAAATCGAAACGATGTCGATGCCGCTGCAGATCAAGATGTTGCGCGTGTTGCAGGAGCGCGTGGTCGAGCGCCTCGGCGCGAACGAGCTGATTCCGGTGGATTGCCGCATCGTCGCCGCTTCGAAGGCGGACCTCGCCGAAGTCTCCGCCGAGGGCAACTTCCGCGCGGACCTGCTGTACCGGCTGAACGTTGCGCAGATCGAATTGCCGCCGCTGCGCGAGCGGCGCGAAGACGTCCCGCTGCTGTTCGAACATTTCGTGCTCGCGGCCGCGCGCCGCTTCGGCACGCCGGCGCCGGTCGTGACCGCCGCGCAGGTGTCCGAGCTCATGACGCATGCGTGGCCCGGCAACGTGCGCGAGCTGCAGAATGTCGCCGACCGCTTCGTGCTTGGACTAACCGGCGACAGCCTGCTTTCCGCAGGCGCGGCGACGGCGAAAGGGGAGACGCTTGCGGACCAGATTGCGTACTTCGAACGCATGCTGATCGAGAACACCCTGCGGCGCCATCACGGCAACGTCGCCCAGGCGAGCGACGAGCTTGGCATGCCGAAGAAAACGCTTTATCACAAGCTGCGTCAGCTGAAGATCGCGGCTCGCGACTCGCAGGGCGAGGAGAAGGACGAAAAAGACGCCTGAGCGGTCTAGTTGGTGCGGTAGGTGGTCGTCGACGATTGCAGCTTGGTGAGCGCGCCGTTCTTGAGCCGGAACCAACCCTCCGAGCCTTGCATCACGACTTCGTCGGGTTGCCAGAACACGCGCTTGATCGTCATGCGCGCGCTCACGTGCTGCACGAGCGGCGGATTGCGGCGAAAGTCGTACAGCACCGGGCCGAAGTCGGTCTGCACGAGCATGCGCGTAATCGTGCTGTTGTCGTGGCCCACTTCGTCGAAATGCGCGAGCGTTTTCGCGTCGAAGCGGTCGAAGATGTCCTTGCCGAGGACCGCCACGAAGTCGCGGTCGTCGCGCACGAATTGCACCGTGCCTGCGGGGGTGGCGAACGAGCCGGCCGCGTTGCTCTGTGCATGAGCGCAGGTGGCGAACGAGGCGGCGGTGAGCGCGGCGAGTAACAGTCGTTTCATGTTTCTTTCCAGTAGGTTCGCGGTATTTTCGTTGATTTTGGTCGCTGCGTCGAATCCTGCGATCGCGTTGGACGGGGTCGCTGGTCGCATCCGCCATTCCGGCTTTCTTCGCCACGCGATGAAATCAATCAGGAAGACTTACGAATTCGAGAGCGCCGCAAGCAGCTGATTCTTCACGATCGCCGTTGCCCGCGGCTGGCGGCCGAACTCGTACCAGGCCACGTGCCGGCGCCATGTGGTGCCGGGAATCGGCTTGACGAACAGTTGCGGGTCGTCGGCCCACGCGGCGTGCCGCAGGCTCGGCACGATCGACACCCCCACGTTCTGCCGTACCAGATCGGCAATAGCCGCGATCGAATTCATTTCAAGCACCGGATTGACCTCCACGCGCAAACGGCGCAGCAGGCTCGCCACGTGTCTGCCTGTGAGCGATGCCGCTTCGAAGCCGATGAACGGCAAGCGCTTGAGCAGCGAGGCCGCCGACGCGTCGGCGGGACCGACTGCCGGATTGGCCAGCAGCACGAGTGGCTCCTCATAGAGCGACTCCCACGATTCCGGCAGCGTGGTGTTGCGCGGTTCGCTGATGAGCACCGCAGCGTCGATCTCGCCCGCGCGCACCTGGCGCTCCAGTTCCGGGCTGCTGCCATGGGTGAGGCGCACGTTCAGCGCGGGGTACGGCACCTTGAGCTTGATGACGTTGGCGGCGAGAAAGCCCATGGACGACACGGTCGAGCCGATCGTGACCGTGCCTTCGATGCTGTGCGTGTCGGCCACGCCGCGCAGCAGCGAGTCGTAGGCCGCCACCACCGTGCGCGCCTGCTCGATGATCGAGCGGCCCGCGTCGTTGAGCTGGATGCTGCGGCCGCTGCGGTCGAACAGCTGGCGTTGGCACACGCGTTCCAGCGTGCGCATTTGCGCGCCGACCGCCGCGTGGGTCAGCGCCATGCGATCGGCGGCGGCGGCCATGGTGCCGTGCTTCTCGATCGCCAGAAAGGTCCGGAGCATCCGGATTTCGCTCATCTTTCGCCTCCTCGGGCCGTTTCTGGCATGTCATGCCGTGCCCGCATGATCGCACGAAGCACAAAAAAATCTTTCCTTTCAGTAAACAAAATAACGCTTTTTATTTTATTTCTCTCGCCCGAGAATCGTTTCATCAAGTTCATTCGTTTCTTGCGTGGGAGTGATTCGATGCCGCAAATCCAGCCGTTTCCGTTCGTCAGCGTCTCCGGCAAGCCCTATGAGCGCGGGGTGCAATATGGCCGCGCCGTGGCCGGCCGCGTTCGTTTGAGCGCGTCGCGCTACGGCCAGACGCTGCGCAATATCGGCTATAGCGAAGCGTCGCAAACGGCGCTGATCCGCTCGCTCGAACAGGCGATCGGCGAGTTCCAGCCGGCGTATCTGGACGAAATGCGCGGCATTGCGGCGGGCGCGGACGTGCCGGTCGAAGACATCGTCATGATCAATGCCCGCACCGAGGTGCTGGCCAAGGCGCGCGCCGACAAGACGACACCGGCGGATGCCGAAGACGAGGACGGCTGCACGGGCGTGCTCGTGCTGCCTTCGCGTTCCGCGAACGGGCGGCTGATCCACGCGCAGAACTGGGACTGGAAAGCCGACTGCGTGGATACCGGCATCGTGCTGCGCGTGCGCAACGACGAGGGCCCCGACTATCTGACCTTCGTCGAAGCGGGCGGCCTCGCGCGCAGCGGCCTGAATGCGGCGGGCGTGTCGATCACGGCGAACTACCTCGAATCGGATCGCGATTTCACGCAGATGGGCGTGCCGCTTTCGCTTCTGCGCCGCCGCGTGCTCGAAGAGCCGGTCTTCGCCAACGCGATGCGCACGATCGCCACGACGCCCAAGTCGTGCTCGAACAACATCATGCTGGGCATGGCCGAGGGCTTCGGCATCGATTTCGAATGCGCGCCGGATGAGGCGTTTCCGATCTGGCCAAACGACGATCAACTGATCGTGCATGCGAACCACTGGATGAGTCCGGTCGCCCGCACGAAGCTGCGCGACACCGGCTGCGAAAATTCGCCCGACAGCTACTACCGCGACTGGCGCGTGCGTCAGTTGCTGAACGCCGCGCCGAAGGTGGACCGCAATGCGGTGAAAGCCGCGCTGTTCGACGCGTTCGGCACGCCGCATTCGGTTTGCCGTCCGCCGCGCCCGGGCACGCGCCACACGCTGAGTGCAACGGTCGCGATGATCGTCATGGAACCGGCCAGCGGCGAGATGGACGTCGCGCCGATGCCTGCGCTGAACCGCGTTTTCACTCGCTACAGCCTCCAGCACGAGCCGATTGCCGAAGCGGCTTGAAGCTTGATAAACGCCATACCCGAAACGAATTGGGAGGAGAGACCGATGTCCGAAGTTGCAGAAAGGCCGCTTACGGTGGACAAAGCGAAAGCCGAAGCGCTCTATGACCTGGGCTCGACCACGGTGTACGCGAGCCGGCACGATGCGCGGTTCCCCTACACGCTTTACGTGCCGCCCGAAGTGATTGCGCCTGGCAACGACGTCGAGCTGGTTGTCGTGATGCACGGCACCGGCCGGCAATTCATTCAGTACCGCGATGCATTTGCGGGCTTCGGCCGCTGGAACCGCTGCATCGTGCTCTGTCCGCTCTTTCCGGTGGGCGTGCGCGGCGACGGCGATCGCAGCGGCTTCAAGCGCCTCGTGGAAGGCGACATCCACTACGACAAAGTTCTGCTCGACATGGTGAGCGAAGTCGGCGAACGTTACGGCAAGCACTTTGAGAAGTTCGCCTTGTTCGGCTACTCGGGCGGCGGCCAGTTCGTCAACCGTTTCGCGTATGTTCACCCCGAACGCTTGTGGGCGGCTACCATCGGCGCGCCGGGCAACGTCACGCTGCTGGACGCGTCGAAGGACTGGTGGCTGGGCGTGGGCGGCTTCGAGCGGCATTTCGGCAAGCCTTTCGATCTCGCCGCGCTGCGCCGGGTGCCGGTGCAGATGGTGGTGGGCCGCGCGGACCTCGAAACGTGGGAAATCACCGTGCGCGACGACAGCCCGATGTACCTGCCGGGTATCAACGATGCGGGTAGAACGCGCCCGGAGCGCCTTAGAGCGCTCAAGGCATCGTTCGAGGCGGCCGGTATCGACGTACGCTTCGACGAACTCGAGAACATCGCCCACAGCGGCCTGCAGGTGGTCGAGGTGGTCCAGGACTTCTTCGCGCAAAGTCTGCGCGCGATGCGCACGGGAGCCTAAGCCGATGGAAACGGTCAGCGAAGCCAGAAAGATCCGCAAAGTCATCATCACGACTGTGGCGGGCGGCACGTTCGAATGGTTCGACTTCGCGGTATACGCCTATTTTTCGAGCTTGATTGCGCGGACGTTTTTCGCTGGCGTGAATCGCGGCGAGTCCTTGCTGTTGACGTTCGCAACGTTCGCGGTTGGCTTTCTCGTGCGGCCGATAGGCGGCGTCGTGATGGGCATGTACGCCGACCGCGCCGGGCGCGTGAAGGCGCTCTCGTGGATCATGGTGGCAATGTCCGTGGCCTCGCTGCTGCTCGCGCTGACGCCGGGCTACGCCACGCTCGGGCTCGCGGCGCCCATTCTGGTGGTGATCGGCCGCCTCGTGCAGGGCTTTGCGGTGGGCGCGCAGTTCGCGCTTTCGTCGGTCACGATCTACGAGGTGGCGCCGCCGGGCAAGAAGATGTTCTACGGTAGCTTCAACATGGTCTCGCTCGGTGTCGCGGCCATGCTCTCTTCGGGTTGCAGCTACCTGTTGACGAGTCATCTTTCGCACGACGCGCTCGCCGCGTGGGGATGGCGCGTGCCGTTCCTGGTCGGCGCGCTCGTCGGGCCCATCGGCTTTTATCTGCGGCATCATATCGGCGAGTCGGACGACTTTCAGCGCATGCAGGCGCGCCCCGCCGCGCAGGCACCCACGCTCGTTCGTGCGCGCCAGTTCGTGCGCGCCAGTTCGTGCGCGAAAACGGCGATGCGCTCGTGTGCGCGATGGGCGTGATGATCGCGGGCACCTCGCTCAATTACGTGTGGAATGCCTATTTGCCGAACTATGCGCAGTTCCAGCTGCATCTTTCGCTGGGCTCGACGCTGCGCGGCGTGTTCGTGACGAGCCTCGTGATGTCGATCCTTTCACCCGTGTTCGGCAAGCTCGCCGACCGCATTGGCGCCTATCGTCTGTTCTGCTTATTTATTGCAGGATGGATGGTGTGTGTCTTTCCGCTCTTCTGGTACCTGCTCGCCCAGCCGAGCGAGAACAGGCTGATGTTCGTGCAGGTCGTCGGCATGCTGTTCCTGACGCTGCAAGGCGCCGCCCACCCCGGCATGCTCGTGAAGATCTTTACGGTGCAAGGCCGCTCCACCGGCGTGGCGATCGCATACAACACGGCGGTGATGCTGTTCGGCGGGCTGGCGCCTTTTTATATCTCGGTCGTGGCGCGATTCACGGACGCCAGATTCATTCCACCGGGCTATCTGTTCGGCACGAGTCTGCTGGCCATCGTGCTCGTGCTGCTCACGCGCACGGGGCGGCGCGTGTTGCAGGACGACCGCGCTCAGCGCAGCTATGAGGCGCAGACGTCGTCAGCCTGATTGCGTTACCCGCAACGCCTGGCGCTACGCGAGCAGGTCCTCGTAGAACGCGCCGAACGCACGCGTGGGGTGAGCGATCTGAATTTCGAGGATCCACAGCCCGGCGGCCGGCACCGTTTCGAAGTCGCCGAGGTCGCCGGCCCGGTAGATGGCGTGCGGGAAGTCGCTCACGCGATGGCCCTTGATATCGACGTTCAGGCGCCAGCCATAGGCGCTCGCGCGTTCCGCGGCGAATTCGTAGAGCGCCTTGCCGCTGCAGCCCGTGCTGCGCCAGTGGATGGCCACCTCGTCGTAGATGATCTTGACGTCGCGCGCGCAGCGCCGCATTTCGAGGTCGCCGCCGGTGACGAAGGTTGCGCCCGCGTCGCCTTCATGCTGGTTCCACACCACGCCAAGGTCGATGAAGAAGATGTCGTCCGCGCCCAGAACGGGGTCGTCTTCGGAGCGCTCCTTGAAGATGCGCAGCGTGTTCTCGCCAAAGCGGATCAGCACGGGATGCCAGATGCGGTCCATGCCCAGCGCTTCGAGGATGGCCTTGCTTTGCGCCGTGGCTTCCGATTCGCGCATGCCGGGCCGGATAGCCGCCGCAATCTGCTCGATTGCCTTCCAGGTCATCACGCGTGCGTGCTCCATGGCGTCGGCCGAGAATTTTTCTCCGACCGCTTCCTTGCTGCCAGTGTTCACCTGATGTCGCTCCAGTTGTCTTGCCGCCCATTGAGGAGGGGACCGGGGCGGTAGCGCTATATTCTCGCGTATATTTCGATTCGTTGCCAACCGCAACGATGTGCGGCTCACGGGGAGCAAGCCTGTCGACGGTAAACGGACGAAGCGCCCGGCCCGCGGAACCGTGTCCGCGGGCCGGGCGCTTCGGGGTGCCGCTTTTCGCGCGGCCAGGTGGCCGCGCAGTTCGCTCAGTTCGCCACGTAGCCCGTGGGAAGCGTCGCATTGGCGCTCGCCACCGAGGCATTCTGCGAAACCACGTACACCGGCGATTCAGTCAGATTCAGCGAGAGCTGGCCATTGGTGTAGCTCATCGTGGTCGGGTTGCCCATCTCGTCGAGCACGGTGACCGTGCCGCTCGTGCCGGGCGCATCCACTGCGAGGCTATAGGCCACGCTATAGGTCGAGCTGTAGCCGCTGCTCGCGCTCCACACGCTGTTGTTGTGCGTCCAGAGCGCGGTGATGACCGCGCCGTTGTTCAACTGCTGGAACGCGTAGGCGTAGACACCCGAGGGCGTGCCGTTCACCGGGCCGAGCGTGTTGGTGCCATCGAGAATGCGCGTCATCGCCGCGACAGCCATCGCCGCCGGCTTGGGGCTGATGTTCTGCGCACCGTATTGGCCCTGGGCGTCGGCGAGATCGAAGAACGTGCCATAGCCCACGAGGCCCGGGAAGTCCGCGCCATAGAAGATCCAGGTTTGATCGGCGCCTTCGCCCAGAATGATCACGTGGCTGCGCGCCACCAGTGCACCTTGTGCGTACAGGATGTTGGCGCTCGGATAGTTGGCGCCGTACGACGAGCCGTTGTCATAGCTGATGCCTAGCTCCGTGCTGAACAGCTTCATGCCCGGCTTGTAGTCGGCGGCCATTTCGCTGCGCAGCGCGCGCATTTGCCCGATCAGCGAGCCGGATGCGTTGGCGGGATCGGTCGCGAGACGTTCCGGCGCATACGAAGGCGAAGTGCCGTTGATGTCGTAGTAGCCGTGCGTCGTCACGCCGTCGATGTACTGCGCGTAGCCGAGCGGCGCGAGCGTCTTGAGCTGGCTGGCGGTGCCGGAGGGCGCCGTATCGGTCGGACCCATCACGACAGCATGCGGGTCAGTCGAATGGATGCCCTGATAAACGGTCTGATAGAGCTGCACGAACTGCGCGTTCGTGCCTTGCCATTGCGCATCCGGTTCCCAGGTGAGCTGGTAGTAGTTGGCCGACTGGTTCGGAAAATAAGTCGTCCGAATGAGATTCGACTCCGTGCCGATCCGGGCCATGTAGTTCTGGTAGTACGAGAGATCGGAAGGCGCAAGCGCTTCGTCCTCGAACGCGCCCGTGGGGCTCGCCCACGCGGGAATGCCGTCCAGACGCACGAGCCGCATCACCTGGCCCGTGGTGTAGAACGGATCGAGGTTATTGGCGTTCGGGTTGAAGGTGTTGGGGCCGTTCGGCTCCATGTTGTACAGCTCGCGATGGTCGTACGTCCACGAAATGCCGAGCGACGAGAGCACGGAGGTGTTGTCGTCCTCGCCTTGCATGCCGAAGCGATGCAGGTCCTGATGCGCATACGTGACCGTCGGCACGATGTTGGCCAGATTGGGCAGCACGCCGAAGGTCGCGGTGCCCGCGGGCCGGGTGCCGAGCGAGGGCAGCTGACCGCCGGCGTTGGCGAGCGTGGCGGACACGGCGAAGTAGCCCGCGAGCGTGGACGAGCAGGACAGCGTGGTCGTCAGGGGGCCTGCCGTCACGGGCAGGCGGCCACTCGCGGCCACGTTGCCGAACTGGTCGGCGATCGACCAGATCAGCGTGTCGGCGGCGGGCGCGTTGGTCGTCAAGGCCACAGGGAACGCTGTGGCCGAGGCGAAGATGCGGCCGCTTTGCGTGGTCGGCGTATCGGCCGAAACGAGCGCGCTGCCGGAACTCGCACTCGATGTCGAGGCGGAGCCGCAGGTCATCGTTCCGGGCTTGAGCGCGGTCGTGCCCGCATTCGCTGCGGCCGCGTTGCTGCCGCCATTGGCGCCACTCGAGTTTTGCGACGTGGCCGAGGCATTGGTTGCATCGCCGGAGCTTCCGGAACCGCCGCCGCCGCACGCCGCGAGGAATAGCGACGAGGACAGCAAGAGATAAAAGAGTTTCATCGTGCTCGAAAAAGACAAAGCGACGCCCAGCCGGCGACGGCGCGCGGTGCGCGCTCAGAGGCTGGCTAAGGTCTGAAGAATGAGTTTTGGCAGACGCCGCACAACGGCTCGATGAGCCCTGCGCCCGCTACGTGCGCCGCGCGGCTCGCGCTACTGCGCGAACGTGCGTATCTGTCCTTTGCTTTCGCGGGGGTAAATATTGCGCCCTCGCTACGGCTGCCCGTCGGGAATTTCGGCCCTGCGCTGGATCCCTGGAGGAGGGGAGACGTGCGCAATATTTTCGGACGAAGAAGTATTAAGTCACTGCTTGAAGTCAGACGCGCGGCGGATGTTACCGATAATTCCCCCTGACATGTGAAAATCAGACGTAACAAAATGTCACACGAATTCACATCAGTTTCAATTACCGAAACTTAGTGAATTTCCGCCAATAGCAAGGTATGAATTACCTCAAAAGAAGACGGTAATGCTTGCTGCATCGATCGCGTGTTTCACCCGCTATTTCTGGCTATATCGGCAACTATGGGGCGATCTGAAGAGCGCAGATGTCATTCATTCTTTTGTCTATATTTCCCTTTTAAATGCCTTTCTGATTTAAATCGGGTCGGAATTTAATTGACTCTGCTGATATGATTGCGGGCATGCGAATCGATCCCTATAGCCTCGAGCTGTTCATTTCGGTCGTGGAGGAAGGTTCCATTGCCCGGGCGGCCAGCCGCAATCACATTGCGCCTTCGGCACTCAGCCGCCGCATGGCGGATCTGGAAGCGGCAATGGGGCTGCCTTTGCTCATCCGCTCTCCTGCGGGCGTCGAATTGACCGAGGCGGGCCGTCACGCGTTTTCTCGTGCGGCGGCGGTGCACGACCAGTTGCAGTCGCTCGCGCGCGAAGTCCAGTCGCTCAGCGGCGAGGTGGCGGGCGTCGTGCGCCTTTTCGCGAACGCGTCCGCGATCGTCGGCTTTCTGCCGGAGCGGCTCAAGGTCTTTCAGGCGCGCTTTCCGCTCGTGCAGATCGCGCTGACCGAACAGATCAGCGACGAGGTCGTGCGGGCCTGCATGGAAGATCGCGCCGACGTGGGGATCTCCGCGAACGGCAGGATTCCCGGCGCGCTCGACTCATGGCATTTCGCCGCCGACCCGCTCATGGTCGTGCTTCCGCCCGAACACGAACTGGCCGCCATGCAGGCGCTCACGTTCCACGACGTACTGCGTTTTCCGCTCGTGGCGCTGCAGGCGGGCGGCTCGCTCGACCAGATGCTCAAGGAGCGCGCCGCCGCTGCGCGCGTGCCGCTCAAGATTCCGGTGACGGTCAACAGCTTCGACGCGCAGTGCCGCATGGTCGAGGCCGGGCTTGGCATCGGCATCGTCCCGACCAGCGCGGCGTCTGCCTTCGCGGGCTCGCAGGGGTTCGTGCGCCGGCCGCTCGATGAGCCCTGGGCGACGAGCCGCAGCCTGCGCTTGCACGCGTTGCGCAAGTCGCCGCGCCTGAGGGCCGTGCAGGCCTTGATCGATACGCTCGTCCAGCGCGAGGGTTAACGAGGACATCGCGAACGGCGATGCCCCCTTTGCCGATCGAGCACTTCATTGCGCCGCTAGCTGCCGTCTAGATTTCCTCTCAAGGAGAAAATGGATGGCAACACTGGAATTGACTGGCCGCGTGCTGTTTCTTTGCAATGACCCGGAACGGGTCGAGCGGCAATTGCATGCAGACATGCGAGGCGCCGATCTGGACGGCGTCACGCCCGACGCGTTGAGAGACGACGTTTCGACCGACGAGATCACGCCCATGAGCGTGCTCACGCGTTTCGACGACCGTCTTGGCCGCGTGCCCTACGTCGGCTTTCAGGCCGGCGGGCGCAATCCAATTGGTATGGATTCCGTACGAAATGGCGGCTTCAGCGTGACCGTGGCAGGGAGTCGCTATGGCAAGGGCTCATCGCGCGAGCACAGCCCGCTGGCGGAATACCGTGCGGGCATCCGGCTCGTCATCGCGCGCAGCTTCGAGCGCATCTATCGTCAGAACGCGGACAACATCGGCTTGTTCACATCGACGGATTTCGGCCTGATCGAGCGCATCCGGCGCGGCGAGCCGATCGACATCGAGGAGCTGGTCGCCTCCCGCGACGGCCTGGCGGCGTCGATTCTGCGCAGCGGCGGGCTGTTGAAATACGGCGCGCAATACATGCGGCAGATCGAGCCTGTCGCGCGGTCCGTCAATCACGCGCCGCGTACGTTCGCGCAGAAAATCCTCGAACGGCATGTGTTACGCACGGAGCACACGGGCGAATCGCTCGCGCCGGGCGCGGGCGTTTTCGTTCGCGCGGACTGGCGCTTCATCCACGAGTACTACACGGGGATGGCCACGCACATGCTGCATGCCACGTTCGGCAAGCCGCTTTCACTGCATGAGCCCGAAACCCTGCTCGCGTTCGAAGATCACCTTTCCTATTCGCACAAGAGCGAGCTGCATGTGCGTAACGGCCTGCTGCCTGACGTACGCGAGCTTTCGGCTGCACACCGTCAATTCGCGCACGACTATGGGGTGCGCAATCACGGCTATTTGAGCGAACTCGAACGCGGCATACAAGAAGGCTCAGAAGGCATTTCCCACGCGATGATGTCCGAGCGTTACGCGCTGCCGGGGCAGGTCGTGGCAGGGACCGATTCGCATACGCCGCACAGCGGCGCGCTCGGGTGTCTCGCGTTTGGCGTGGGCACGACCGACATGGCGAATGCGTTCGTGACGGGCGCGGTGCGCGTGACCGTGCCGCAGTCCTTGCGCGTGAATTTCCACGGCCCGATTCCCGCCGGCGTGACGGCAAAAGACCTTGTGCTGCACCTGCTCGCGCAACCAGGAATCCGCGCCGGCGCGGGCGTAGGAAAAGTGTTCGAGTTCGCGGGTTCCGCGATCGCGCAGTTGAGCACCGACGAGCGCACGACGCTCACGAACATGACGGCGGAGCTGGGCGGCTTCACGGGCATCGTTGCGCCCGATGAAGAAACCGTGCGCTTTCTGCGGGAGCGTCGCGGTATCGAGTTTGCCATCGAGCCGTGGATGTGCAGTGACCCCGGCGCGCCCTACGCCGAAGTGATCGACATCGACTGCACGCGCCTCTCGCCCATGCTCGCCGCGCCGGGCGACCCCGGCAACGGCATTGCGCTGCATGACCTTGAAGTGCGGCCGCGCGTCGACATCGCCTACGGCGGCTCGTGTACGGCGGGCAAGCGCGAAGACTTCGACCACTACCACGAAGTGCTGGCGTGGGCGGCGGCGCGCGGCATACGCGTGCCCGCCGATGTGAAGCTCTATCTGCAATTCGGTACGTCCGACGTGCGCGACTATTGCGTGCAGCGCGGCTACATCGAAGCTTTCGAACAGGCGGGCGCGGTTCTCCTGCAACCCTCATGCGGCGCGTGCGCGAATTGCGGACCTGGCGCCTCTGTCGACGCGGGCCAGGTTACGATCAGCGCGATCAACCGTAATTTTCCGGGACGCTCGGGTCCTGGCCGCGTCTGGCTCGCGAGCCCGCCGACGGTCGTGGCGAGCGCGCTTGCGGGAGAGATCGCTTCGTTTGACGAGCTGAAAGCGCGGTATCCGTGAGCGCAGCGTCAAGAACAATTCATTCGAATGACTACATTGGAGACAAAACATGGCCATTCTGGAGGGCACGGCGAGCTTGCGCGCCGCTGACCATGGAACCCCCGGCGATGCGAACGCGCTGGCCGACGGCAGCGGGCAGTACGGGTCGATATCGGCCCGTCTCGACAGGCTTCCAGCCACGCGCGCGGTATGGAAGCTGATTCTGTTGCTGAGCCTCGGGTTCTTCTTCGAACTGTACGATCTGCTCTTCACAGGCTACGTCGCGCCGGGTCTCGTCAAAAGCGGCATTCTCACTTCGACCACACCAGGCCTTTTCGGCACCTCGGGTGTGGCGAGCTTCATCGCCGCGCTGTTTTGCGGACTCTTTATCGGCACGGCCGCGTGTGGCTTTCTCGCGGACCGCTTTGGCCGGCGCGCCATCTTCACGTGGTCGCTGCTGTGGTATGTCGCGGCGAACACGGTCATGGCCTTCCAGGATACGGCGAGCGGCCTGAACTTCTGGCGCTTCGTTTCGGGCGTGGGCATAGGCGTCGAACTGGTGACCATCGGCACGTACCTGTCCGAGCTTGCGCCGAAACATTTGCGCGGCAGAGCGTTTGCGGTGTGCCAGGCGATCGGCTTTTCGGCTGTGCCTGTCGTGGCGTTTCTTTCGTGGCTGCTCGTGCCGCGTGCGCTGCTGGGACTCGACGGATGGCGCTGGGTCGTGCTGCTTGGCGGCATTAGCGCGCTCTTTGTCTGGTACTTCCGGCGCAATTTGCCCGAGAGTCCGCGCTGGCTCGCGGGCAAAGGCCGCACCGAAGAAGCCGCTGCGGTGCTGGCGGATCTCGAAGAGAAGGTGGCGCGGCAATACGGAGCGCCGCTCCCTGCCCCAGGACCCGCCGACCCGGTGCCGCGAAAGGCGGGATTCGCGGACATGTGGAAGCCGCCGTACGGCAAGCGCACCGTCATGCTCATCGTCTTCCATGTTTTCCAGACGGTGGGCTTTTATGGCTTCGCGAACTGGGTGCCCACGCTGCTCGTGAAGCAAGGCATCACGGTCACGTCGAGCCTCATGTACACCACGGTGATCGGGCTCGCTGCGCCGCTGGGTCCGCTGCTCGGCTACTGGATTGCCGACCGTTTCGAGCGCAAGCATGTGATCGTCGGCATGGCGGCGATCAATATCGTGAGCGGCTTGTTGTTCAGCCAGGCGTCGGCGGCGGTGGCGATCGTCACGCTTGGCGTGCTGTTGACGCTCGCGGGCAACATCATCTCGTTCACCTATCACACGTATCAGCAGGAGCTTTACCCCACGGCCATCCGCGCGCGCGCCGTGGGCTTCGTCTATTCGTGGAGCCGGCTCTCGGCCGTGTTCAGTTCCTTCGTCATCGCCTTCACGCTCAAGGAGTTCGGCGTGACTGGCGTGTTCGTTTTCATCGCGGGCGCGATGGCGCTCGTGATGGTCGCCATCGGCCTGATGGGGCCGCGTACGCTGGGCAAGTCGCTGGAGAGCATTTCGCACTGAGCGCCCTCAACCCGCCGCCTGCTCCCGTGCGTATTGCGCAGGCGGCACGCCCACATGTCGCGTGAACGCGACGCTGAATGTGCTGGCCGAACTGTAGCCAACACGCAGCGCAACTTCGGCCACGCCCTGCGTCTCGCGGCGCAGCAGGTTTCTCGCGATCGCCATGCGCCAGCCGAGCAGATACTCCATTGGCGCGACGCCCACGGCTCGCCGGAAGCGCTCGAAAAACGCCGAGCGCGACAGCGCCGCTTCCTTCGCGAGCTGAGCGACGGTCCAGGGCACGGTCGGGCTTTCGTGCATGCGCCGCAGCGCGGGCGCAAGGCGTGGGTCGCCGAGCCCACGCAGCAGGCCCGGCGTAGCCGACGCATCCCCTGTCGAGCGCAGCGCTTCGATCAGCAGCACCTCCAGCAGGCGCGCGAGGACGACCTCACGCGCGGGCCGCTGCGCACGCGACTCGTCGCGCACGAGTTGTACGAGCGTGGCGAGGCGCTTTTCGCCGCGCACATGAATGCGCTGCGGCAGCAGCGAGACGAGCAATGCCGCATCGGGCGAGCCGAACACGCAGTAACCCACGAGCATCTGCATATTGGGCGGGCCGCTCAGGTCGCCAAGCCGGTATTCGCCGCTGAGCTGCGCGACGGGGGTGGTGTCAGTGGTCTGCGTCGTCGCCGGGTCGAGGCTCGACATCGCGAAGCCGTGGGCCTCCGGAATCAGGACGAAATCGTCGGGTTCGAGCGTGAGCGGCGCCTGGCCATCTACCTCGAGGCGGCATGAACCTTCGAGGATCGCGCAGTAGAAGGGCTGCCCGGCATCCGTGCGCCGGATACGCCAGGCGCCCGCACCGCTCACTCGTTTCGAGATCGAGGCGCCCGGCTGGAGCAGCGCGACCACTTCCGCGAGTGGGTCGATCATGACCGGACTCCTGCAAATGAAACGTGGACGTTTGATTGTAGCAAGTCCGGCTACGGAGGCTTATCGTCTCGGTACTGCCAACCCACCTGCAGGAGCGTTGATGAAAACCGTCTTGATCACTGGATGCTCGTCCGGTTTCGGCCTCGAAATCGCCCGCTACTTTCTCGACCGCGACTGGAACGTCGTCGCGACGATGCGCACGCCGCGCGAGGATGTGCTGCCGCGGTCGCCGCGCCTGCGCGTGCTCGCGCTCGATGTCACGCAGGCGCAGAGCATACGCGAGGCCGTGGAGGCCGCCGGGCCGATCGACGTGCTCGTCAACAACGCGGGCATTGGCGTGCTGGGCGCGCTCGAAGGCATGTCGATGGAGACCGCGCGCGACGTGTTCGAGACGAATACGCTCGGCACCATTGCGCTCACGCAGGCGGTTCTGCCGCAGTTTCGGCAGCGTAAGAGCGGTGTCGTCGTGAACGTCACGTCGAGCGTGACGCTGCGCGCGTTGCCGCTGCTCGCCGTGTATGCGGCGAGCAAGGCGGCGGTCAACGCGTTCACGGAGTCGCTGGCGCACGAACTCGCGCCGTTCAATGTGCGCACTTGCGTCGTGCTGCCGGGCCGCGCGCCCGACACGCGCTTCGGCGAGAACGCGCAGCAACGCATGGAGGGCAGCATTCCCGAGCCTTATGTCGAGCTGGGACAGCGCGTGTTCGAGCAGTGGGCGCAGTCCACGGCGATCACGCGCTCGCAGGACGTGGCCGAGGCGGTCTGGCGCGCGGCGACCGATGCGGCGGCTCCGGCCCGCATCGTCGCGGGTGCGGATGCGCTGGCGTTGGCCGGGGCGCCGTGATCCCCCCGAACCGCTAGGGCTAAGCCGGTGCGAGCGCCAGATGTAGCGGCGCCTGCGGCCTTAGCGTCACGTTGAGCACGGGGCGCGGGGCCGCCATGCCGTTCGGCACCGCGAGCGTGTAGCGCTGCAAGACCATTGCGGCGATCACCGTCATCTCGGTCATCGCCAGATGCTGCCCCAGGCACACACGCGGACCCATGCCGAACGGCGACCACGCGCCGCGCTGGGCGGGCGCGGCTTCGCGGGCGAAGCGCTCGGGCTTGAATGCGGACGGGTCGGCGAACCAGCGCGCGTCGTGCTGCATCAACTGCACGGGCAGCATGAACAGCGTGCGCGCCGGGAACCGCCACGCACCGAGTTCCACCGCACGCGTCGCGCGGCGGCTGATGAGCACCGGCGCGGCGGGGTAGAGGCGCAGCGTTTCCTCGAGGGTTTGCGTCACCCACGGCAGCGCGGTGCGGACATCGGCGCCCGGCGCGCGGCCTTGCAGCACCTCGCTCACCTCCGCACGCGCGGCCGCTTGCGCCGATGGGTTCGAGGCCATGCACCAAGCCCACCATGTGAGCGTGGCCGCAGTCGTCTCGTGACCCGCGAGAAACGTCGTCATGCATTCGTCGCGCACCGCCTGCAGTGGCCATGTAGCCGCGTCTTCGCGATGAAGATGCAAGAGACGCGAGAGCAGGTCGTCGGGCCACGCGCTAGCGGAGAGCGCGAGGCGCGCTTGCAGATGCTGCTCGATGAGACCCTTCAGCACGCGTATGGCCCGTCGCTTCGCGCGCTTCCAGGGCATCCAGTCGGGTGCGCTGGCAGGCCAATAGAATTCGGCATTGGCGGCTTCGCTCGCCACCCGCACGGCGTCTTCGGCCTCGCGAGCCTGCGCGCCGACTTGCGCGGAGAACATCATCCGCAAGATCACGTCCATGGTCAGCGAGGTCAGCGCGTTTTCCACCGGCCAGCGCGCGTCATGCGACGGCCACTGCGCGAGCGCGGCCGCCGTTGCCGCCGCCACGCCCGGCACGAAGGCCTGCACGGTCTTCGGCGCGAAGCCGGGCTGCATCGCATGACGTTTGACGCGCCATGCATCGCCTTCGGATGTCAGCACGCTGTGGCCGTGTAGCTGCGCGAAGATGCTCGTGCCGCGTTCCCAGCGGACCAGCGCGTCGTGATGCGTGACCAGCAGGTCGCGCGCAAGCTGTGGGTCGGCCACCATGACCGCGTGTTCGGGGAAGGTGCGCACATGCACGACGTCGCCGTAGCTGCGCTGCCACTCGCCGAGCGTGCCGAGCAGGTCGCGGGACATGCGGCGCAACAGGCGCCAGCCGGTCAGGCCAGCGGGCGGGCCGGGCGGCCATGTGCCGGTGGGCGGGGGCGAAGGCGGCGTCCCGTCGCGCCTCGCATGGAAAGGACATTGAGCGGTCGATGGCGTTTTCATGCCACGCATTGCACACCAACGGCCGCCGCGCGTCTTGAACGCAAACGACATCGACGCTCTTGCAGCGCTCGCCTATACTGCGCGGTCATGTCCACCGCTACGCCTTCCAGCTCGATTGCTTGCCCCGACCGTTGGGCACGCGGCCCGCGCGTATTGCGCGGCGCCGAGCGTCCTCACGCGCGGCTCTATCCGCCGCCTGCGGCGTTGGCGGATGCCATTGTGGCCGTGGCCTGCCGCGACACGCGCGGCTTCGACCTGAACGACGCGCAACGCCTCTCGCATTTCCCGGCCTCGCCGCTCGTGTGCCTCTCGTGGTATCGGGACCTGGATGCCGGGCTCGTGGAATCGACCGCGAACGGGCCGCGGTGGCGGCCCTTCGGCACGGCGATCACGCTCTCGGGCAGCCAGTCGCAGCCCACCACGAGTTGGGCGCCCACCGCGGGCTTCGGCGGCATGGTGTGCTTCAACGCCGACGCAGCGAAGGCCTTGTTCGATCTCAATCTGGCTGCGGTCCACGACCGCTTTCTGTGCGCGCGCGAAACGCTGGGCCGCGAGTGGCTCGCGCTCCTCGACGCGTTGCTTTGCACTGCCGAAGATGCGCAGACGCTCGCGACGCTCGAAACGCATCTCGCGCCACGCTGGCAAGCTGTTCGCGGCCAGCGCTCCTCCGTTGCCACGCTGCGCCAGGCGGGCCGCCGCTGGGTGGGGCGTCTTGCCTGGCAGGCGCGCGAATGGGGGCGCACGCATAGCGCGCGGCAGGTGGAGCGGCGCATCAAGGCTTACAGCGGGCGCTCGCTGCGCGAGTGGCACTCGCTCGTGAAGGCCGAGGGCGCGTATTTTGCGGCAACGGAGCGCCTCGCCAACGGTCAGTCCTTCGACTGGGCGGCGTTCGCCCACGACGAAGGATTCGCTGATCAGGCGCACCTGAGCCGCACGACCCGCCGCATGACCGGCTTCTCGCCCACCGACTTCGCGCAGCGCTATGTCGAGGACGAGTCGTTCTGGATGTACCGGTTGTGGGTATGAGCGGGCCGCGCGCGCGAACCTAGCGGTCCACCCGCTGCTGCATCTGCGCCGGATACCGGTCGCCCACCACCTGGATCGCCTTGAGCGCCGCTTCGATGGCGGCGAGATCGCCTGCGCTCAACTCGAGACTGGCCGCGCCCATGTTCTCGTCGAGCCGCGAAAGCTTCGTGGTGCCAGGAATCGGCACGATCCACGGCTTCTGCGCGAGCAGCCAGGCCAGCGCGATCTGCGCGCGCGTGGCGCCTTTGCCCTCGGCAATGCGGCCCAGCACGTCGACGAGACCGGCATTGGCCTTGCGATTCTCCTCCGAAAAGCGCGGCACGATCATGCGGAAGTCGCTTTGATCGAATGACGTGCGCTCATCGATCGCGCCGGTCAGAAAGCCCTTGCCGAGTGGGCTGAACGGCACGAAGCCAATGCCCAGCTCCTCCAGGACCGGCATCACCTTGTGCTCCGGCTCGCGCCACCAGAGCGAATATTCGCTTTGCAGCGCGGCTACGGGCTGCACGGCGTGGGCGCGGCGAATGGACTGCTCGCCCGCTTCGGAAAGACCGAAGTGCTTCACCTTGCCTTCGCGGATCAGATCCTTGACCGTGCCCGCCACGTCTTCCATGGGCACGTTCGGATCGACGCGGTGCTGGTAGAAGAGGTCGATGCGGTCGGTCTTCAGGCGTTTGAGCGACGCTTCGGCCACCGCGCGGATGCGCTCGGGCCTGCTGTCCATGGGCTTTTTCGAGTCGCCGTCCTGAAAGCCGAACTTCGTCGCGATCACCACCTGGTCGCGAATCGGCGCGAGCGCTTCGCCCACGAGCGCTTCGTTGACGAAGGGGCCGTAGACTTCGGCCGTGTCGAAGAACGTGACGCCGCGCTCGAACGCCGTGCGGATCAGGCGGATCGCGTCCGCCTTTTCGGTGGCGGGCCCATAGCCGAAGCTGAGCCCCATGCAGCCGAGGCCCAACGCGGAGACTTCGAGGCCGTTCTTGCCGAGTGTGCGCTTTTGCATGTCTTGCTCCTTGAAAGCGATTGGACGGACGGCCCCCGTGTTCACGCGCGAGCCGCCTTCTACCCGATCGAGTGTAGGTTGCTGCATGCCGCTCAACAATCCCGCTAGACTTGCATGGGGTACTGAGGAAAATTCACAAATGGTGCGCACCGGCTTATCCGAACTGACGGCTTTCGTGACGATCGCCGAGCAACGCAGCTTTAGCGGCGCGGCGCGTGTGCTGGGCGTCTCGCCGTCCGCGCTCAGCCACACCGTGCGCAACCTGGAGGCGAAACTCGGCGTGCGTCTCCTGAACCGCACCACGCGCTCTGTGGCGCTGACCGAGGCGGGGGAGCAGTTGCTCAACCGCGTGCGGCCCGCCATGGCCGATCTCGAAGACGCCGTGAACGACGTCACGTCCGCGAGCAACCGGCCTTCGGGGTCGATCCGCATCAGCGCTTCGGAATCGGGGGCGCGCCCGCTCATTCGACATGTGTTGCCGGCGTTCCTCGCCCGCTATCCGGACATACGCGTGGAGTTCGTGGTCGACTCGCGGCTCGTGGACATCGTGGCCGGCGGATTCGACGCCGGCGTGCGCGTGCTCGAAGACGTGCCGCGCGACATGATCGCCATTCGCTTCACGCAGGACATGCGCTTTGGCGCGGTGGCCTCGCCCGCGTATCTGGCGCAGCATGCGCCGCCGCGCGCGCCGCACGACCTGGAGCAGCACCGCTGCATCCGCTTTCGTTTCGAGAGCGGCGCGCTGTTCCGTTGGGATTTCGCGCACCGCGGCAAGAGCGCCAGCATCGACGTGGACGGGCCGCTTACGCTCGGCAATCTGAACCTGATGGTCGAGGCCGCGCTCGCCGGGGTCGGCGTGGCCTGGGTGCCGGAGTCGCTCGTGGCCGAGCATGTGGCCGCCGGCCGGCTCGTCCACTTGCTGCCGGAATGGGGGCCGGTGTTTTCGGGGCTCTGCCTTTACTATCCGGCCAATCGGCATCCGCCCGCGGCGCTGCGCCTCTTTGCGCAGGCCGTGCGCGAATGGGCCGACCCGGCCGGCACGGCCGATGCCGCGCCGCAGCGCAAGACGCAAACGCGCTGAAATGAACCGGGCTGCAATGTATTGTGTCCCGCGCCTGCGCCGATACAGTGAGATACAAAGCCGCGCGCGGCATGCGGTATAAACCCATCATTCCCTGCATACGGAGTCCGAACATGCAAGCCGCTGGTTTTGCGGGCGGGGCGGCGATGAGCGCGCTGCACTGGCCGCGCACGCTGTTCGCGCGCCTCGCCCTGATCCTTTGTGTCGGCCTCGCGCTCGCGCAGTTGCTGTCGTTCAAGCTCACGATGACCGAGCGTAACGACGCCACCGCGAACATGATGACCAATTACATCTCGCGTGAAGTCGCCATCTCCGTGGCGCTGCTCGACCATCTGCCCGCGGCCGAACGCGCGGCGTGGCTGCCGCAACTCGCGCGGCGTACCTATAGCTTCATTCTCGGCCCCGGCACGCCAGGCGAGGCGCCCGACGCGAGCCGCTCGAAGGCCGTGGCGTCGGCCATTGCGGCGGGCATTGCCGACAAGTACGCGCTCACGACCAATTCGGTGCCCGGCGACGGCGAACGTCTGCAGATCCATCTGCGGCTTTCCGACGGCTCGCCGCTCACCATCGATTACCGCCCGGGCGCCGCGCTGCCCTTGTCGGGCTGGCTGCCGGCCGTGCTCGTCGCCCAGCTCGTCGTGCTGGCGGCATGCTGCTGGTTCGCGGTGCGCACGGCCACGCGGCCGCTGCACGAACTCGCACGCGTGGCCGATGCACTGGGTCCGGACCTGAAGGCGGAGCGCCTCGAGGAGGAAGGGCCTTCCGAAGTGGCGCGCGCGGCGCGCGCGTTCAACGCCATGCAGGAGCGCATTTCGGCGCACGTGGCCGAGCGTATGCAGATACTCGCGGCCATCTCGCACGATTTGCAGACGCCGATTACGCGCATGCGCCTGCGCGTGGACCAGATGGACGACAGCACGCAGGCGGAAAAGCTCGCGCAGGACCTGCACGAGATGGAGCAACTGGTGAAGGAGGGCGTGGCCTACGCGCGCACGCTGCACGGCACCGGCGAAGCGCCCGCCCGCGTCGATCTCGACGCGCTGCTCGACAGCCTCGTGTGCGACTACGTGGATGCGGGCTCGCCCGTGACCTTCGAGCGGCGTTTGAACGTGGCGATCGTCACGCGCGTGCAGGCGCTGCGCCGCATCGTCGGCAATCTTGTGGATAACGCGCTGAAGTACGGCAGCACGGCGGCCATTGAAGTGAGCGCGTCGCCGCGCGACAAGACTGTCACGATCTCGGTGCTCGACAGCGGCCCCGGCATTCCCGAAGAAGCGCTCGAAAAGGTGTTCGAGCCGTTCTACCGGCTCGAAACCTCGCGCAACCGGGGCACGGGCGGCACGGGTCTCGGCCTTGCGATCTCGCGCCAGCTTGCCGTGGCGATGGGCGCGCAGCTTACGCTGCGCAACCGGCCCGAAGGCGGGCTGGAAGGACGGCTCGTGCTTGGCGGCGCGGATGCGTGAAAGGCGGCGCGCCACGAGCGCGCGCCCATGTCGCTCACGCAAGCGGAATGAACACGTTGAACTGGCCTTCCTCGGGGTGGCGCGAGCGATGGCCCTTGCCCACGGTGTCTTCGCACAGCACGACCGTGCCCGGTTCGCAGTGGCGCGTGTCGCCGTCGCTCGTTTCGAACTCGACCCAGCCGGTCATCCAGATCACGAACTGACGAACCGGCGTGGTGTGCCAGTCCGCCTCCTTGAGACCGGCCGGCACCCAGCCAAAGCGCACCGCCTTCGCCTGCTCCCATGTCGAAAGATAAATGGGCGGGATGTTGGGAAAGAGCTCCAGCGGCGTGAGCGGGATATCGATGTCCTCGAAATGGGACTCACCCTGGGCGTCGGCGTAGATTCGCAGACATTTCATGGAGACCTCCTGGAGCCGTTCTATGAGTTTCGCTCGCTACAGCAAACGCGCATAAACAATGCCGGTTTGTTGCTCGACCGGCAGCGGTCATTGCCGGTCGCTTCAGGTCATGTCGGGTCGATGGGCGGCGCGCCGGATACGCGCTAGCGCACATTGTGGTCCCGAATCGGGTGGCGCGGTTGCGGGTTGTACGCGCCGTGTCGCGCGTTGTGCACTGCGATGTGCACTGCTTGTTGCACTGCGCTTTGAACTAATTTGCGAGCGCATTGCAATGTGTTGTGTCTTGCGGCGCGGTGGATACGGTGTGATACCGCGCCTCGCGCGCGCTGCGTTATCAATCAGCCAACGAAATCAATCGAGCGGAGGGCAATATGAGCACGTCGACCGGTACGACTCGCTGGACGGGTTCCTGTCATTGCGGTGCAGTAAAGTTCGAAGTCCACACGGCCATCGAGCCGGCGGGGCGCTGCAACTGCAGCCTGTGCCGCCGCAAGGGCGCGCTGATGAGCCCGATGTTCGAGGCTCGCGAACTGACGATTCTCGCGGGCGAAGACGCGCTCACGCTGTACCAGTTCAATACGCGCGTGGCGAAGCACTATTTCTGCAAGCACTGCGGCATTTATCCGTTTCACCAGACGCGAAGGGACCCGGCGCGCTGGCGCGTCAATCTCGGCTGCCTGGAAGGCGTGGACGTCTACGCGCTCGAAGCGTCGGTTGCCGACGGCGCGAGCCTTTCGGTCCTGGAGGACGCATGAAACGCCTGTTCGCGATCCTGTTCTTCGCGGCGAGCGGCCTGGCTGCGGAGATTGCCCATCCGGTGTACTGTTCGTGCATCGCGGAAACCCGTTCACGCCTCGCGCGCAAGGAGAAAAAGAACCCATGACGGAAAAGATCGATCACGTCCTGATCGTCGACGACGATCGCGGCATACGTGAACTGGTCGGGGCGTACCTCGAAAAGAACGGCATGCGCGTGTCGCTGGCCGCGAACGGGCGCGAGATGCGCACGGTGCTCGAGAGCGGCGCGCCCGACCTGATCGTGCTCGACCTCATGATGCCCGGCGACGACGGCCTCGTGCTGTGCCGCGAGCTGCGCGCGGGCAAGTTCCGCGCCGTGCCCGTGGTGATGCTCACCGCGCGCAATGAGGAGACGGATCGCATTGTCGGCCTCGAAATGGGCGCCGACGACTATCTGCCCAAGCCCTTTGCCGTGCGCGAACTGTTCGCGCGCATCCGCTCGGTGCTGCGCCGCACGCGCATGCTGCCGCCGGGCATGGAAGTGAGCGAATCGGCGCAACTGCTCGCGTTCGGCGACTGGCGGCTCGATACCACGGCGCGCCATCTGCTCGACGCCGAAGGCACGATCGTCGCGCTTAGCGGCGCGGAATACCGGCTGCTGCGCGTGTTCCTCGACCACCCGCAGCGCGTGCTCACGCGCGACCAGCTACTGAGCCTCACGCAAGGCCGCCAGGCCGATGCGTTCGACCGCTCGATCGACCTGCTCGTGAGCCGGCTGCGCCAGCGCCTGCGCGACGAGGCGCGTGAGCCGCGTTACATCAAGACGCTGCGCAGCGAGGGGTATGTGTTTTCCTCGGCGGTGACCACGGTCGAGGCGCCGGAGTAAGGACGGCGAGCGTCAGGGTTGAGCGAAGAAACGCAGCAGCGCTTCGGCAACCGCTGCGGGCTGTTCCTCCGGCAAGAAGTGGCCGCAGTGGGCGATCGTCGCGCCTTGCACCTCATCGGCGTAATCGCGCAGCGGACTCGCCATATCCGCAATCGAGCCCTGATCGGCGCTCAGCGCGAGAACGGGCATCCGCAATTTGCCTCGCTTGCTCAACTCGCGGTTCTGGCGCGCTGAAATATGGGCCGCGCGGTAGTAGGCCAGTCCCGCGCGCAATCCGCCTTCCTTCGTGAACACGCGCAGATATTCGTCGATATCAGCCTCCGTGAAGGTGTGCGGATTGGCCGTCTTGCGGCGCAGAAACCAGTCCAGGTACGCGCGCTCCTTGCCCGCTATCAGCAACTCCGGCAGATCGGCAACTGCATGGAAGGCGAAGTGCCAGGTGCGCCACGCGCGCTCGGGCGCAACGGGCAGCGCATCCGGCAGTGTGATGCCGGGAATGCCGGCGTCGAGCAATGCGAGCTTCGACACTTCGTCGCCGAATAGGGCCGCATAAGGATAAGCGACCCATGCGCCGACGTCGTGGGCGGCGAGATGGTGGCGGCGCGCTTCGAGCTTGCCGAGCAACGAATGCAGGGCAGTGGCGAGCGATTGTGTGTCGTAGCCGTCTTGCGGCCGGTCCGAGTCGCCCTGACCGGGCAGGTCGGGGACGATCACGCGGTAGTTTTGCGCGAGGAGCGGCATGACCTTGCGCCACGCGAACCAGCTTTCTGGGTAGCCGGCCAGCAGCACCACGGTCTCGCCTTCCTCTTTTCCGCCGATGACGTAGTGCAGGCGCGTGCCTTCAACGGTTTCGAAGCGATGCGCGAAGCCGGGGAGGATGGGGTCGGGCAGCGAGGCCGAACCGTGGTCGATCATGCGGGAGGGCGTGCTCATGACGTGAAGCTCCTGTGGTTGCAGAAAAACGCAGACATAAATTGGAAATAATCATTTCCAAATTGGCCAAAAAAATTTCAACGCAGCAAACGCATGGCTTCTTCAGCCGCGGCTAGCATCTCGCGCTGTGTGCGCCCGGATTTGCCGATCAAACGAAAGCCGTGGAGCAGGGCGAGCAAGGTGCGCGCCATGGCCGGGACATGAATTTCCGGTGCAACGGAGCCGTCTTTCTGGCCTTGCTGGAGGAGTTCGCGCAGCATCTCTTCGGTGCGCCGCATGGCGGCTTCGATGCGCGTGGCGATTTCGTCGTCGAAGGTGGCGAGCGCCGTGGCGCTTGAAACGACGAGACACCCGCGCCGGCCCTCGCTGCCATGCGACGATTCGGCGTAGAAAATGAAGATGACGCGAATCTTCTCGCTTGCTTTGGACTGCTTGTCGAGGCGATGGCGCAACTCGGCGTGGCGCGTGGTGACGTAGTGGTCGAACGCGGCGAGAAAGACGCCGCGCTTGTCGCCGAAGGCTTTGTAGAGGCTGCCAGCGGTCAGGCCCGTTGCTTCGCTGAGATCGCCGACCGACGTGGCGTGGTAGCCGCGCTCGCGAAACACGCGCACGGCGCCGTCCACGACGGTGTCCATGTCGAATTCGCGCGGGCGGCCTGGGCTGCGGGCCACGGGTTGGGATGGGTGCTCGGATGCCATGAGGGGGGATTATAGGAAATGTTCATTTCCTAATCAACTGCCTCATTCAAGACACCCTCACTCCACGCTCTCCCCCCGCCCCTTGTGCTGTGCCGCGAGCTTTTCCTGATGCGTCGGCGGCACCGGATCATAGTGGCTCAGCTGAATGCTGTAATTCCCATGCCCGCCCGCGAGCGAATTCAGCCGCGATTGATAGTCGTTAAGTTCGGCCAGCGGCACCTTCCCCGCAATGACCATGGCTTGCCCGCCCATCGTGCGCGTGCCGTGCACCTGCCCGCGCCGCGAGGAAAGATCGCCGATGATGTCGCCCATCGCGGCCTCGGGCGTCATCACCTCGATATCGACAATCGGTTCGAGCACGATAGGCTGCGCCTTCAAGACCGCATCGATAAACGCCTTGCGCCCCGCGGTAACGAACGCGACTTCCTTCGAATCGACCGGATGATGCTTGCCGTCATACACGATCACGCGCACGTCCTGCATGGGGAAACCGGCGAGCGGCCCGCTGTCGATCACCTGCAAGATGCCTTTTTCCACCGCTGGCATGAATTGCGAAGGAATCGCGCCGCCTTTCACGGCATCCACGAACTCGAAGCCCGCACCGCGCGGCAAGGGCTCGACGCGCAGCATGACCTCGCCGAACTGGCCCGCGCCGCCGGTCTGCTTCTTGTGGCGGCAATGGCCTTCGGCCTTGCCGCCTATCGTCTCGCGCCATGCGATCGTAGGCGGACGTGTTACGACTTCGAGTTTGTACTGATCGGTTAGCCGCTCCAGCATGTAGCGCAAATGCAGTTCGCCGAGCCCACGTACAACGGTCTCGTTGGTGCCCTCGGGGTGATCGATCTGCAGGCAAGGATCTTCCGCCGCGAGCTTTTGCAGCACTTCCCACACGCGCTGCTCGTTGCCAGGGCGCGCCGGTTCGATAGCGAGACCGTAGATCGGATTCGGAAACGCCGGTGGCGTGAGGTGGATGTTGCCGTCTTCGGGGGCGTCGTGCAGTACGGCGTCGAAGCCGATATCGTCGGCCTTCGCCACCGCGCAGATATTGCCGGGCCCCGCGCGTTGGACCTCCGTATGCTCCTTGCCCTGCAGCATGAGCAAATGCGCTACCTTGAACGGCTGCCGCGCGTTGCCGATATACAGCTGGCTGTCGCGCGTTACCGTGCCCTGATGAATGCGAAACACGGCCACCTTGCCGATATACGGGTCCATCACGATCTTGAACACATGCGCGAGCACGTGTTTATCGGCGTCCGGTTCGGCGCGCACGGGCTCCTTGCCTTCCTTGCCGTCCACCTCGCGGTAAAACAGCGGCGGATTGCCTTCGGTGACATTGGGCAAGAGCTTCACGAACACGTCGAGCAGCTGCGCGATGCCCGCGCCCGTCGCCGTAGAGGTAAAGCACACCGGCACGAGATGCCCTTCGCGCAACGCACGTTCGAACGGCGCGTGCAGTTGCTCGGGGCTGATGGCTTCGCCCTGTTCGAGGTACAGCTCCATCAACTCGGGATCGAGTTCGATCACCTGGTCGATGAGTGCATTGTGCGCGGCTTCCACCGAATAGAAATCGGCCTCGCCCGCGGGGTTGAAAAAGCAGTCCACCACTTCACGTCCGCCTTGTGCAGGCAGATTGATCGGCAAACACGTCTTGCCGAAGGTCTCCTGTATCTGCGCAAGCAGTCCAGGTAAATCGACCTTCTCCGCGTCGATGCCGTTCACGATGATCATCCGGCACAGCTTGCGTTGCTGCGCGTACGCCATCATGCGCGTCGTCGTCATTTCGATGCCGGTGCGCGCGTTGACGACGATGGCCGCCGTTTCCACCGCGGGCAGCGCGCTCATCGACATGCCGGCGAAGTCGGGGTAGCCGGGCGTGTCGAGCAGGTAGATGCGCGTGTCTTCGTGTTCGAAGTGGGCGATGGCGGAGTTGAGGGAGTGGTGATATTTGCGTTCGAGGGGATCGAAATCGCAGAGGGCGGTGCCGCGATTCACGCTGCCTGGCGCGTGCAGCGCGCCGCCCTGGTGCAGGAGCGCTTCGGCAAGCGAGGTCTTGCCGCAGCCGGCATGGCCGACCAGAGCGATCGTGCGGATGGCTTCGGGACTGTAATCCATTTGTCGATCCCTTGTTGTGCAAGTTGATCCAGGGTGGCCTACAATCTTTCTGTAATTTCACTGTATAATCAATATGTTGTCAACATGGTTGGCCTGATGTGTTCCATTTTGATCCGACTGCTGCCAAGTATCTTATGGTGGGCTAGATGGTGGGTCAAATTCGTGGGGAATGCCCTATGCCCATGCTTACCGACCGTGCGCTACGCAACATGAAACCCGACGATGGGCCGCTCACCGATAGTCAGGTGCCCGGACTGATGATCCGCCCCAATGCCAACGGCGGCAAGTGGGCGCTGCGCTATGTGAGTCCTACGACGCGGAAGCGCCGAGAAATGGGATTGGGCGTGTACCCGTCTACGTCGCTGCGCGACGCCCGGCTACGCGCGCTGGCGATGCGCAGCCAGATCGATAGCGGCCACGACCCAATCCAGGAACGTAGACGCGAGCAGGTCATCACCGAGCGGGAGGCGAATGTACCTACCTTCCTGCAGGCCGCCGAGAAAACGCACGAGAAGGCTAAGAGCGGCTGGAAGCACGCCGAAGGTAGAAATGCGCGGCGGTGGCTAGGTAGCGTAAAAATGCACCTCGCGCCGCTGCTGGAGCGTCGCGTCGATACCCTCAAGCCGCGCGACTTTTCCGATGCGCTAGCGTCTGCGTGGATTGAGTGTCCGCGTGTCGCGGATAATGTCTTTCAGCGCGCTAGTGCGATCATGGAATGGGCTTTCGCTGCGTACCCGGAGCACGTGATGTGTAATCCGGTGCCGAGCGCGCGCGCCTTGCTACCGAGCCGAAGCGCGCGGCAGTCGAAGCCCAAACATCACCCCGCGATCCCGCACACCGATGCACCTGCGTTCGTACGCGCGCACCTTACGGACATCGAGCCGCACGAGGTGACGCGCGCGTGCACGTTCGCGCTGCTGCACACGGCGGTTCGCCCGGCCGAGGCGCGCGGCATGGAGTGGGGAGAACTTGATCTTGATCGGGCGCGGTGGCTGATCCCCGCTGAGCGGATGAAAGGTGGCGTCGAACATGATGTGCCGCTCGTCCCCGAGGTGGTCGGCTTGCTGCGCGCGATGCGCGAGATTAAAGTGCACGATCGGTACGTTTTCCCGAACGTGACCAACACCGGGCCGCTTTCTGACGTGGACCTGCAGACATTCTTTCGGGAAACGGGCGTTGTGTCGGATACCCCGGGCCGCACGCCTGTGCCACATGGATGCCGAGCGTGCTTTCGCGGTTGGGTTGATGCCAACGGCTATGATCCCAGACTTGGCGAGCGCCAGCTTGCACACCGGCCACGCGGAGAGACAGCGGTGGCATATCAACGAGATACGATGTTTGTGCGCCGGGCGATTCTCATGGGCGCATGGACGGATTACCTGCACGGGCGGCCAGCGGCAGGTGGCAACGTGATCCCGCTTAACGTGAGCGCAGCGGCATAAATGCCCCTGGTCTTGTGGACACTGCCAGGCTGCTTCGGATTGAATCCGAGAGCGAGTTGATGCCGGAGTGTCATTCCCGAAAATGATTGAACGTCTCCAGTCGGACGGGAATTGTTGCGACCCCTTCAGGGGTGAGAGTTCGGTCTGTCCATTCAAAGTCAAGTGCTTCTCTCGGTACGAAAAGCCGGAAAATGCCGGTTTTTCCTTTCACTTTCCCATGCTGCGCGTTGGCGTGATCAACGTCACGACGCTTCTCACATACCCGTGCCCGGCAGGGCGTAAGCGCCGGCACTATTTGGCGTACTTGCATGCAGTTCGCATACGCGGCATGACGCTGACCATGTCACATGTACACCGGAAAAGCGGTTTACTTATTTGTCTATAGTATGGTTTGACCGGTGGCGGAGTGAAGACCGCCGTCAGGTGATTGCGCCAACGTGAACAGCGCTAGCGCGTGGGAGGTTGTATGGGTTTCGACCGTCAGCAGCTGGAAACCTTAGCCGCCGTCGTCGAGTTGCGGCATTTCGGACGAGCAGCTAGCGCGTTGAATATTACTCGCGGCGCGGTATCCCAGCGAATCAACGCGCTTGAGGAGTCTCTCGGGACGCCATTACTAGTGCGTGACGGGGCGGTACCCACCCCCGCGGGTGAAGCGCTTCTGAGGCATATCCAGGTGCTTCGGACGCTCGAATCCGACACGTTGAAGCAAATCAAGCCGGAGGCGAGCGAGCGTACGCGCGTTGCCATCGCGGTCAATGCCGA
The DNA here is from genome assembly GCF_905220185.1 of Paraburkholderia sp. J11-2. NCBI lineage: Bacteria > Pseudomonadati > Pseudomonadota > Betaproteobacteria > Burkholderiales > Burkholderiaceae > Paraburkholderia > Paraburkholderia sp. J11-2. The sequence continues at coordinate 67,623 of NZ_CAJMYY010000002.1, read as the reverse complement.
TTCGCTGGCAACCTGGTTTGAGCCCGTCGCGTGCGCTATAGCAAAGGAAGAATTCGTCCTTGAACTCATTGTCGAAGACCAGGATCACACGTTGCCCATCTTATCGAGGGGGGAGGCGATGGGATGCGTTTCGACGCAAAGTTCTGCGCCGATTGGATTCGTAGCTGAGCCGATCGGAGCTATGGAATACGAATGCGTCGCCCGTCCAGCATTTGCACAAACCCACTTTGCCCACGGCCTCGGTTTGCACAATATCCTGGCCGTGCCCGCTGTTCTATTCAACCGCAAGGATGGTCTGCACGCCCTGTTCTTGGAGCATTTGCTGGGTTTCCCCGTAAGTGGCTATGCAACCCATTATTTTCCGTCGCCGACAGCTTTGCTCGCTGCCATTCGGGCCGGGGTCGGCTACGGTCTCGTGCCGTCCTTGCAGGTTCAGGCGCTGAAGGAATCGGGCGATCTGGTTGCCTTGGCGCCGCGCCGCAAGATACTAGTCGACTTGTATTGGCATCATTGGGAGGTAGCGCCGCCCAACGCGAGAGCGATCAGTGAAATTGTGATGTATCACGCTCGTCGGAGCCTGTTTCAGTTGTCCTCTGCGTCATCTGATAAGGGAGAAGAAGGCGCCGCTGGGATATGAGCGTCAGCCACAGCGAGCGTTTCGGATGTTCGGAATCGCGGAGCCCTGAGACACTGTGGTTGTGGTGCGCAACTGCTAGTACGAGGGAAACAAGTAACGAGAGAAGTGCGCTGGCCCCAGATGGTAGCGAGATCACGCCTGCCCAGCGTAACAAGTAACAGCTCAGTGCTATTCCGCACCCTGCCGCCATCGATGTATTTGCCGCGACATCGCATATACGCAAGCGCAGCAGCCTGAGAACAAGCAGCGGGCCGACTGCCGCAAGATAGACCATGTTGAGATCGACCATCATGTCGACGAGGTTTTGCCCACGAGCTGCCACAAGCAAACTGAAGACGACGGGCAGGATGCGTGATGAGATGGGCCGCCGAACGGTTGAGGGTCCAATTGCAGAGACTACTTCTGACATGGCGCACAGGATCGCACACCCAGCGCCGAGGGTCGAGGCACTCAATAACACGATGACAACGCTGGAGGCCACACTATCCGACAGGCTGTGCATGAGCAGTATCGGAACAACCTGTGCGGGGTCACTCACCTCGCCTAAATGCCAGAGCGATCGGGCGGCGATAACGGCCGAGGCGGGCAAAAAGCCGATGACGAATACAAATCCGGCTGCGAGGATGCACCCCATACGAGCTGCGCTCGGTTTATCCGCTGCAATGACAAACTGTTGGTAGTCGGCACCGCAGATTACCATCGCAACTACCGACGTCACGGTGATCCCAATTCGGCCAAGCGAAGTTTGTCGCGTTGCATCGGCGAAGAGTATCGGGGCGTGCAGCCAGATACCAATTCCCCCGGTTTCGAGCAATGCGCAGACGAGCATGGCACAGCAACCCAGCATGCAGATGGCTAATCCCACTGAAAGCCATGAGAGCCGGACGAGGGATATGCCTACCAGGATGCTGGCGATCAACGGAAGCACGACAGCCTCGGGCAGGCCTGACAGAGCGAGTATCGCTGATCCCCCACGGATTTGTGCACTGAGCGCACCCGTCATCCAGATGAGAGACAAAAGCGCTGCGCCGTGACTAACTGAAGGACCGTAGAGTTGACCGAACAAACCCCAGATGGATCGCCCTGCGTTCCAAAGCGTGGATGAGCATACTGCAAGTATGGCGAGTCCCAGCGCGCTGGCAACGGCGTAAAGGCAGCCAATCATGCCTTGGCGTAAAGCAATCTCTCCCGTTCCCAAGAGAAATCCGATGCCGCAACTAGTGGATGCCAGCATGCTCGCGACCTGTCTCGTATTCAGTGAGCGCTCAGGCATGATTCGCTCCCCATCCGTCAACTCCGGCATGGGTACCGTTCAAGTACGTGTGGCAAATTATTGCGCGTTGGATGAACAACGAGTTCTGTATCAAATAAGCATGTACGTGAGGTAGACGGTAGTACGGAATATGCGGGAATAAATGGTGTGTGAGGTGGTATCCATTGTGATGTGGATGGAGCAGAACAGACAGCAAACCGTGAGTGGGGATCTCTCTTGTGTATTGGAAGATTCCCACCGGTTTCAGGCCGTAGTGATCCGTCATCTCTCGAAAGACCGTGATAGCGTGAAAGATTGTGCCTTTGGCGACTATCCAGAGTACGAGCGACAACCACGCCATATGTATACCTAAAAAGATTGCGATCAGGATTTCAAATAAGATCCACCAAAAAACAATAGCCGACCATTGGCGCCACGCGAGTCGCCGACCAGTCAAATGTCCAAGGAGCGAGCCCTCCCAAACCGGATATGCAAAGAGCACGTGGGAGTAAACATTGAGCCAGTGGTCATCATCCGCGACGGTACAAGCAATAACGTCAGGATCATGAACAGCATCACCGAGCCAAGCATGATGCTTTGCGTGTTGACGGCGGTAAAACGCCAAGCTGTTGAAGAGCGGAGCCGCGAGCAGAATCCCGGCGAGCACATCGTTGATATGGCGCCATGGACTGAGATTTTGATGGCTGGCTTCATGGAGCAAATTACCAAGTGCCCTCTGCCGGTTTCCGATAACAATAATGGAGAGCGGCATAGCCCAGAGGCCGATTCGGTAGGTTGCCCAGACAGCGAGGCCGATGATGCCCCAGTCAAGGACGATATCTCTGACTGACCGCCATGTACTCGCCGTTACCGCAGGAAAATTTTCTCTCAAGGTTGATTGTAAAATCACTTGATCGGCAATAACCGACGCTGTTGGGGTTGTCCACATCACACTCTCCTTCCGATGAGATGTACGCCCCGAAGGTTCGGACTCTTAGTTCCGTTCGTAAGACAAAAAGAAGCGATGACGGGATCATAGGAAGCCAGCGGCATAATGGAAGGGGCAATCAGAACTGCTATCCGCCGGTTAGACTTTCTATACGCATATGCGTATCGATTGAGTTAATGGCATAAAGCAAGCAGGAACATAGGAGGGCAAGACATTGGGCGAAATCGATCTTGCAAAATTGTGCGCGACAATGAAGCCGGTGATGGCGCCGGCAGTGTATGTCTACTGCTCGTTTCCCGAATTCAATATTCCGACGGGCTTGCCTTGCTTGTGCACCTTCCGGGAAAGCGAGGGACTGACCGCGATTGTCGAGCGTACGGAGGCTCAGCGTTTGGGCGTGTGCTACACGTACGCTGCTCGCCTTATTACCCTCTCTGTGCACTCTAGCCTTAATGCAGTTGGTTTCATCGCGGTGATTAGTCGGACGCTCGCAGAGGCGAAAATTCCGTGCAACATCATTGCCGGCTATTACCACGATCATCTTCTCGTGCCAGTGGATCAGGCGGATGAAGCGATGACTCAACTGCATGAGATCTCGACTTCCGCGCTATGACGCAACGAGCCAGCCAAATGAATCACATCGGGTTGGCGTGACATTGCCGACCTGTTACTTTTTCTATTCAGCCGATAGCACTTCTTCAGTTCGCGGATTTGCCCTTGCGGTGTACGCGATCGCCCAATAAATTGAAAGAGCCAAAGCGATGACCAGTTAGTAGATGGCGGAATCCCGACATTAAATCCTTGCGCGCCGTGAGAAGTTACTTGATTTTGTGAGATTCCGTCGAAGTCCGATGGGAATTGAGATTTGGATACCTGCAAATTATGGTGCTTCATTCTCTCGCTTGTAGAAGCACTTTTGTGATGTAGATGAGTGATGAGCCTACCAGGACATCCTATCCGAGTGTGTGGGTTCCAAGTCTTTGCCTGGGCATCGATCAACTCCGCCGAGACCCAAAGGAGGAGGTATGTCCGAATCGACCGACCATCAAAGTCTAAAGTTGAAGAACTCTGCGACGGCGTCTGACGAGGAGGTTTTGCGCCGAAGCGCTGAGGTATCTCAGGCTGCGGTGTTGCGTCTCACGGGGCGCTTGAGAGGACGGGATCGCCGCATCCAGCTCCTGGAACGTGCATTGGCGCGAACAGTGGTTATGCACCACATATGGGCGGTGCATTTGGAGCGCAAACTGGATCGTACGCCGTCAGAAGCCCTAACTGGACTACCCGATTGCGTACCGGTGCGCGCCCAAGAGGTAACGAAAGGTGTTGTCGTACATCTGCCTCACGTGACCCAGACACTTGCTGCTCTCTTCGAGGTGATGTGGTCACACTGGTCTGACTGGGACTCGGAACGCCCTCCGAAGTCTTCTACAGTTGCTCGTGCTATTGACGAGAAACTCGGGTTAAAGAGTCAAGCGAACGGTGAGGCCTCACGGAGCGCACAAACGTTCGCCGCGGCATTGCGCCCGGATTCGGTCAACGAGGTCGACGGTCGTCATCGATGACACGCTCTTCTCGACGGAATCTTCCGACGGCGTGACGGAATTGTCCGTCTGACGCCTCTGATGCTTGAATGAGACCCATGCAGCAACTCTTTCGAACAGGACAGCGGGAGGTTGGCCATGTCGGTCCAGTTGAGGGGAGCAGGCGCAATACTACGGCGCGGGCAGGTCGAACGGGAAGTCGGACTAAAGCGTTCGACGATCTACCAACGGATGCAGGAGGGCACGTTCCCGCGCCCGATCCGCCTCGGCGAGCGCGCGGTGGGCTGGCGTGCATCGGATATCGAGCGATTTCTTGAGGACCCTGCCGGGTATCGCGTTTCATCGCCAGCTAAGGGCGGCGAAGATGTGTGAGCGTGCCTCACAGCGATCTCTCGACGCGCGGCTCGATAACTGGGCGAGCGCTGGCCGTGGTCCGTACGATCCGGTTGATGCGGGTCATATCGAACGCGCCTGGCGGCGACTGGCTGTGCGTCACCGCGATCTGTTGCGCATGGTGTATCTGTGGCGAGCCGGTCGCGAGGTGATCTGTCGCCGGCTTGGGATCCCAAGGTCCCCCTTGCGCCGGTATGAGCTTGAACTGTCATCCGCGAAGCAGGCGCTGGCGGATCTGCTGGTGGAGAAACCATGAATTGAGGTGTCCGGAATGCCGGAGCGACGCGCGGCCGATCAATGCGGCACGATCTCGCTGCGGCGGCAGAGCCCCGGAAGTAGTTCGACAACCTGTTCCGGCCGACGTGTGAGATGCACGGCCGAGTACGCATAAGCGGCCCCGACGTATCGACGGATGCGTGTGAGCATGATGGTGGTTTTCCGGTCCTGGACCTGCGTTCGCAGGTCCTTCTGTGCCTGATCCTGACGACTGACCCCCTTGAACCCGCGGTCTGCCTCCCAGGCGCCGCTGGTTCCTTTTTCGCCTATCCGGTTCGACAGCTCGGCGCTGCATCGATGTGAGGAAACGAATCATGAATTTTTTTCGGTTGAAAGCGGATGCAGCGCGGTTATGTGCGATGCGCAGCATCGTCCGTCGGTGGACGCTTGCCCTGACATTGGTTGCCGGTACGTCAGTTCTCGCGCCTGGCGTGGCGCATGCGGACGACTGGGGCTGTCAGGTGCTGCTTTGCCTGTCCAACCCGGGCGGCCGGGAGCAATACGGCGCGCGCGTGTCACCGATTGAGCGACTCTGGAGTGCGCTGCGCCATGGCGATTCGGTCCCGACCTGTGACTTTGGCACAGGCGGCTCGCAGGGAACATCCGCGACCAATACCTTCGCGGGTGGTGGGTATTGCAGGGAACACCTCCTCTACTGGGGCGGCCCGGAGCAGAGCGAACTGCTATGCGGTGCTACTGGCGCGATCAATGTCGACATCGACAACCAGCTTTATACCCGCGTCTGGTGGGATGTTGCGGGTGCAGGATCGACCGTCACCGAGTATTACGGCACAGGCAGTACGCAGGTGCCGTCTCAGGTGCCTTACGACCCATCGCGGTCTGCTGTTCTCTTCCTGCAGCAGAGCGAACAGCAGAACAGCGCCGGCGGCGGGGGGCAATGATGCTGCTCGATTTCACCGCCCTTGTGCAACAGTGCGCGCCCCGGGTCTCGCCGGTCACGATGGCTTCGATCGTGCGGACGGAATCTGGATTCAATCCCTATGCGATTGGCGTGGTGCACGGTCGACTGGTGCGTCAGCCAGCGAACCAGGCTGAGGCCGTGGCCACTGTCCGCGCGCTTGTGGCAGGCGGCTGGAACTTCAGCGTCGGTCTCGCTCAGGTCAATCGCGCGAACTGGGCGGCGTATGGCCTGAACGAGCAGAGCGCCTTCGATCCGTGCCGCAACCTGGCGGCGGGAGCCGCGGTCCTTGAGGGCTGTTTTACCGCAGCGCGCCTTGCGCAAACGGATGGCCGGCGCGATCCACAGGCTGCGCTGCGCGCAGGCCTGTCGTGCTATGCGAGCGGCAATTTCTCGACGGGGTATCGCACCGGGTATGTGCAGCGTGTGGTCGATAACGCCAACTTGCCCGCGTCGATTCCCTCACAGACCGTCGTGCCGGCGATTGAGCCGATTCCGGTTGTTCCAGTCGTTCCGGTTGACCGGGCCGTGTCCGCAGCCCGGACGTCGTCACAACCGGTGAGGCATCGGCTTCCGGATCCGCCGGATACCGCATCCGGCACGAATGCCGACGACTCAGGCGATAGTGCGGTGGTGTTCTAGCCCGGTCTCCCTTCGATAGCAAATTTAGTTCAGTTGGAAAGGAGTTTGTCATGAATTTAGGAATACTTATCAGAAAGAGGAAAGCTGAACGCGTGCCTGTCACGCTGTCTGACCGCTGGATAGCGCGGTGGGCGGCTGTCGTCGCGACTGCGCTGTTGTTGGCGTCGCCCGCCTGGGCGCAGCTGTCGCAGGTCAATACGCTGCTGAGCACGATCCAGACGACCCTTCTGGGTGTCGGCGGTGTGATCTGCTCGATTTCGATCATCTGGGCGGGCTTCCGGATGATGTTCCAGCATGCCCGGTTCGGCGACATCGCGAACGTGTTCATCGGCGGTCTTTTCGTCGGGTGCGCGACCGTGATTGCCGGCATGCTTATCCCGACGAGCTGATCCGGGGCTGTCAACCATGAACCCGATCATGAATACGCTCAGGGATCCCGTCTTCAAGGGATGCACGCGGCCCGCCATGCTCTGGGGAGTGCCGCTCGTGCCATTCCTCATGGTCGGCGGCGGCATGCTGATCCCGGCCATCTGGGCACTGCTTGCCACCCCACCGCTTGGTGTCGGGCTGCTGTTCCTGATGATCCCGGTGTTCGTCGCCATGCGCGCCGTTACACGCCGCGACGACCAGCGCCTCGCGCAGTACGCACTGCGCCTGCGCATGGTCCTGGGGCAGGGTAATCGTGGCTTCTGGGGTGCGCGCGCCTATGCGCCGGTTCGCCTGAAGAGGAGGGGCCGACATGCTGGCTGATCCGACACGCGGCGCCGTTTCAAAACGTGAGGTGGCGCTTGCCGACTACATCCCTTACTCGACGCACGTCACCGATCAGGTGATCAGGACGCGCGAGGGCGATTACCTGCGGATCTGGAAGCTTGCCGGGATCGCATTCGAGGCCGCCGATCCAGTGGACATCCTCGTGCGCCGTGATGGATTCAACCAGCTGGTGCGTGCGCTGCCCGGTGGTCACGTCGCACTCTGGACACACCGGCTGCGCCGGCGTGTCTCGGACCACTTTGCGACGCCTTACGGCAACCGCTTCTGCCAGGAGCTGGCCACCCGCTACTACGGGAGCTTCGCGGGTTACCGGATGATGGCCAACGAATTGTATCTGACGCTTGTCTACCGCCCCAACCGCACGAAGCTTGGGCGTGTCTTCAGTCGCGCGGCGCGCCGCACACGCGAGGACATCCGGCGTGACGAGCAGGAAGCGCTGAAAGTGATGGACGAGCTCGGTGCCCAGGTCGAGTCGGGGCTGAAGCCCTACGACCCGGTGGCGCTCGGGGTCTATCGCAAGTCGAGTCCTTTCATGAAGCGGCCGCGCCGGTATTCGTCCGCGCTGGAACTGCTCGGCTATCTCGTCAACGCTGTCTGGGAGCCAGAGCCAGTCCCTGCCGGAGCGATCCGTGAGGCACTGCCGACCTCGCGCCTGTTCGTCGGCGTAGAGAAGGTCGAGATCCGCATGCCAGGCGCGACGCGTTACGCCGCGCTGCTCGACCTGAAGGACTATCCCGAAGAGACCGAGCCGGGCATGCTCAACGGCCTGCTGTATGGCGACTTCGAGTATATCGAGACGCAGAGCTTCACCATCCTCGACAAACCCGGTGCGAAGGAAGCGCTGGAGCGCCAGCGCAACCAGTTGATCGCCGGCGACGATGTGGCTGTCTCCCAGGTCGAGGCGATGGACCGGGCACTGAACGATCTGATCAACGGCGATTTCGTGCTGGGCGAATATCACTATTCGCTCGCGGTGCTGGCTGATACGCCCGCGGCAGTCTCGAAGCACGTTGCGAAGGCCCGCACGCAGCTTGCCGACGCCGGATTCCAGACTGCGCTGATTGACCTCGTGGCGGACGCCGCATGGTTCGCGCAGTTGCCGGGCAACTGGCGTTACCGGCCGCGCGAAGCGAAGCTGACGTCCCGCAACTTTTGTGGCCTGTCCAGTTTGCACAACTTCGCGACCGGCAAGCGCGACGGCAATCCGTGGGGCGAGGCGATCACGATCGTCAAGACGCCGAGCGGGCAGCCGCTGTACCTGAATTTTCACGTCACGCCGGAGAAGCAGGATTCGGCCGACGAGAAGGCGCTTGCCAATACCCAGATCATCGGTCAGGCCGGTGCGGGCAAGACGGTGCTCGAACTGTTCCTGCTCGCGATGGCGACGAAATTCGGGCTGACCGCGGTGCTGTACGACAAGGATCGCGGCACCGAGATCGCGATCCGTGCGATGGGCGGCATTTATACCGTGTTCCGCCGCGGCGAGGCGACCGGACTCAACCCTTTCCAGATGACGCCGGACGAGTTCGTGCTCGACTTCTGGGAGCGGCTGGTGCGCAAGCTCGTCGATACGGGTTTACCGCTGTCCGCGAAAGACGAACTCGACATCTCGCGCGCCGTGCGAGAAGTTGCCCGCATGGAAAAGTCACTGCGGCGCCTGTCGATGGTGCGACAACTGATGCCGAATGTGGGCGAGAACAGCCTGCACGCGCGTCTCGCGAGATGGTGTGCGGGTGGGCGTCTGGGCTGGGTGCTCGACAACCCGACAGACACCGTGAACCTGGCACGCGCGAATCTCTTCGGCTTCGACGATACTGAACTGCTGGACGATGCGGAAGTCTCGACGCCCGTCACGATGTATCTACTGCACCTGACGGAAAGCCTGATCGACGGCCGGCGCTTCATCTATGTGATGACCGAATTCTGGAAGCGGCTGGGTGACCCGGTCTTCACGGACTTTGCGAAGAACAAGCAGAAGACGATCCGCAAGCAGAACGGGCTCGGCATCTTCGATACCCAGTCGCCGGCTGACGTGCTGAGTAGCGATATCGCACGGGCGCTGATCGAGCAAAGCGCAACCTTCTTCTTCCTGCCGAACCCGCGAGCCGACTACGACGACTACGTGCACGGCTTCAAGCTGACTGAAGCCGAATTCAACATCGTGCGCAATCTCGGTGAGAACAGCCGCATGTTTCTGGTCAAGCAGGGGCACCGGTCGGCGATCGGAAAGCTCGATCTCGCGGGGCTCGGGGATGTCCTCGATGTCCTTTCAGGTACGAGCGACAACGTCGAACTGCTCGACAAGATCCGCGCCCAAGTTGGTGACGACCCCGACGTATGGCTACCGGTCTTCCATGCGCAACTGGCGAAGCGCCGGGCGACGCAGGCGACCCGTGCAGGAGGTGCGCGATGAGTGGCCTCTTTACCGCGATCGGCGGCACGCTCGAGAACGGCATGTCGACCTACGTGACGAACGTCTCGTCGGCGCTGTCGGGCGCGCTCGTTCCCGTCGTGACGACCGCCGTCACGATCTGGGTCGTCGCCTATGGTCTTGCGATTGTGCGTGGTGAGGCACACGAAGCCGTACCCGCGTTTGCCTGGCGAGGATTGAAGGTGGCCACCATCCTCGCGTTTGCGCTCGGCAGCGGCATCTACCAGCAGCAGGTCGTAACGGCCGTCAGCGGCGCGACGTCGGGCCTTGCCCAGACGATCCAGAACGCCGCCAACACCACGGGTGGCGGCAACCCGGGGTGTGGATCGGTGAGCGGCAGTAGCGTGACTTCGACGAGCGCAACGAGCATCTACCAGACACTCGACTGCTATGACCAGCAGATCGATCTGGTTCTGGATGCCTATTCCGAAAAGGCGACCCACGAGGGGCTCAGCCCAAGTGGCCTCGCTGCCGCCATCGGCGACATTGTTTGCGGGTTCATCGCGGCGGTCGGCGGTTCGATCTTCCTGATCGTGCTCGCGTTCGAGGTGGTGATGGGTCGCATGCTGCTTGACCTGGTGCTCGGGATCGGTCCGATTTTCATTGCCTGCGCGGCATTTGCGCCGACCGCGCGCTTCTTTGAGGCGTGGACCGCGAAAGTCGCGAACTATGCGTTGCTGCAGGTACTGGTGGCCGCTTTCCTGGGGATGGCGCTGACGGCGTTCTCGACCGAGCTCGCGCCGTTCCAGGTGACAACGTCTGCGCCCGGTGCCAACGCGGCAGCGCTTGTGGCGGCGAGTCAGGCAGCGCTCGAAGCCGCGTCGGCCTGGGGGGCAGCGCTCGGCATGTTCGCTACCGCGAATTTCCTTGCGATGGTCGGCTGGCAACTGCCGTCGGTGGCGTCCGGCCTGTCCGGTGGCGCCACCGTGTCGGGCTTCGGCGCGTTCGTGGCGGGTGTGGCGTCGCGGCGCCTCGCGACCGTGATCGGGCAGGTATTAACCCGCGGCGGGAGCGGTCCGCGTCCCGGTGGCACGATCCGTGACCGGACGGGTTCCGGCGGCGGACCGGGAAATTCTTCAGGTGGCGTGGCGCCAGCTTACCAGCGCGCCGCGCACGCCAATCTCGGACAGCAGGGTAGTTGAGAGAGGTGATCAAGATGAAGACACGATTCAAGATAGCCGCTGCTGCGCTCTTCTGGGTGGCAGTTTCTCCGGTGAGCTATGCCCAGGGCATTCCGGTGTTCGACGCGCAGAACGTCGCCCAGGCCATTGCGACGGTGCTCCAGCTTGAGCAGGAGGTTCAGCAGGAGATCCAGATCTACCAGTCGACGGTCGGCACACGGGGCTTTGGTGCGCTGCTAAGCAATCCGGTGGTGGCGAATTCGCTACCGTCGAACTGGCAGGGCGTCTACACGGCAGTGCAGAACGGCGGCTACGCGGGTCTGACCGGAAGCGCGCAGGCGCTGCGTTCGGCCAGCGAGATCTACAACTGCGAAGACCAGGCCGGCATCGACCAGCAGGTGTGCCAGCGGGCACTGAACAAGCCCTTCCAGGACAAGGCGTTTGGCCAGCAGGCGTATCAGACGGAACTGCAGGAACTGAACCAGATCCAGAGCCTGATGCAGCAGATCGACGTCACGCAGGATCCGAAAGGTATTGCCGAACTGCAGGCGCGCGTCCAGACCGAGACCACGGCGGTCGGTGACGAGATGACCAAGCTGCAGCTCTTCCGGATGCTGGCCGATACGGAAGACCGGCTCGTCGCGGAGCAGCAGAGCGAACTGGTATTGAGTCGCGCGGGCAATACCGTCCGGCTGCAGGACCAGATGGTGCCGGCGTCGTTCGGTAACTGAGGAGGCGATTATGAAAAGATTTTTGGCTGGGTCGCTTCTCTTAAATTTCGTCATCCTTATCAGTGGATGCTCATCTAGTCCGTCGAAACCTGTCCTTCCGGACGGATCGCATCGCGTGCCGATCAACCGCGAGCTTCCCGTTCCGGCTGTGCCGTCCTCCGCGTCGGGAGTGGGGGCGGGATCATGAGCGCGGACAACGACTATGGACGCGTGCTCGACATCGAGGCGTCGCTGACACACCTGCAGGAGCGCTCCGAGCGACGGGCCTGGCACGTTGCGTACGGGGCGGTCGGTGTAGCCGTGCTCAGCGTGATGGCGCTTGCCGTTATGGTGCCGTTCTACCGGGTGGTGCCGTTGCCGATCGAGGTCGATCGTCTGACAGGTGAGTCGCAGGTGATCGACGTGCTCGATGCGCGTCACGTGCACACGAAGGAAATCCAGGACAAGCACTGGGTTGAGGCGTACGTGCGCGAGCGTGAACGCTATGACTGGGGGCTGCTGCAGATGGACTACGACAGCGTGCTCGCCATGAGCGATGACGTCGTCGCGCGCGACTACCGCGGCATTTACAGCGGCCCGGATGCGCTGGACCGGCAGCTTGGCCCGAACACGGAGCGACGCGTGCGGATTCTCTCGACGACGCTGCCGCCCGATGAACCAGGGCACGCGGTCGTGCACATCGAGCGCACGACTCTGAAGAACGGCCAGGCGAACGCCGAGCCCACACAGCGGTTCGTCATCACGCTGGCCTACATCTACCGGCCGCCGGTCTTTACGCGTGAGAGCGTGGCCGTCGCGAATCCGTTCGGCTTCAAGGTGACCGCCTACAGCCGCGATCCCGAATATACGCCGCCGGCTTCATCCACCAGCGCGGGAGGTGCGCCATGAAAATGCTCCCTGTTTTGGTGCTCTGCCTTGTGAGCCTGCTGGTGCTGAGTCCAGTCGCACGGGCCTGGACCGTGCCGGGCTGGTCCGATGACTCCCGGGTGCGGCAGATCGTGTATGCGTCCGACGCCGTCGTACGCATCGAGGCGCAGCGTGGCTTCGCCACCCATATCGCGCTCGACCCGCACGAGCAGATCCAGGTAGTGGCGCCCGGTGACCGTGACGGCTGGCAGGTCGTGGCCAACAAAGGCGACCACGACGTCTATCTGAAACCGCAGTTCGCCGCGCACAACTCGAACCTCGAAATCCGAACGGACAGACGCAGCTACAGCTTCGACCTGGTGGTGCTGCCTCTGAGGGCGAGATTCGGCAACGACGACGAGATGTATCGGGTGACGTTCGTCTACCCGGATGAGGTCAGCGTTCAGACGCACGCTCAAGCCGATGCGGCGCTGGTGGCGCGGCGCCTGGCCCAGCCGTCCCTGGTGCGCAATACCCGGTACTCGATGCAGGTCATGCCGCATTCGGACGACATCGCGCCGGTCGCGGCGTGGGACGACGGACGGTTCACCTGGATCCGCATTCCTGCCAACCGGCGCATCCCGGCGATCTTCCGGGTGGCGGACGATGGCACGGAGAGCGTGGTCGACAAACACATGGAGGACGACACGATCGTCGTCCACGAGGTGGCGAAGCGCTTCGAGCTGCGGCTTGGGGACGAGGTCGTCGGTCTCTGGAACGACGCGTACGACATGGATGGCGTGCCACCCCGTGACGGCACGACGGTCAACGGCGTGAAGCGCGTCTTGCGGAGTCAGGACCATGAGTGACGATATCCGCAACACGATTGAACCGGATGACCCGTTCGACCGTCGTCCGGATAGTGCGGACCGGAGTGTCATGAACGGGGCCGCGGAGCCAGTCGATCGCGGCATGCCCGCACTCGGGCAGTACCGGGGCACGCGCCCGCGCGCCTGGTGGCTGACACCGCTTGTCGTGATCCTTGTGGCCGGGGCCGGCGCGGTCTGGACGGTTCACACGTTTCTCACACGTCACGACGCGGAAGCCAAAGCGCATCGCGACGCGGTGCAGGAAACGGCGACGCAGGGGCGTGTATTCAGGGACGCGCCGATGGCTGCGAGCGCACCATCCACACCAATTGTGGCAAGTGCGCCTGCCGCGGTTTCGGGGCCGGTGGTCGCCCGTCCTCCGGTCGCGGTTCAGCGCCCGGCACCGGCCCGCAGTTACTACGATGCGCCGTTACTCGCGAATGGTGGCGCAACCGGGGAGAGTGGTCAGGTTGGAGGCCTGACGGGCATGCTCGCTGCGGAGGGTGTTGCTGGGGGCGCCGCGGAAGCAGCTTCGTCAGTGGCGGCATCCGTGTCTGGTCGCCCTGCGGCTACGCTCGGTCAGGGTGAGCCGGGGGCGCTTGCCCAGGCGTTGACCCCGACCGCCACGCCGAGGATGCGTGCCAGTACGCTCGGTGACCGCAGCCTGATTCTCGCGCAGGGCGCAAAGATTGATTGCGCAGGCGACACCGCATTCGATTCGACGGAAGCGGGGTTGTCCACCTGCACGGTGACGAAAAACGTCTATTCCGATGACGGGCGGGTCGTACTGATCGAACGCGGTTCCCAGATCAACAGCCAGTACCGCTCGAACCTGTCGCCCGGACAGAAGCGGACTTTCATCCTTGCGGCCCGCATCGAGACGCCGCGCGGCGTGACCGTCGAGATCGATTCGCCGGCGGCTGACGCGCTCGGCCGCATGGGGATTGACGGCTACGTCGACAATCACTGGGGGCAGCGCATTGGCGCTGCGATGATGCTGGGCATTACCCAGGACGCGATCGGTTATCTGGCTACGCGAGGTGGTAACAGCAACGGGTCTGTCGTCTACGAGAACACGCAGCAGCAGGGCAACGACATGGCGACGCGGGTGCTCAACAGCACGATCAATATTCCGCCGACGCTGACGCAGAACCAGGGCGCTGAATTTACCATCGTCGTTGCGCGCGATCTGGATTTCGGGACGGTCTATGCACTGCAGCCGGAGCGAGCGCCATGATCGCCCGCGCTGAGATGCAAGATCGGTCGGTCGATACCGTGCTCGCGCGGCTTCCCGACGACGCGTCGGTACGCGAGCTGATGCGGCCGTTCGCTCCGCTGCTCGATGATGCCGATGTGACTGAACTGGTCATCAACCGGCCGCAGCGCGTGCTGACCGAGACCCATCTGGGGTGGCACGGCCACGACTACGCTGATCTGGACTATGAGCGCCTAATGTCGTTCGCGGTGGCGGTTGCGACGCTGACGAACCAGGAGGTGTCGGCGCAGCATCCGGTGCTCTCCGCCTTGCTGCCGGGTGACGCACGCATCCAGATCGTGGTGCCGCCCGTCGTGCCGCCGCGCACCGTCTCGGTGACGATTCGCCGGCCTTCCGCGCGCGAAAAGAGCCTCGACGCATATCGCGACGAAGGGCTGCTCGACGACACCGTCTGGCACCGCCCGGATGGGCTCGATGCCGTGCTGCCGGCGCTACGCCCGACAGACCGGAAGCTCGTGGAGTGCCTCGAAGCGCGGGACTGGGGCACTTTCTTCGAACTGGCCGTGACCGGCCGTCTGAATATCGTGATCGTCGGTAATACAGGGTCGGGCAAGACCAGTTTCATGAAGACTCTCTGCCGCTCGATTCCGTCGACCGAGCGGATCGTGACGATCGAGGATGTCCGTGAACTCTTCATCCGGCATATCGAAAACTGTGTGCACCTGCTTTACAGTAAGGGCGGCCACGGCCAAGCCCGCGTGACGCCGGCCGACCTGATCGCGAGCACGATGCGCATGCGACCGGATCGCGTGCTGCTCGCCGAGCTGCGCGGCGCCGAAGCCTATGACTTCCTGAAACTGCTAACGACGGGCCACGCTGGCTCGATCACGAGCTATCACGCGTCGAGCGCCACAGTTGCGATCGAGCGCTTTGCACTGATGGCGAAGGAGCACCCCGAAGCTGCCGCCTATGACGATGCGGCGCTCAAGCGTCTGCTCACCCTGTCGATAGACGTCGTCGCACACATGGAAGCATCTCCGCTCTACGACGAGGCGGGCAAACAGGTCGGCAAACGCTGGGGCATGACGGAAGTCTGGTTCGATCCGGTGCGCAAGGCGCGCACGACGTTTTCGTGAGGCCGGCATGGATACGAACCGTCGATCCTCAATTCCTTCCGATGCCGCTGGTCCGGCAGCACGTCATGTTCGCGCCACCCTGGTTACGGTCGCCGTTCTGGCGGTTGCCGCAGGGGCTCTGCTGGCCTCGCTGTGGGTTGCGTCATTTTTCCTTTACGCGAGCCTGCGGCTGAACCCGTTCCATGCGGGCCTATGGGGCTGGCCCGATGCACTGCTGGCCTGGCATGACGGCCTGATGCCGAACTGCGGTCGGCGTCTCGCGGGCTCCGTCTTGCTCGGCGTGCTGGTCGCGGTGGGTTGCCCGGCGATGACGTTGCATTCGATCTGGGAGCGGACTGGACGGCGGCGTCTCTACGGCAGCGCCCGGTTTGCCAGCGAAGCGGAAATCCGCGCGGCGGGGTTGCTATGAATGCGCGGACACTGATCGATGCGCCGCCCATCGTCGTCGGGGTCTGGCGAGGGCGCTATCTGCGCTTTGCCGGACAGCAGTTCGTGCTGCTCGCGGCGCCCGCGCGCTCGGGCAAGGGCGTCAGCATCGTGATTCCGAACCTGTTGAGTTATACCGGTTCGGTCGTTGTCCTCGACATCAAGCGCGAGAACTATGCGATCACGGCAGGATTCCGGCGCGCGCACGGGCAGGAGGTCTATCTCTTCGACCCGTTCGCGGAAGATGGCCGCACGCACCGGTTCAACCCGCTGTCGGCCATTTCGGATGGCCTGTTCCGGGTCGGCGACATTCTGGCGATCGGCTACGCCCTGTATCCGCCAGGTGGCCACGACGACTTCTGGAAGGACCAGGCGCGCAACCTGTTTCTCGGCATCGTCCTGCTGCTCAGTGAGTGGCGTGACGCGCGGCGCACGGGGAAGGGCGAATCCATTCCCGACTACCCTGTCACGATGGGCGAGGTGCTGCGACAGTCGTCGGGCGATGGCATGCCGGTCAAGGCATACCTGCAGCGTGCACTCGTGCAGCATCGAACTTTGCTGACCGGCGCATGCGTCGATGCCCTGAACCGCTTCCTGTCCAACGACGACAAGGTGCTGGCGAGTATTCTCGCGACATTCCACGCGCCGCTCACGATCTGGGCAAACCCCATTGTCGATGCGGCAACGAGCGCCAACGACTTTGACCTGCGCGACGTGCGTCGGCGTCGCATATCGGTCTATATCGGAATCACGCCCGATCACCTGTCCGAAGCGGCGCTGCTGGTGAACCTCGTGTTCTCGCAGCTCGTCAACCTGAACACGAAACAGTTGCCGGAGGCGGATCCAACCCTGCGGTTCCAGTGCCTGCTGCTGCTCGACGAGATGACCGCAATCGGCAAGATCCACATCATCGCGCGCGCCGTGGCCTACATGGCGGGCTACAACCTGCGTCTGCTCTCCGTCGTGCAGTCTATTGCGCAGCTCGAATCGGTCTACGGCCGGGCCGACGCCCGTACGTTCCTCACGAACCACGCGATGCAGATCCTCTATGCCCCGCGTGAGCAAAAGGATGCGAACGACTACTCTGAGATGCTCGGCACCTTGACCGACCAGTCGCGCAGCATCAGTCGCCCGAGCGCGATGTTCGGCGGCCGCGGTGGATCGAGCGAAAGCATGTCCGAGCAGCGTCGCCCGCTGCTGTTACCGCAGGAGCTCAAGGAACTGGGGTGCGACAAGGAAATCATCGTGCTGGAGAACACGAAGCCGATCCTTGCCGACCGGATCTGCTACTGGCGCGACCCTGTTTTCGCTTCGCGGGTCTCCAGTGCACCATCGGTGCCGGCCATGGACCTGGCCCGCTTCACTGCCCAGATCGAACGACGTGTACGCGAAGTCGGATCTGACGAGATCGATCCGGACGGTGCGGGTCTCCTTCATCTGTCGGCCGAGTATCTGGAGGTGCTGCAGGCCTGGAATCCGCGCGATCTGCCGCCGCGACTCGCCGACCTCAGCGAGGACGAGGTCACGACCTACGTCGAACGGCACTTCATGCTGCTGGGCGTTCCGGCCAGACGTATCGGGCAGGCGACGCGCCGGTTGTCGGTGGCAGACCTCGACGTCGCGGAGCTGGTGCCGCCAAAGTCCGCGCGAGCGAGGCGTGACCCGGTGACACGTGCCGGGACGAACACGGCACCGATTGAGGGAACCCGGCGATGAGTACGCCCCAGGTGGACGAAACCGCCCGTGTACGGGCCGCCCTTGCCGTGATTCCGGCGGAGGACTACGGCACGTGGGTCGATATGGCGTTTGCACTGAAGCACGGTCTGGGTGACGCGGGCTTCGGGATCTGGGACGAATGGAGTCGCACAGCCGGCAACTATGACGAGCGGGCGGCCCGCACGACCTGGCGATCAGTGAAGGAATCAGGCGGAAAGACGCTCGCGTCGCTCTTCTGGCTGGCGCGAGAGCATGGGTTTGACCTCAAACGTGGGCACTACCCGGACCAGATGGCAACGACGCTCAATGCCGGGTCCCGATGTGCTGGAACGCCGCGCGCGGGAAGCGGCACGCCAGCAGGCACGGCATGCTGCCGCGGCTCGTGAGGCACAGGAAATCTGGCAATGGGCACGACCTGTTGGTCCGGAACATCCCTATCTCGTGCGCAAGGGTCTCGATCCCGTGCCGGCACTCCGCGAACTGGAGGCGCCCGAACTGCGTGCGTTGCTCGGCTATGCCCCGGCGAGCGAGGAGCGGCCGCTTTCCGGGCGCGTCCTGGTCGTGCCGGTCTGGATCGGTCCTGCCGTCTCCACGCTGGAGCTGATCGACGAAGCGGGCAACAAGTCGTCGCTGGCCGGGGGCGTCAAGAAAGGCGGGTACTGGATCGCAGGGCCAGCACCTGTCGCAAGCGGACAGGCAGTGCCGATCCTGATTGGCGAGGGCATGGCCACCATGCTCTCTGCGCATCGCGCAACGGGATGGGTGGCGCTCGCGGCACTCTCCAACGGCAATCTGCCTCCCGTCGCGGAATCCGTGCGCGAGCAGTTCCCGGACGCAGACATCGTCGTCCTGGGCGAACTGGGGCCGGGCGAGGCCAAGGCACGACAGGCTGCGGACGCATCCCGCGCACGCGTGGTCTCACCCGTATTTGCCGCCGACGCGCGAATTGACGACAAGGCTCCAACCGATTTCAACGACATGGCGGTGCTGTCCGGGCTCGATCGTGTGGGCGAACGTCTGCGCGAAGTCGTGGGCCGCGATGACGCGCGGGTGGTCGATGGCATTGGGTCGCTGGCGGGCACAGCAAACGGCAGGGAGCTGGACGAACCGATGGAGGACATGATGGGCAACGTGAAGGAAAAACTCGTCAATACTGGGGACGACACACCGCGTCGTCGCACGTCGAAACGCGACGCACCGAAGCCGACCACTCCGTCGGAAGCACCTGAGCCGGTGACGGCATCGGCGGAGGCACAACCGACGGGGGAGCGGTCTACGGCTGTCCCTGCGGTTGATACGCCGGCCGCTGAGCCGAGGCGGTTCGCACCAACCCGTCCACCAGTTGGCGAACCATTGTTCGCCGTAGCGGATGTGCCGAATGAAGTCCGGGCACTGGCCGAACATCGGTTCGGTTCACCGCTCCGTATGGGCACACCGCGGGAAAACGGTGGACCGTATCGTGGCGAGGTGTTCAACACCGAGCACTACCTGATCCAGGAGGTGGCGACGCGCAGCGTTGTCTTCCATCCGAAGACACAGATGGAGTTCGTCTCGGAGCGGCTGCGATGGATGGACGAGAACGCCCGGCTCAATGGATCGGAACTGCAGGTCGGCTACGAGGGTGATCGGCCTAGGGTCTATCCGTGGGATCGCGCACGTGACCTGCTCGACCGCACCGTCGGCTCGCTCAAGAAGTCTGCCCGGGAACTGAATTTCAGTCCGAATCTCGAGGGGATGCTCGATCAGCTACAGGCGCGTTCATGGGCCCGGATACGCGAAGCGCGCACAGCGGCGCTCGAGCAGTCGAAGGAGCGGTCGGCATCGCAGGATACGCCTGGGCCGGATCGCTAGACCATTCGACGTACCACCAGGAAGTATGACCGATCAGAAAGGAGCTCTGCCATGTCTGCCCCCCTGTCGTCTGCCGAACCGGTCATCAATGTGATCGAACAGGATATTCCCGGGCCTCCGCTATCCGTTGAAGACCCGAAGGGTGATGATGATACCAGTCGCTTCGACGCTGTTGCCCTGGATGCCGTGTCGGCCCGGCGCCGGCGTGAGTTCGATGCGGCGCGGGCGCGTCTGCGTGATCAGCTCATCCGGGACGATGTCGGTGCGGCACGTCAGTCTGGTTCCCGCCCAGCCAGTGATGTTCCAACGGAGAGGGGAAGTGCCGATGCCGTCCGTGTACCGCTTGATCAGGCGCCGGAGCGCGTGCGCAAACGCTATCTGCGGGCCGGGAACCAGTACTTCCTGAAGGACGCGCCGTATCAGCTCGCGTTCGAGGATATTGGACCGTACCTCGTCACTGAACACAACCGGCCGGACGTGGTGGAGTCGATGGTCGACATGGTGGCGGCGAAATCGTGGCGTCGCATTCGCGTATCCGGTCATGAGGCGTTCCGCGGCGAGGTGTGGCTGCAGGGATCGCTGCTGGGCATCGAGGTCAGCGGGTATGAGCCAAAGGCCGCCGATCTGGCACGTCTGGCCGATGCGCGACAGGGCCGTCTGAACAACCGGATCGAAGCAGATGCGCAGTTGCATGCAGCTGGTTCGCCGATAGACGTAGCAGAGCGCAGTCGTGCAACGTCTGCGCCCGCGCCAGCCGCCGGGCCGGCGGATGTGGCGGATGGCGCCGCATCGGCAGCCCTGCGACGTGATGCTCAGCGGGGTGAGCCTCTTGACGCGAAGCGACAAGCGGTAGCGGGCGACGAAGCCGACACCCCGAGGCGATATACCGGCGAGCTGCGCGAGCACGGCGGTGCACCGTACCAGAATAATCCGGCGCGCAGCGAGTCGTACTACGTCGTGTTCCGTGATACGACGGGCACAGATCACGCGGTGTGGGGTGTGGATCTCGAACGCGCGGTGCGGGAATCGGGTGCGCGGCCCGGCCAGCAGGTCACACTGGAAAACCTGGGGCGACGGCTCGTCACCGTCAAGGTACCGATCCTGGACGAGCACGGTGTGGTGATCGGTGAAGATGAGCGCGATGTGCACCGGAATACGTGGCAGGTAGATCTGACGCGACGAGAGCGTACGGCGACGCAATCTGTATCAGAACCCGAACGCGTACTGGGAGCAGACGCGACACCTGCGGGCACGAATGCGCGCGGAAACGGCCAGGAGTCGCGACGCCCGGGCGTCTCCGACGAGGACAAGGTGCTGCACCTGGCTGTGCTCGTCGGCGCGATGCGGGAGCAGGGATTCAGCGCGCGCTCGATCGAGCGTGTGCAACGGCGTGCGGAAGCGCTGCTCGATGCGTTTGGTCGCGAGGGAATTCCCGTGCCGCGGCCGAAGGTCTTCGATCCGAAAGCGCCGTCGGAACGGGATCGCCGGACACGCACTGCGGTCGGACGTACGCCTGCGCGGGATATCGCGCTCGAGCTGGTGCACACGCCCGTCGAACCTTCGCCGGCGCGCTAGGAGCGGTTATGCGTGTGCGTGAACGTGAGCGCCTGTGTGTCGAGCTCGGTGGCATGAGACGGGATTGGGATCGCTGGTGCGTGCGCCGGGGCTTGACCGCTGGTGAGGGGGCTCGGCAAGTGGTTGCCGCCGCGTTGCGTGCTGACGCTGGCAATGGTGATCCAGGGATAGAAGCGGATATCCGCTGGACTGCTGTCGATGATCCTCGTACCCGGATCGAACTCAGGCTGACGCCCGCCGAACTTGAGGCGGTTGGGTTGCGCGCGGGGGCATCAGGCCTGACCGCGAATCGCTGGATCGTTGCGCTGATCCGTGCGCAGTTGACGAACGAACCCCAGCTCGGCGCGCGGGAAATGCGGCTGCTGTCGGATTCGAATTTGCAGCTCGCTTCGATCAGCCGGTGGCTCGGACAACTTGTCCGCGGCGGCCACATACGACCTACCGCACAGGATAGGAACGGGGATATCGAGGCCATCCGTGGAGCGATCGATGCGCATCTGCGGGTCGTGGCGGTCGTGATACGTGCGAACCTGGATCGATGGAGCCGGTGAGATGCCTTATCCGAAAGTCTATATCGATGCGATGCTTCTGAACTGGGGTGACCGGCTGTTTCAGGAGCCGTTCAGGCATGCACGGGCACAGCGGCTTTCCCATGCGAGCCTGCGCGATGAGGCAGCGCGTATGCGCGAGCAGCTGGCGCGTACGCTCCGGCGCATGCCGGAGGTGATGATCAAGATCACGAACAAGGCATCGGGCGCGCAAGGTATCGGCGCGGTGCGCCGGCACCTTCGATATATTTCCCGGAACGGTCAGGTGGAGCTGGAAGACCAGAACGGGGACCGGATCGCAGGCACCGATGCGGTACGTGATCTTGTATTGACCTGGCAATTCGGTGGATGGGGGATACCGGAAACGAGCGCCCGTCGCGAGGTATTCAACATCCTGCTGTCGATGCCCCCGGGTACGAACCGTCAGGCTGTGAAGGACGCGGCGCGGGATTTTGCGGCCGTCGAATTTGGGGATGGGCGTGCCTATGTGTTTGCTGCGCATGACGACGAGGCACACCCGCATGTTCACCTGAGTGTGCAGGTGCGTGGGCCGGATGGCCGGCGCCTGAATCCGCGAAAGCAGGATCTGCGGCGCTGGCGCGAGCGGTTCGCCGAGCAGCTCCGCGCGAACGGGGTGGATGCCAATGCGACGCCGCGACGGGTGCGTGGCGAGACGCGACGGTATCCCGTTCAGGGTGTCAGGCATATGGTGGATCGTGGCGAGACACCGAAGCACTGGCGCGCCGTGGCGAGCGAAAAGCAGCGACAGGCTGGGTGGCAGGCTCACGACATGGCATTTGCCGCGTGGCGGGAAGTGGCGCGGACAGTGGCCGCGTCTCCAGCCGGTGCGGACCGCGCGATGGCCCTCGGCATCGTCGAGTTTGTGCGTGCGATGCCGGTCCAGCGGGACGCCGTCGTCCCCGACATGCAGCGGGATTCTGTACCAAAGCGTGAGAATCGGACGGCGCCAGAACGAGATAGTCAGCCTGACGGTCCCAGTCCAGACATCGAACATTAGTGCGGTCAGGGCGATCGTAGTGTTCCGACGGGCGAAGCGAGCGACGCATCGTCCGGTATCCGCATCCACGCGCGGCGGGCTCTATGGGCCATTCTTGCGAGACACGTCTCGCGTGGCCCTGCACCCGTCATCGTCCGCTTGGGAAGATGACGTTGAAGTTCCGGTCGGTATGCAGGGTGTACTGGCGTGAGACGGACCATGACCATACAGAGCATACAGGCACGGCTGTTATCAACTGCAAGCGGTTCACAGGTCGATAAGCCACACGGGTGCGCCCTTGTAGGTCGCGAAGAGCAGGAAAATCAGGGCGATCGCGAGGAGCGGCAGGCCGTAGAGTGCCACCGGAAAAAACAGCACGAGCTGGAGAGACGAGCCGACGACGCCGTAGAGGGTGTTTGTTGCGTGAACGTTTTCGAAAATCAGCCAGCCCGCTGCTGCGATACCCAGAGCCATCAGGGCAAGTCCTCCTGACGGCGGCGCGTGATGGAGTGCGGCCGTCGCCCACGCATAGTATCCCCACCAGAGGAAATTGATTGCGATAGCGGCGAGCCAGAATCCGCGCGCAGTGAAAAAGCTGTGGCCGAAACGAACCCGGCAGTGGCGGCCACATAGCCGGATTGCCCAGGCAGTACCAAGAAGAATGCCGACCACGACGGCAAGTTTCAGTAAAGCCATATGACGTTCTCCCGCGAAACGTGACTGCGCATGATTTGAGGAAAACGCACAGCCTCAATATCCCACAAATGCAATATAGACGTTGCCCTGTCGAATGCCGTGAACGGTTAGAAAAGATGACTGGTGGTTAGCGTGTCGCTCGTCTAGCACGAGCGCAGTTGCTGTTGTATCAGCGAGATGTCAATGCATAGCGTGCCGATGCTCAGCGCTTTCGCTGTGTCCTTCTGCAGAGCGCGTTCGTATAGTTCCAGAAATAATGGGCACCAGTTTTTACGGCGATCCCGAAATGGCCAGGCCGTTCGCGCACCGTTGCAATGGAGATCATCCTCACGAAGGGTTGCGGGCAGAATCGGGATGTCGATTCGTGTCACAAGGTCATGGCGCCCGGGGGTAAAGTCAGGATGATCCTTCCGTAGCAGGAACAGTACGGTAGCGATCAGTTCCACGTCTTCGTCCAGCCGGTCATTGTGACGGCTTTGGGCGGCAGCTAGGCCGTACGCCGCGACCATTTCACTACTGCGGCGAGTGATCCACTGTTCTGCCTGCGCCAACTCGTCGTTGAGCAGGCGCAGGCGGACGCATTCCTGTTCGTTGAGGTCAATGCCGAGGCCGGTCGGCAGTTGCTTGTCGTGCATTTCTCGCTTCCTGCGTTGCCGGGCGTTGAGCGCGTTAAGCGCCGGACCGGGGACGTGCAGCAACCGCGTTGAAGCGCTATGTATCCGGGGCGGTCACGGTGGCACGCTTCAAGAGCTCTCGAGTTGCGTACGGGTGCTACGATAATCGTAGCAGGCGCTTTGCAACGATATTCGTAGCTTCGTATTTAACGAGCTACCAGTGAATGTCCGCGGCGTCATCTTCGATTTTTGGAACACGACTGAACGAGGCTCGCCTGAAAGCCGGGCTGTCGCAGAAGCAACTCGGAATCGAGGCTGGCCTGGATCCATTCGTCGCGAGCACCCGTATTAACCGCTATGAACTGGGCGTCCATAAGGTCGACTACACATTCGCAATTCGTCTTGCCGCCGTGCTCAAGGTGCCGGTGGCCTTTCTGTATGCTGAAGACTCTGAACTTGCTCAACTGATCCTGGTTTTTGGTAGGCTTCCAAAACGAAAACGAGTTGATCTTTTGTCTCATGCTCAGATTTTGGAGACTGGGTCGTAATGCATACTCGTCCCTCGCATGCGAGGAGGTATGGTTTATCGAAAGCAGTTGGTCGGTGCGCTTTGATATTTGTTCGCGTTAAATTCGGCAGGTTTGATTGTCGGGGCCGTTTTCTACGCCGACACGTGGATCATGTCGTGCGATCGAAGCGACCGTGGTCGAGACACCGCCGCAACTGTGGTTGGGACCAAGGCGCGCAAGGACTGTGTCGTGATATGGCAAGCGGCTTGAGTAGAGTGCGCTTCGGTCCGGATTGCTGCATTTCCATTGGACGGGGAACGCTCGACTATTTGGCGCTCATTTCTTCGCCAGCATCCCGTTGATCCAGGTACTGACGTTGCCGTCGACGCGCTCGTAGATTCCGCCATGGCCGCATCCGAGGGACGTCGTTCCCTGGACGCTGACGGCCCGAGCTGCGATGCCCGCTAGCAGCGTGGTCTTGCCGTTCTTGATGTAGAGCGGGCCGCCGCTGTCGCCCATGCATTGAACGCCGAGAAGGTTGTTGAGCGGAAGCGTCGCGAATTCGAAGCTCGCATTGCACCCATATTTATCGCACACCTGCGACGAGCCGATCGGGCCCATGATGCCGATGCCTGCCCAGCCCCGCTGGCCGTCCATCGCGCCACCATTGTCGCCCACATCGCGGTTGCCGTAGCCAACTGCGACGCCAGAACCTGCAGCGTTGAGCGCGGCCGCCGAGGCGAAGGCGGCTCGCGCATTTGGATCGTAGACGTCCCCCTGCGTTTCGACGATTGCGACGTCCGGGCCGCCGGCGCCGCACGCGGCCATGCTGGTGCTGTGTGTGATCGGCGTGAACTGCATGTCGCGGCCCTTCGCGACACCGACGCCCACCGAGCGCATTGTGTAATCACATACGCAGTGCGCGGCGGTCAACACGAGCCTCTTGGCGATTGCCACGCCCGAACAGAAATTGGTATGCGTGTCCCAGAGGAAGACGACGTTGGGATAGTGTGTGGACGCGTTATAGGCACTGATGAGGTTGAGGGAAGCTGGCCCGCTGCCCGGCTGCTGCGGAGGGGCACCCGAACCACCGAGGATCGGCGGCGACTGCGTCGGATCGGACACCGGTCCGTCAGTCTGTCCGGTCAGAATCTTGTTGGGATCGCCTTTGGCCGCTGCGTGCACGATAGATGACATCATCCTGCGATATTGCGGATCGTTGTCGAGCGGCGCGAGGTTGGGTGCTTCGAGATTTTTCAGCGCGTCCGTTGCGATCTGCGCCTGCGAGTGCTTCGCGTTCAGCGCGGTGATAGCTGATCGCAGGCTCGCGCTGAACTCCGGTGTGTCTTCGGCGAAGCGCCGGCCCGAAACCGCGAGGGCTTGCTTCGCGATCGCGCCGTTGTTACCAAACCCGTCGCCTATACTTACCGTTTGCGCCGAAGCCGGAACCATCAAGGCCCAGTACAACATGACCGATATTGTGCTGACGCACGATGACTTTGCTAGCATGGTCAAAGTTCCCGTTTTACCTGTCTCGTGGTTGTGCCGGAGGTGGTGATCCCCAGCGAAACGTGGAGCACTACGGACAACTCAAGCTTTGTTGGGCGGGAAGCGACGCCGCGTTGCTCTGCAGCGCAGATGCCGAGGCGGTGGTATACGCGCTTTGCGCGTTGTAAAGCGCCGCGCTAAGAGTCGCTTTGTCGGCGGCCACCTTACTTGCATTGGCAGGCGTGTTCTCGTCCGTCCGCAACGTGACGCAAGCCGATTTATAACTAGCGACGGCCGTATAGTACTTGCCGATATTGCCCTGCAGCGTGGAGTCGTTCTGCTCCTGCGTGAGTTGCCCTTGTGGCAGTAGTGCGTTGCTTAACGCATTGGTGGCGCCGTTCGTCGACGTACTGGATGCGAACGCTCCGGTCAGCGCTTGGAGAAAGGCGTTCGGATCTCCCACCTCGTGAATCGACGCAGTGACGGTGACTGGCTCGAACGGACCATCGGCGGGATTGCCAGAGGCGTCTTGATACGAAAGCCCGTTCGGCACGGTTTCGATCGGCACCAACGCCCATGCGGTTTGCGTGTTGTTGCCGATATCGCCGGGGGTCAGATTGTTGCTCGGCTTGATGTTGTAAATGTCTAGTGCGACCGACGCCGCTTTGTAGTAGTCGGCCTTTGAGTTCGGGTTGGGATTGGAGAAGGCGAGCGTTAGCGCGACGTGTTCTTTCTTGTTTTGCTCGAACACGCCGCCAAGCAGCGAGTGGGGGTAATACATCGCGGCGATGCGCGGTTGAACAATCTTGAATGTCTGCGCGCTCGGCCGAGGATCGCTTGTAGGTTCCAGCGCGATTTCCGCGTAGAACGTTGGTACCGTCAAAGGTAGCGTAGTCGGCTGTGGATTGGGCAAGCCCTGTGTAGTCGACAACACGGTGACCACACTACCGCCATGACCACAGGTGTCACTGAGCGCGGTTTTAAACGCCGGGTCCGTGCACCAGTCCTTGCCCACTGCGTCGGGTTTCGAAAGAGCGACGACGTAGCAGGTGGGTGCAGTCGCATTGTATTTGTTGCCGGCCGCGGACCATTCGGCGGTCTGGTAGTAAATCGAGCGGGTCGAACTGACCTGGTAGCCCGCCTTGTCCGCCGCCGCGGCAGCGGTCAACGACGACGCGAGGACGCCGACCGCCGCGCCGATCAGATCTCCTCCCAGCAGGTTCTGCGTCGCTGTCACCAACTCGCCGCCATGCTGATTGCCCGATGGGCAGAGCGGTTCTGGCCATACGTACAGCGTGGGGGGATCGGACGCGGAAGCGGCATGCGGCAGCAGCGAGCACCCAGCGGCCATCATGCAACAGGCAAGTGCACACACCATTTGCGCGTATTGCCATACGCGAATTCGAAAAGGGACAAGCGATGCGTGGTGAACAGAACAGGCAGCCTCGTCGAGAAGAGTCACGTGAACCATAGTTTTCCTTTTTGTTTATATCTGTTCATGACTGCTCAATCGCCTCGAATTTCAACGGCCGGCGGACACTTTCCAAGAAGTTAATGAGCGCGGCTCAATTGGTCAAGCGATTCTGTTTCGCGGTTAACGTATTGACGTGATTGGCCGGAAACCTTGCGGCACCGATTTGGGCACCATCAGTTTGGCAGGGTAAAACATGAGTGCCACGGTTCTCCGCTCACCAGACCGGACATCGGCTGTGCAGAAAGGAAAAAGTCCTGGCTGTCACGAGTCAGCGAGGACAGCTACAGCGTAGTACATCGGCAAAGCACCTGCCGTGGGGTTTACTCCAATTTGTCTTAACATGGCATGAGTCAAGGACTTGAAATCTAAATATATGTGCATGGCACCCAAAACCGGCGCAAGCCAATCCTGCCATCCCTTGTTTTCCGTGCACTTATTGTGTCCCAGAGTAAACGCTGTGCGCAGAGGTTTCCGCCCTCGCGTAAACATCTGATCGCGTCCTGGACAACGGCGTGCGTGTCCTTGCGAAGACGATGCGACTTGAGATTGCAGCCAGAGTCAACGTACTGCGTAGAACGACGCGCTACAAGATGCGTAGCCGCAGTGCTATGAACTGCCGACCGGTGGCGAACCCGACGTGTTGAATGTGCGCACCGCGGTGCGTTTGGCGCACGAGAAAAGTGCGAGTAATTCGTAGAGTAAATGAGTAAGCGATGCGTTTCGCGGGCCGTATAAGAAAAGCCAAGTGTAGTGTCCAGGCTGTCAACGTATTGCGCTGGGCAGACTGAGACCTGCTTGCGTTGAGATTCACGTGTTGCACTGTCGCGTGAGCGTGGATCTCGCGGTTAAGTGCGGAGCACCGTGAGCGATTCAGGCGAGAGAACTGGAATCTGCACGCGCACACACGCGGCGGCCGAAGCCAGAAATGCGCGTCAAGGTGATGTCGCTCGGCGTCAACGGCACGTGCGCGTCCGGCGTACCTTGATGCGTTGGTGAAGCGTGTCGTGTGCGCACAACATACTCAAAAAACTGCGTTGTTCTCCTACTTTCCCTTCGCTGCCAGTTTGTTCCTGCATGAGCAAGTCGTGCGCAAAAACCGTGTTGACGCGTGCTCAGGAGCTGCGCACGATGATGTCACGGCAATGCGTAGCCGATGTTCAGGAGAGTAACCATGCCTGTTGCGAAGGTCTATACGAAGTCGCAATGGGAGGCGTTTGCCCGCGCGCTCGATGCGCTGCCAGAGAAGCCGGATACCGAACGTGGCGTGACGGTGCGCGATGCGATGAAGGACATGCGTGTGCGCGTGCGGACTGCGCAGGCGATGGGCTATACGCTGGAGCAGATCGCGGAGCAGGCGCGGCAGCAAGGACTCGACATCACGGCTGGGACGATTCGCTACGCACTGCGCTCGACCGGGAAAGGCGGTAGCGCAGGTGGTGTTGCGCGGCCAGCACCAGCTGCACGCGCGCCCGGTGCTGAGAAGGTGTTCACGGCGCAATCGCGCACGCAGGATGTGACATCTCCGGCAAAGCATGTTCGCAAGGATGGGGGAAAGACAGAGGCCAGACCGCAATCCGGGCCGGTGCAGGGCGCACTCGGATTTGCGATCCGGCCCGACACCGACGATCTGTAGAGGAGTCGAGATGGATACGACAGTCAATCCCATCTATCTTGTGGGCGGTGGCAAGGGCGGTGTTGGCAAGAGCCTTGTTGCACTCGCGCTGGTCGATCATCTGCAGCGGCGCGGAGTGAAACCCGTGCTGGTTGAGAACGACACGTCAAACCCTGACGTGATGAAGGCCGTACAGGGCGAGATTGATTGCGCCGCGTTCGATCTGGACGAGGCGGACGGCTGGATCAACTTCGTGAACTACTGCGACGAGCATCGCGACGCAGTTGTGGTGGTCAGCACGGCAGCCCGCAACCAGGATGGCGTCGCCCGCTACGGTGCGACGCTGGCCAGCACGCTGGGCGAGCTTGGCAGGCGGCTCGTCGTGTTCTGGGTGATCAACCGGCAGCGCGACAGTCTGGAACTGCTGCGCCAGTTCGGGGAGACGTTTCCAGAGGCGATTACACATGTTGTGCGCAATGGCCACTACGGCGCGCCGGACAGGTTCGTGCTGTATCAGGACTCGAAAATCCGCAAGAGTGTCGAGGCGAAGGGCAAGTCGCTCGACTTTCCGGAACTCGCGGATCGCGTGGCGGACGATCTGCGCAGTCAGCGCCTGTCGGTGCGCAAGGCGGCAGAGTCGCTGCCCATTGGGCAGCGCGCGGAACTGCTGCGCTGGCGGGCCCTCTATGACACGATGTTCACCGGGGTGACGGGCAATGCCTGAACGGCGGGCGCGGCGCGGACGTCCTGTCGATCCGCTCGCCCGGCTCTTTTACGACGTGACCGGCGAGAAGCCGGACGACGCGAGCCTGCTGCGCATGCGCCGGGTGTCGGTGGCCCTGAATCTGCGCGACAACGATGCGCTGTGGTCGGTGCTGGCGGTGCTCGAATACTATGCGCGGCTTTACGAAGCGATGCCGGAGCGCATCCGGCAGGCAGGCAAGGGCAATCTGGACGCAGTGCGGGATGAGGCACGTGAGGCAACGGACGCGTTGATGGCGCAGCACCGCGACGCGCTCGCGCGCTGCAAGGTGACCATAGAACTCGCGGAACGGATGACCGTTGAACACGAGGCGAGGTATCGCGCGACGCTCGCGGCACTGAATGAACAGGCGTTGGTTGCGCAGGCGGGGCGCGCGGCTGACCGGATAGCGCGCATCGCGGGAAACCGGGTAGTGGGCGCGGTAGCCGCCGCGGCTCGCGAGCACCGGCAGCAACTCGACGCAGCGGTAGCTCTGTTTGAACGGGAAATGAGCGCGGCAGCGGCGCGAGCCGCGAAGGTTGAGCAGATAGCCGCACGACGGATGACGAAGGCGTTCCGCGCACTGGTGGCCGGGGCGTTGATCGTGATTCTGCTTGCGGCGACAGCGGGTGGGCTGGCGGGCCGCTACTCCGGTAGTCATATGGTGCGGGCAGACAGTTTGCCGTCTGCCCGCACGGGTCATACTTAGTTGTTGTTGCCTTTCAGGAACGCGAGGCCATCATGAAGCGTGCGCGAGGCCGGTAGCGGTCGGGAAGGGCCACGGCGGCTGCGTGCCGACTGTGGCGGGAGACACGGGCACGTCGCAAGCCGTGTGGTTGATGCCATTGTGATTGCTCCCGGGCTCGGCGGCACCTTCGTCGTCCTCCTGCGCGTCGTTGGAACCATTACCGGGTTCCGGGCTGTGTTCGTCCTCCGCCGCGTCTTCGTCCTCGTCGTCGCGGGTTTCCCATGACTGCGCGATCGGGATTCCCGTATCGGTGAGGATTTCCGGGAGCCACGCGACCTTTGCCAGACGCAGTTCGGCTGCGGCAGCAGCGTCGGCCTTCTTCATCTTCCCGAGGTCGGCGGCAACCTTTGGCGAAACTGCTGCGGACACGACTTCCCCAACGCGCGCCTTACTGACATGATCGAAGTACGTGGCACGGGTCGGCGTCCAGTACCGGGTCATGTCCAGGTTCAGCGCGCCCGCGAGCGCGTTGATCGCCTGTGGTTTTTCCTCGCCCACGATGCCGTCGAGCAGGGTGCCGGTGCAGAAGGCGAGCAGATCGAGCAGCGTCGTGCCAGGATCCTGTTTCGTGAGCCACGGCAGCAGGTCGGCGCGTTTCGCGGGCAACTCGGCGACCCATCGGGCGCGTTGTGCCTCAATCGCGTTCCAGGCGACGCTGGTGGGCAGGTCGTCCGCCGCGCGCAGCAGGTTGTCGTGATTGTTGTCGCCGGATAGCGCCAGATAGTCGCGCGCGGACGTGTAGCCGTAGTGCTCGGGCAGCGCCTGTGGGACGAGATGCCGCAACAGGGCGGCAAGCGCGACGGAGGGCTGCGTGACCAGTTCGGCGTGGATGGCGACGGTGCGGTGCGCGGTGAGTCGCTGGCAGAGTTTCGCGCTGTGGACCGGCTTGATCTTCGGAACAGGTCCGTCTGCCGGGTCCGCAGCTTCCGCCTGCGGCGTGCCGGTGACAGTTGCACCCGCCGCGTCCAGTGCCGCACTGTTCTCGCGCCGCACGAGACCGCGCTCGATGAGCAGTTTTCCCTGTGGATCGATGAGCACGAACACGCCCGCCTCTGCCATCTGCTGTGCATCCCACACCAGGGCGCGGCTTTCGAGTGCGACGATCGTGGCGTTGACCCGCCCGATTTCGGCATCAAGGCGGTCGGCTTCCTCATAGGCATTTTCATCGTCCTCGGACAGTGCCTCCAGCTTCCCGGCCAGTTCATCCTGCTGTGCGGTGAGTGCGGCCATCTCGCACTGCTCGTCGTCCGTAAAGGGGCGCTGGATGGGGCGCAGCTTGCCATAGCGGTTAAGCTCCAGCACGTCACACTCGACTCGGGTTTCTGTCCAACCCCAACCCTCGGCGCGCACTTCTTCTGCAGCCGCGTCGAGCTTCTGCGCGACGAGCCGCTGCAGCAGTGCGGCATCAGCAATGTAGCCCGCATTCCCGTCGTCACTGAAGAGGTCCCGGCGTACATACCCGCCTGCTGCTTCGTAGGTATGGAGGCCAATAAAGCGCACAAGGCGGCTGCTGCTCGCGTCGATTTCGGCCCGCGTGATCGCCTGCCGCAGATAGTTGGGCTGACGCTGCCAATCGTTCGCATCGAACCAGATGTGTTCCTGCGTTTCATGGTTGTCCGCGAGGGCGAGTGCGGCAAGCTGGTCGAGCGTGATCGCGTCCTCCCGCAACAGGGTCAACAGTTTTGGGGATACATTGGCGAGCTTCATGCGCCGTTTGACCGTGAGCGGCGAGGCGGAAAAGAGCGCGGCGATGTAATCGACGCTTCGCCCTTCCTCGGCCAGCATCCGGTATGCGCGCAACACGTCGAACGGGTCGAGTCCTTCGCGCTCGGTATTTTCGATCAGGGAAATGGCGAGGGCTTCGCCTTCGCTGACGATTCGCACGGGGACTGGGTAGTCGGCGGCGATGTCTTTCTGTTCGAAGAGGAGGTCGAGGGCGGCCTCGCGGCGCTGACCGGCGCACACGCCATATTTGCGCTGCCTTCCGCGCGATCCCTTGATCTCATGGACGACGAGGTTTTGCAGCAGACCCTTGGCCCGGATATTGGAGGCAAGGCCGGGAATGCCGGACAGGGGTTTCGTGCGCGCATTGAGTGGCGAAGGCCGCAGGATGGAGTACGGCACGGTCACGATAGGCTGCTCGTTGCCGAAGTGCGTTTCGAGAAAGGTAGCCGGCTCGGCAGTGTCCGCCGTCATGGTTTCGGATTGGGCTTGCATGGCTGACTCCAGAGAGTTGAAAAGAAGGTTCCGGGTCTGGGACTATCGGATTCCATCAGGACTCGACCCGTATAGGAATCCTGATGGATGAGGAGAAAAAGTGGTTTTCTTACGCCTCTCGTAGCTACGCCTTCATCTGGCGCATGGCGTCCGCGAGCATCCAGAGGGCGCGATTGAGCTTCACGTTCTGGTCGATGCCGGTGATGGGGCGGGTGGACATCGAGCGACCCGTGCGCGAGCGACCATGCAAGCCGCCCTTGGTGAGGTTTTCCTGTACGCGGTTAAAGACGGTCCAGAGGTCGTCGCGGCGATCCTCGAAGCGGCGCGGGGCGAGTAACTGGCTGTCGGTGACCGGGGCCGGGGCCTCCGTGTCGGTCGGGTCATAGCGCAGCGCGAGTGCGGAGCGGGCGAACGCATGCTGTTCGTCGCGGTCGAGCGTGACGGCGCGCATGCTTTCCTTCTGCTCGCAGATCAGGTCAAAACCGTCGAGCACGTCGAACGCACCGTTGATCACGTTCTGAACAATGTTGCCCTTATGCGGGACGCGGATATCGGCGACGTTGTCGCCCGCCACCATGCCGTTCTGGCAGACGAAGCGCAGCATGCCCGCGAGCATCTGGTAACTGCTGGTGCCATCGTGCGAGTTCAGCAGCACGATT
The DNA here is from genome assembly GCF_905220185.1 of Paraburkholderia sp. J11-2. Lineage (NCBI taxonomy): Bacteria > Pseudomonadati > Pseudomonadota > Betaproteobacteria > Burkholderiales > Burkholderiaceae > Paraburkholderia > Paraburkholderia sp. J11-2. The sequence goes on along the minus strand of NZ_CAJMYY010000002.1, from coordinate 34,018 downwards.
TCATTGGCTTCCTCGCCGGTAATCTGGTCGGCGTGACGAAGCCGAAGCATGTGTTTCGTGTACTCGCGACGGTCGTCGTGCCGCACGCGCGTCTGGCAGACCATGAAGGGTTGGAAACCCTCGTTACGCAGGCCGCGTAGCACGTCGATGGTCGGAATGTAGGTGTAGCGTTCGGAGCGGCTTTCGTGCTTGCCATCCGCGAAGATGGACGGGGCAACGCGGCGAATCTGGTCGTCCGACAGGGGCGAGTCAGCGCGCAGCATCGGGGAGCCGTAACGGAAGGAAGAAGCGAGTTGCATGGCAATCTCCACAGTCAAGGTTGAGGACCTGAACCGGGCGAAGGGATGTGATTTGCCGTTGCGGCTGGACACCTCCCGGTGGAACTCGGGGTTGGCTTTGCTGCCGCGAGGCTCCCGGGTTCCCGCCCGTGCGACTTGAGGAGCCGATAGCGGGCAGGCGTCAAGGAAAAAGGCGAGGGAGGGGTGCGGGCAACACGGTCCCTCGCCCCTTGACGCCTGTCCGCTATCGGCTACGGTCGCGGGTCAAGGGCGGGACCCTGGGAACCGGATGCATGCCGGGCCTCGGGTTGACCGGGCAGGGGCGAGGCTGAAAGGCTGGAGGATGAGCGGGTTTGATTGTTGCGCCAGGGATTGATGCCGGGCAGGGGCGTGACGCGGGGACGCGGCACGACGCGCAGCGCGAGAGCCCGGTCACGGCGCGTCAGCGTCGGGTCCGGTGGGGAAAGCGGCATGCAAACGTCGAAGGTTACGTCTGGAGAGACGTAAAGGCCCGGCTGAAATAGAGCCGGTGCCCGGTGCTAATTTTTCAAGCGAGCATGACTGGTATCCGCTATGGACTGCCAGCGAGTGACGCGGGAGGTGATCCATCGCAACTGCTTCGTCGGACCTGCGAAAAGGGGAACGGGCGCGCCGCCACAGATCGTGGCAGACGCGTCCGTGAGCGCAGGATGGTGCAGGGCGTTCAGGCGGGAGCCGACCAGCGGCTCACCTGCCTGACATCGTCTTAGAAGCGGTGACGGATCCCGGCAGTCACGCCCACCTGGTTCGGTGTCGACGAGGGCGGGAGAGCATTGGCGATCGAGGTCGAATTGTCGACGACAAAGCCCTGGCCATCGTTGTAGAGGTCACCGGACGCATGCTGGTAGACGCCAGCGAAGTACAGGTCAGTCCGCTTGCTGAGCGAGTAGTCGGTGCCCAGCGTGACCGAGTGCCAGCGCGGGCTGCTCGATTGTGTGCCGGCGCCCGATGTCTTGCCGAACGTATAGGTATATTCGCCCACCAGCGCGAGCGCCGGCGTGAGACCGTAGGTGCCGTTTAGCTCGATATTGTCAAAGTGAGCGTTGAGCGCAGGGACGCCATCTTGCGGGGCAAAGGTCGCGCCGTTCAGGATGGTGTGGGTCCAGAGCAGACCAACCGTACCCGGCCCGAACGCGTAGTTGGCGCCGACGCCAAACGTGCGCTGCAGGTTCGCATCCTGCAGCACTGCAACGGCCGGACTCGGGTTCGCGACAGCAGCGTTGGGATTGATGTTCGACTGGTCGTAGGCGGCCGCAACCGTGAGCGGGCCGTTCGAATAGCCCGCGCCCACGCTCCATGCGCGACCGTTGGCAAAGCCGCCTGCCTGGTTACTGAAGCCGTAGAGGGCGCCGAAGTGGAAGCCCGAGTGGTTCGCGCTCTCGTACTTGACCGAATTGGCAACCGAATACTGGGCGCCGATGTTGTCGTTGTTCAGCGGGTGCGCTGCGACATTGACACCGCCGGCCTGGCCGGCCAGCGCGAGCGGCGAGAGATAGTCGACCACGGAGTCGTACTGGCGGCCGAGCGTGAGCGTCCCGTACTGGTTGTTCTGCAGACCGACATAAGCCTGACGGTTGAACAGGCCGTTACCGGCGAAGCCGCCATTGGTCAGGTCAAATCCGCTTTCGAGCCTGAAGATTGCCTTGGTGCCACCGCCCAGGTCTTCAACGCCTTTGAGGCCGAAATACGTGTTCGACAGGGTGCTACTGTGTTCCAGCCAGTTGCTGTGTCCTTCCCAGTTGTTCACGTAGAGCAGGCCTGCATCAAGCGAGCCGTACAGGGTCACGCTGCTTTGTGCGTGTGCCGCTGCGCTGAAAGTGCTCGCAACGCCAAGAATAATCAGTGTTTTTTTCAGATTGAATTTCATGATTTCATTTCCATAAGGCTTCGCCAATCAGTCAGCCGTAACCGGCAATGATCGGAACTGATGAGCGAGGCGAATATAGCTGCTGACAAGCGGCGCGATGTAGGTTGGGAGCAACGCAATGGCGATGTATCGATAGTGCTTGACCGGGGACAAGCGCTAATCGCGAGGCTCACAAAAACCGGGGTCGTTATTGCTGACTAGAGCGTTGCGAGTTCCGTCATTGTCTGGTTGAGAGCGCAAATTGGGTCTCGTATCGTGCACCAAGTTCGGCGCACGCCGGGCCACGTTCCGTCGTTCACAACTCAAAATCGACAATGAAACTACGACATCTCTCCACCTATGCGTTGGTTACCCTGATTGCGGCAGCGGTGACCGGCTGCTCCACTGCCTCGGGTCCGCGCCACAATCTCGACGTCGTCACACTCGCAAACGGCACCCAAGCCTGGCGCGTTCAGTGTCTTGGCTTGCTCGAAAGTTCAAAGGCCTGTATGGCCAAGGTCACCGAAATTTGCGGCAACAAGGAGCCGCTGCGAGTTTCGTCGGTGGATCGCGCTGTTTCGGGCTTCAAGCCGGAAGACGATCCGCGCGAAATCACGTTCATCTGTCAGGCGCCGCAACCGGTAGTTCAGCAGCAGCCCGTCGTACAGATGCCGCCTCCGCCCCCGGCACCGCCGCGGGTCGAGCCGCGCACGATTACGCTGAACGCTGACGCCAACTTCGCGTTCAACAAAGCGGAATTGTTGCCGCCTGGCAAAGAGCAACTCGACCGCTTTGTTCATGACAGCGACGGCATCAATATTGGCACTGTTGCGATTAGCGGCTATACGGACTCGGTGGGTTCGAAGGCCTATAACGATCGCCTCTCGCTGCGTCGCGCGCAAACCGTGCGCAACTATCTGGACTCACACGGTCTGCGTGTTGGTCAGTATGAAGTGCATGGCTATGGTGCTTCGAAGCCAGTTGCATCGAATGCCACCGCAGAGGGCCGAGCGCAGAATCGCCGGGTTGAGATTCAGACGAGTGGCGTTACCGCGCGCTAAGCCGTATCCGTAGTACCAGAGTGCACGGCTCGTCCGCGTTCACGCGGACGAGTGCGCCAGATTGCTGGGGCCGCTAAGGCAGCGGTCCAGCGCGTTCGCGCGTTATTCCACTGAGCGTGCAGATATTGTAGGCAGAATTCCATGAGAGATCATGACTACCCGTAAATCGGGCGGCGTGCGATGGCCCATCGCGTTGAATGCTGATTTCATCCAGTGAAAATTATTATTATTCATGGATAAATCGCATGTGAATTTCAAATTATATTCATCCTCGTAATTTATAGAAATTAACAAAAATCTCGAGCGAGCGCGATGATGGGGTGAATTTCTGTCGCAATTGTCAATTTGACGTTGCAGCCCTTTATTTCCGGACTCGTCTTGAATCTTCCTATTTATATGAAGAATAAGGTGGAGGGTGCCGTATCAGGATGATGGGGATTGCTGGAAATTTCTGAAATATCCGAATCAAAAATTCTCTGATTTTCTCCGTTCGCTTGATATGGCCGGAAACTCCTTCGAAGCTGGATTTTTCCGTTATGGAGCATTGCGGGGCAGTACGTGATGTGGATTTCGGCGCAATGAATTCACGTTAAAGAATTTTTGAACGGGACACAGAAATTGAACAAAACATATAGGTCTGTCTGGAACGAGTCCACGGGGACGTGGGTAGCGGTTCAAGAGAATACTGCGGCACGTAGAAAGGGAGCGAGTGTTCGCGGTGCAGTCGCGGTGGTGATCTTGAGCAGTTCTGCAACTGGGGCTTTGGCCGGTTCATTGGACGGTGGTGTTGCAACGGGGAGCAATGGTGCACAGGCCATTGGCGGTGCCGCGCGTGCCACAGGCACAGGTGCGATCGCAATGGGAAACTCGGGATCGTTTTCCGGGTCCACGCTTGCTTCCGGAATGGATTCGATGGCGCTGGGCAATGGCACAGTTGCTAGCCAGGAATCGGCTGTTGCGCTGGGTGCTGCCGCGTCCGCAACGGGTGGCGGTTCTGTCGCGGTAGGCGGGGCTGCGCTGGCGTCGGGGCAAAATGCGATTTCCATCGGTGGAACATCGACTGGCAAGGGCGGTGCCTTCAATGTTGCTAGCGGCGCGAATTCAATATCGCTGGGAAGCCAGACAACGGCCTCTAGTGCGTCTTCGATCGCGATCGGCACTGGAGCGAAGTCGACGACGGCGAATTCGGTGGCGCTGGGCAACGGCGCAGCGACTTCAGTAGCGGTGGCCACAGCGAGCGGCGTGATCGGCGGCACGACGTACAACTACGCCGGCACGAGCCCGACGGGCACAGTGAGCGTGGGTGCGGCAGGCGCCGAGCGCACGATTACAAACGTGGCCGCAGGCCGGGTGACAGCATCGAGCACGGATGCGGTGGATGGTTCGGAGCTCTATGCTACGAACACCAAGGTTACGCAGAACACGTCGGACATCTCGAACCTGTACAGCGAGGTCACGCAAATCAGCGGCAGCGCTCTCGGTGCTGTGATTTACGACTCGTCGGCACATACGTCGGTGACGTTGGGTGGTGTGGGTTCGACCTCTGCAGTGGCGTTGCATAACGTGGCGAGCGGCGCGCTGAGCGCGTCGAGCACCGACGCGGTGAACGGCGCACAACTGTACGGCGTGAGTCAGACGCTCACGAACGTCAATAACTCGATCACGAAGATCAACAACACGTTGACCACCGCCGGCTGGGGTGCGCAGCAGAATGCATCGAGTCCCGCCGGCTATACGTACGGTGGCTTCATCACCGACGCAAACGGCCATGTAAGCAATCCAGCGGTTCTTTACGTGCCGAATACCACTGGCACCGCGAACGCGCACATTGTTCTCGATCCGGGTCAAGGCAGCAGCCAGTATTTCGTGAATGGCGATCGCAGCCAGGGTCGCCTGCCGGAAGGCACGGTCCTCAGCAACGTCGCAGATGGCATCCAGGATACAGACGCGGCTAACGTTGGACAGGTCTACGACATCGTAGCGCAGGCGCAGGATGGCGGTGGCGGCGTGGTCTCTGCGACGCCGAAGCTGATGATGAGCGCAAGGTTGCTCGGTGCCGCGCCCTCGGGTTCGGGCGTCAACACGACTGGTTTGACCACGACGTACAAGACTGCAGCCTATTACTCGCAGGTCTCGGGCCTGGGCAACAGTTCCGGCTCGACGGCGCCTTCGGATGTGGCGCGCGCCGCTGGCGCTGGCTCCATCGCAGTCGGCTCGAACGCCTATACGACGGGCACGGCAGGTACAGCGGTAGGCGTGCAGGCGTATACGTCGGCAAGCGACGCCGTTGCGCTGGGTTCGGGTTCGGTCGCAAATCAGGCTAATACGGTTTCGGTCGGTAGCGACGGAACGGGTTCGTATGTCGCTTACGACTCGAGCAACAACGCGTACACGATCCAGAACGCGCAGAACACGCGCCGCATCGTGAACATGGCAGCGGGCGAAGCGGACACGGACGCCGTGAACGTTTCGCAGCTCAAGGGCGTGACGAATGCGCTGGGTAGCGGAACGAGCGTGAATGCCGATGGTTCGATTGCCGCTCCGGCCTACGTGCTCAATGGCTCCACCTATAGCGATGTGGGTTCGGCGTTGCAGGCTGTCGATAACGATGCGCAATCAAGCTCGAGCGATGCCGTCAAGTACGACTCGTCGGCGCATGCCTCGGTGACGCTGGGCGGCAAGGGTTCGTCCACGCCTGTTGCGCTGACGAACGTCGCCAACGGTGCATTGAGCGCATCGAGCATCGACGCGGTGAACGGCTCGCAGCTGTACGCGACGAACACGAATGTTTCGAACCTCGCAGGCACCGTGACTAACATCGCAGGCGATGTGACGAATCTGGCAGGCAAGGTAGCCGATGCGGTGACGTACGACTCGTCGGCGCACGACAAGCTGACGCTGGGCGGCGCGGGCTCGACTACGCCGGTTGCGCTGACGAACGTCGCCAACGGTGCATTGAGCGCATCGAGCGTCGACGCGGTGAACGGCTCGCAGCTGTATGCGACGAACACGAATGTCTCGAACCTCGCGGGCGCCGTGACGAACATCGCTGGCGACGTGACGAACCTGGCAGGCAAGGTAGCCGATGCGGTGACGTATGACTCGTCGGCGCACGACAAGCTGACGCTGGGCGGCGCGGGTTCGACCACGCCGGTTGCGCTGACGAACGTCGCCAACGGTGCATTGAGCGCATCGAGCGTCGACGCGGTGAACGGCTCGCAGCTGTATGCGACGAACACGAACGTCTCGAACCTCGCAGGCGCCGTGACTAACATCGCAGGCGATGTGACGAATCTCGCGGGTAAAGTAGCCGATGCGGTGCTGTACGATGCATCGACGCATGACTCGGTGACGCTGGGCGGTGTGGGCTCGACCACACCGGTCACGCTCCACAACGTTGCGAATGGCCTTGCCAACAACGACGCCGTGAACGTGGCGCAGCTGGCTTCGGCAGGCTTCAACCTCGACAGTTCGGGGGCGGTGCTCAACAAGGCCGTTACGTACGATGCTGGCTCGATCGCGTCGGGCAAGCCCACGATCACGCTGGACCCAGGCACGGGCAACAGCGCCTACTTTGTCGACGGCAATCGCCAGGATGGTCATTTGCCGGCTGGCACGGTCATCAGCAACGTGGCCAATGGTATCCAGGATACGGATGCCGCGAACGTTGGCCAGGTGTACGACATCATGAACAGCTCGCAAACCGGTGCCAGCGGCGTGCAAATGATGCGAGCGTCGCTGCTGGGTGCGGCACCGTCGGGTTCGGGCGTCGATACGACTGGTTTGACCACGACGTACAAGACTGCAGCCTATTACTCGCAGGTCTCGGGGCTGGGCAACAGTTCCGGCTCGACGCCGCCTTCGGATGTGGCGCGCGCCGCTGGCGCTGGCTCCATCGCAGTCGGCTCGAACGCCTATACGACGGGCACGGCAGGTACAGCGGTAGGCGTGCAGGCGTATACGTCGGCAAGCGACGCCGTTGCGCTGGGTTCGGGTTCGGTCGCAAATCAGGCTAATACGGTTTCGGTCGGTAACGACGGAACGGGTTCGTATGTCGCTTACGACTCGAGCGGCAACGCGTACACGATCCAGAACGGGCAGAACACGCGCCGCATCGTGAACATGGCAGCGGGCGAGGCGGACACGGACGCCGTGAACGTTTCGCAGCTCAAGGGCGTGACGAATGCGCTTGGCGGCGGCGCGAGCGTGAATGCCGATGGTTCGATCGCTGCTCCGGCCTACGATGTGGCAGGCAAGACGTACTCGGACGTGGGTTCGGCCATTTCGGCCTTGGCGGCCGATGATGGTGGCGGCTCGCCGTCTCCTGACACGGTTGTGTATGACTCGTCGCTGCACGACAAGCTTACCCTGGGCGGAGTCGGCTCGACTACGCCGGTGGCGCTGATCAACGTGGCAAACGGCGCACTGAGCGCGTCGAGCGTCGATGCGGTGAACGGCTCGCAACTGTATGCACTCGGTGCGAAGACGGATGCCTCGGGTAACGTGCTCAACGCCTTCGTTGCTTATGACGATACGTCGATGGCCAAGGTGACGCTGGGCGGCGCAGGCTCGACCACGCCGGTTGCGCTGACGAACGTGGCAAATGGTGCATTGAGCGTATCAAGCGTAGATGCGGTGAACGGCTCGCAGCTGTATGCAACGAACACGACGGTTTCGAACCTCGCGGGCACCGTGACGAACCTGGCAGGCAAGGTGGCCGATGCGGTGCTGTATGACTCGTCGGCGCATGACTCGCTGACGTTGGGTGCAGTCGGCTCGACCACGCCGGTGGCGCTGCACAACGTCAAGGCGGGTGTGGTGACCGCATCCAGCACCGATGGAGTGAACGGCTCGCAACTCTATGGTCTGGCGTCGGGCACAGCGCAGGCACTGGGTGGCAACGCCTCGGTGACGCCGAACGGTTCGATCAGCACGCCGAATTATGTTCTTGACAACACAACCTACAGCGATGTGGGCACGGCGCTGAAAGCGTTGGATGCGGAGGCGCGTTCGGGTTCCGTCGACGGCGTGGTGTATGACTCGTCGGCGCACGACAAGCTGACGCTGGGCGGCTCGGGCTCGACCACGCCGGTTGCGCTGACGAACGTGGCGAACGGTGCGCTGAGCGCATCGAGCGTCGACGCGGTGAACGGCTCGCAGCTGTACGCACTGGGTGCGAAGACCGATGCCTCGGGCAACGTGCTCAACGCCTTCGTTGCTTACGACGATACGTCGATGGGCAAGGTCACGCTGGGCGGCTCGGGCTCGACCACGCCGGTTGCGCTGACGAACGTGGCAAACGGGACGCTGAGTGCATCGAGCGTAGACGCGGTGAACGGCTCGCAACTGTACGCACTGGGTGCGAAGACCGATGCCTCGGGCAACGTGCTCAACGCCTTCGTTGCCTACGACGATACGTCGATGGGCAAGGTGACGCTGGGTGGTGCAGGATCGACCACGCCGGTTGCGCTGACGAACGTGGCAAACGGGACGCTGAGTGCATCGAGCGTCGACGCGGTGAACGGCTCGCAACTCTATGCACTGGGCGCGAAGACCGATGCATCGGGCAACGTGCTTAACGCGTTCGTTGCCTACGACGACACGTCGATGGGATCGGTGACGTTGGGTGGTGTCGGTTCGAGTACGCCGGTGGCGCTGCACAACATCAAGGCGGGTGCGGTGAACGCATCCAGCACCGATGGCGTGAACGGCTCGCAACTCTATGGTCTGGCGTCGAGCACGGCCAGTGCGCTGGGTGGCGGTGCAACGGTTAGCCAGAGCGGAACGATCGGCGTGCCGAGTTACTCGATCGATGGCCATACCTACAACAACGTCGGTTCGGCGCTGGACGCAATTGCGTCGCTCGCAGATGGCGGTTCCGTGGACTCCGTGATGTACGACTCGTCAACGCATACCAGGCTGACGCTGGGCGGTGTAGGCTCGACCACGCCGGTAGCGCTGACAAACGTGGCGAACGGGACGCTGAGCGCTTCGAGCGTCGACGCGGTGAACGGCTCGCAGCTGTATGCGCTGGGCGCGAAGACCGATGCCTCGGGTAACGTGCTGAACGCCTTCGTTGCCTACGACAACACGTCGATGAGTTCGGTCACACTCGGCGGCGTCGGCTCGAAGACGCCGGTCGTGCTGCACAACGTCGCGAACGGCACGTCGGCCAACGACGCCGTGAACCTGTCGCAGCTCGAAGCGATGGGCGCGAACATCGATACGTCGGGTAACGTGACGAACGCATTCGTCGCCTACGACGATACGTCGAAGAGTGCGATCACGCTTGGCGGAGTCGGCTCGACCACGCCGGTCGCGATCCACAACGTTGCAACGGGCGCAGTTGCGGCGGGCAGTAGTGACGCCGTGAACGGCGGTCAGCTCTACAACGTTGCGCAGAGCACGGCTTCCGCGTTGGGTGGTGGCTCGACGGTGAATCCGGATGGTTCGATTTCGGCGCCGACGTACACGGTGGGCGGCAACACTTACAACAATGTTGGCGGCGCGATCACGAACCTCGATGGACGCGTGAGCAGCATCGAGAATACGGTGACCAACATTGCCGGTACGGTGGCCAATGCGGTGCAGTACGACTCGTCGGCACACAATCAGGTGACGCTCGGCGGTACGAGTTCGACCTCCACAGTCAAGTTGACCAATCTGACCGATGCGGCTCTGACTGCGACCAGCACCGACGCCGTGACGGGCGAGCAGTTGTACGCGACGAACCAGCAAGTCGCGAACCTGGGCCAGGCGATCCAGAACATCGGCGACACGGGTTCCCAGTACGTATCGACCAACACGACGAGTGGAGCAGCTTCCGCGACCGGCAGCAACTCGATCGCGGCGGGCGGCGGCGCGACGGCATCGGGTGCGAACTCGACGGCAATCGGCGACAAGGCTTCGGCCACGGGCAACAACTCGGTCGCTCTGGGTGCGAACTCGGTGGCGAACGAGGACAACACCGTGTCCGTGGGCTCGGCGGGTAACGAACGACGTATTACCAACGTGGCGAGTGGTGTCAACGCGACGGATGCCGTCAATATGGGACAGTTCCAGGCCGGTATGAACAATATCCAGTCTGGCATGACGAATCTGCAGCGTGGCGCATACGGCGGTGTGGCGGCGGCAACGGCGCTCACCATGATCCCGGACGTCGATCAGGGCAAGACCATTGCGGTTGGCGTCGGTACGGCCAACTACAAGGGCTACCAGGCGACGGCGCTCGGTGCATCGGCACGCGTCACCCAGAATCTGAAGGTGAAACTGGGTGCGGGATACAGCGAAGGCGGCGGGACCACCGTCGGCGCCGGCATGTCGTACCAGTGGTAAGTGGCCAGAAAACGGAGCGGTGCTTTTGAGCCTTATCCGTTAGCCGCGTCGCCCCGGCGGTTCAATGACCGGGGCGGTGCGTAAACACAAAGCGGACTCCTTAGAGAGTCCGCTTTTTTCTTCTGATTCCGGCTTGCGACGAGGTGCTTGAGCCGAACCAGGTCTGCGTGAATAGGGATTAACGCTTTGTCGTGATTTTTCCGCATCGCTATGGTGCGATTCAGAAGACCGTCGATATTTGTCGGCTATGACTAATCGAAGCCGAGAAAGAGGCGGTATAATTCGACATCGCGTTTGATGCCTAGCTTATTCTTTGCGGCGTTCTTCTGCGTGCTTATCGTCTTTTTACTTCGGCATAGCGTTCGTGCGATTTCATCGACAGTGAGCCCGGAAATGAAAAGGCGAACAACTTCTGCTTCCTGTGGGCTGAGCGCTACGCGTTGCTGTCCGTGTGCAACGCTTGATTCGACTCTTGCTGCTGCGACGTGCCTGGGAGCCCGTTGGTCAATGGCGCGAACTGCATTTATCGCAGAGAGCAGCATCTCCATGTCGCTTGATTTGTCGACGACTGAACGAATGCCTAACCGGCTGATTTTCGTCAGCAGGGTCGGCTCTTCGATCACGGTATACACGATGATATTCAGGTTCGGATAGCGTCGTCTCAGGAACGAGAGGAATTTGATGCCATCGCCGTACTTGCCATTAGGCATGGAATAGTCGGAAATCAGAATGTCGCATCCGATATGATCCAATAGTTCGACAATCTCTCCTGAATCGTGTGCCGTTCCGATGATCTCAAGGGAATCACTTCCAGCCAGAAAATGCTTGATTCCAGCCGTTACGAAGGGATGGTCATCGGCGATGATCACTCGGCATTCTTTCTTGGTAGAGATCATGTGTGGATCAGAAAAAAGAAAAAAACCAAAGATCCGGAAATGAGACTACCGCAAAGGGTCATTTGTGCCGCTAGTCAGCGGATCTCATGATTTGACTGTTGTAATGTCGTATTTTTTGAATAAGCTGGTCTAAAAGCGGGAGAATTTAGCCTGACTGGAATGTTTTTGATATGAATTTAATGTTAAGACTTTTAGATGGGGGGTGAAATCGGACAAGTCTGGGTCTCCCAAAGAGTACGCTAACGTCGCCGATTGGCAACGCGAATTCTCGTCGAATAAGTTCGCATTCCGAAAATATCGCGATACCTATGCGCTCAAAGGCATGTGACGTCACGGAGCTGAGGTGAATAGCGCCAAATGGTGGCGTTGTGGCCATAATTTCAAATCCGCTGACTACTTTTTGATCCAGGGGAGCGCAGGTAGCCATTGCTCGTCACTATGCGATGCCGGTCATGTCGAGCCGATGTGATTCACCGTGCATCGAAAGGCGTTTGCTTTCCGGACATGTCTGCAATCATTAAGCAACGTCAATTGTTAAGTTTGAATGTATCTTGGATCAAGTGCAGGACAGCATGCGAGATAGTCGGCAGGGTGTGTTCACGTGTTTCACATGTAGAACGAGCTGTGGTCGGGACCGGAAAATGACCAATAAATGAAAGGAGATTGAATGAAGAGCCAGTTTTCGATCAGCGCACTGAGCGTGCTGCTGGCGTTTGTGAGTCTAAGGAAAACGGAGCAGGATCACATACTGGCGCAGGTGAATAAGTACCTGCTGGCATCTCCTGTCCAAAGGCGTACGATGGTAAAGAATTGGAAGGTGGGCGCAGGAAATTGAAAGGGTTGATCGTGAGGCGCTGGCGTGGCGTCCAGGCCGATCGTGTACAGCATGCAGATCGAATAGGGGCGAGACGTTTGCATACTTTTGAATAACGGCGCGAGGCAAAGTCGCGGCCTGATTCGAGATTGGCTGCTAAACCGTACATGTCTGGTATGTCAGGCGGCTGGGGTCGGATACTTTCGTGTGCTTGCACAGAGCTTCCAGGTACCGTTCAGGGGGTGTTATGAAGATCGATCTGCTTGTTGCCGACGACCACCCCACTGTGGTCGCCGGCATACTTCATGAACTGGCGCGCGTGCCGTTCATCAATATCGTCGGGACAGCGAATAATTCAACCCAAATCATCGAGCGTCTCAATTCCACACATTGCGATATTCTGCTGACCGACTATGCTATGCCGGGTGGCGAATTCGGCGACGGGCTGATGCTGCTCGCATTTCTTGCGCGGCGATTCCTTGGGCTCAAAATAGTCGTTTTGACGATGATGGACAATCAGGCAATGGTGCAGCAAATGCGCAAGATTGGTATTCCAGCCATTGTTAGTAAGAGGGACGAGTCGCGACATCTTATTACGGCGATCAACGAAGTTTACGCCGGCGCTGAATATTTCTCGCCCAGTGTGGTTAACGTGGAGGAACTGGCCAATACTGGGCGTCCGCTGCGTTCGGCCGCCGAGGACGCAGCAGGCGACGTTCGGCTGACTGGCAAGGAATTGGAATTCCTTCGTCTTTACTCGTCAGGTCATTCGGTCGGGAAAATTGCCGAAATCCTCCATCGCAGCAAACAGACGATCAGCGGCCAAAAAGTCAGCGTAAAGCGCAAGTTGGGAATTTCGCGGGATGCGGATCTTTTCCGCTACGCCTTTGACGCGGGATTGGCCATGGGACGCGAAGATCGACATCACACCAGCGCGCCGCACGAAGATGGGGATAACAACTCCGGCCTGCCGAGTGGTGGGGCGGACAAGTGAAACCAGAGTGCGTTGGACGGAGGAATAAGGGGCTCCGATTTCGCTGCATGCGGTATCGGAGCGCGCTGCAACAGCCACAAGTACACGACGCGGCTTAAGGACAGGGCGTGCCTAGAATCAGCCGGTTTAGACCACTGGCAGAACTCCGACACTATCACCAACTGGTGGTTTTTGGCGGCGGCGCAATTGTGACCGCAATGGTCATCGTTGCGTTTCTTGTCAATGTTGCAGTCATGGTCAAGGCTCAAATTGATCGTGAGCGGCAGCAGTTTTTCAATGACAAGAACGTCATGACTGAAGCCATCAAGGTCAAGGAAACCTTCTTTCGAGCGATGGTGGTCGGCGCCGAAGTGTCGTGGGCAAGGGGCAGGCAGGCTCCGGCCGATTGGGTGGGCGCGTTCGTGATGGGCGGCTGTACTTCCGTTGTCCCGCAACCGGTGCCCGGCATGGCGCTTGTATCAGTGGGCCGGCCAGGCTGTACAGCATCGGATGCAGCGCTTCCGCGCATGCTGGCGCTCGCCCAGATATTGGAGCAAGGCGTTGCTGTCAACGACGTGGCCTGGGAGGGGCTCCTCAAGGGAGCGTACTTCTACGGTACGGACTCCGATTTCGCGAGCATGCTGGTTCCGTCCCGCCGCTCAGCAGCGCTGCTCGAGCAGATCCATTCCGACCGCTCATCTTTGATGCAATCAATCCGCATTGATTTGTCGAAACCTGATCAACCGGATGCCGATACGCGCTTACCGGCCGTGAAACGCAAGCTTCATTGGTTGACGCCAGCCATGAGTCCGGTTACCGGTGAGGTTACCGGACGAGTTGCAGGCGTTGTGCTCAATGCGGCAATTCCATTTGCGGTAGTCGTGGTCGAGTTCGATCCCAAGATCCTGTTTTCGTCACTGTCCTCCTTGGGCCGGGGAACCTACCTCGTCTCAGATCCCACGGGGCGATTGGTGGTCGCGAGAACGGCACACGGCTTCGAGCCGCCGACGTTGTCTGGTCTTGGGCAGGCCGGCGATCTCCAGATGCCAGGATCTCTCGACGGACACTTCGTCAGTTTCTCCGAAGGTCTTGGCGATACAGGATGGAAATTGACGTATGTGTTTTCCTGGCAGGAGGTCGTGTCGGCTATTGCAGGGCACATGCTCCTGTCCGCATGCATGACGTTTGCGATCATTCTGGGCCAATGGGCAACATTGCTGCTTATGATGAAGCGCTACTTCAAGCCGATCATGGATCGATCGGGTCGCGTTTTTGAGAGCGAGCATTTAAGCCGGACATTGATCGAGACGGCCCCAATCGGCTTGAGTCTCATCGCTAAGGACAGTGGAACCCCGCTCCTGAACAGTCCCACGATGCACAGGGTGGGGACGGCCGCCGTTCCAGCGCTCCTTGCCAAGGTGAACAAGGATGATTTTTCGCCGCCCGAACCGAAGAAAAGCGGCACGCAACGAATCGTCAAGCCAGTTGAGATTGAAATCGTCTCGTCTTCCGGTAGTGCGAATACTTACTCCGTGAATGTCTCATCGGCTCGCTACCTTGGCCAGGATATCCTCGTCGCGGCATTTTCAGACATCACTGAGCAAAAAAGAATCGAAGAGTATTTAAAGGACGCGAAGCAGGCAGCCGAGTCGGCAAACGCGGCGAAGTCCAACTTCGTTGCCATGATCAGTCATGAAATACGGACGCCACTGAGCGCCATCATAGGCAACCTCGAGCTTCTGGGCGATTCAACGCTGAACAATTCGCAGAAAGCGAGACTCTCGACAATCCGCGCATCCTCGGCTGGACTTCTGACTATCATTAGTGACGTGCTCGATATCTCGAGAATCGGCGCCGGTCAAATGAACCTGGAGTGCGTTCCATTTCAGGTCGTCCCTGTCATCGAGCAGGCTCTGATGTTATTCGCACCCGTCGCTGCCGGTAAGGGAATCATGCTGGCAAGTGATATCGATATGGAAATGACTCAGCAATTTTATGGGGATAAAAATCGCCTGGCACAGGTCATCCATAATCTGATTAGCAATGCTATAAAATTTACCGAATCTGGTATCGTGAAGGCGATAGCCCGTATTGAGCCGGAAGAGAAAATGCTGGTCATCGAGGTTCGCGATACCGGCATCGGTATGACCAAAGAGCAAATGAGCAGGATATTCGAGGCTTTTGTTCAGGCGGATGCATCGATCGCCAGCCGATTCGGCGGAACTGGCCTTGGGCTATTTCTTTGTCAGTGGTTCGTTCGCGCAATGTCTGGCAGTTTGTCTGTTGAGAGCAGTGTCGGTGCAGGGAGTCGCTTTATCGTGCGCCTGCCGCTTGACGATCGGGTGCAAATCACAGAGGTGACTGCAGACCTGAACGGCAACGTTCTGCTCCTGGCATCCTTGGATGAGTGGCACGCGTGGGCTGCTCCCCAATTCACGAGATGGGGGCTGTCTGTCCGATATGAACAGCGGCTCGACTCACTGGATGACGACGAGGTCGGCGACTACGACTTCGTCGTCATGTTTCACGACGGAGCGGCCTGGGATCAGGACGACGAAGACCGGATTGTCGACGCTGCGAAATGGGTCGTGGACTGCCAGCGCGACGCACCAGCCCGGCCAGTACAAACGGGGAAAATCATCACGGTGTCTACCTGTTCGATTACGGCACTGCATGAAGCGGTGCGTATGGCGCTCGACGGCGATGTTCGTGCAGGCCAGGGGGGCATAGGCGGAGAATCCTTCTCACAAGGTGGGCAAGTGCCCGCGCCGCGTCGCGCCGTTCGCGTCCTCGCCGCCGAGGACAATCCGGTGAACGCACAGTTGCTGGCTGATCAACTCGAGCAACTGGGGGCCGACGCGCTGGTGGTCAACTCCGGGGCTGCTCTATTGGCCGAGCTTCATTCAAAGCAATGGGACGTATTGCTAACCGATCTGAACATGCCGGACATGCACGGCGACGAGGTCTGTGTCGCGGTAGGCGCCGAACTCCCGGATTTGCCGTGCATCGTCATTACGGCGCAGGCAACGGCGGATGAGCGAGAGCGATGTGAACGAGCCGGAGCCAGAGATATCCTCCTGAAGCCCGTATCCATGCGGACGCTTTATCAATTGCTGCAAGGGTTGAATGTCCTGGCGCCCGATATGGAAAATACGCCGCCACCCGATCGCGTGGCGTCGATTCCGGCGCATTTGCGTGCCAGCTTTGCCGAGACAAGCTCAAAGTCCATCGAGGTGTTGCGGGACGCATGCAAGCACAATAACGCGACACAGATGCGCTCAGAACTCCATTCCTTGAAGGGCATGTTTTTTATGACCGGGTGCAGAGAACAGGGCGAGAAGTGCGAGGCAATGGAACGGGTGCTCTTCAGTGGCGATTCGGATTTGCGCGCGGACATTGACGAACTGGCTGCGCAACTTGCCGGTCTGCTGGCTACCGATACCGAAGACGGGCGCTAACAGTATCTCCTCCACCTCCGCAATGCTGGAAGGAATTGCGGTGAGGCGTTGCTCACTCGAACGGCTCGTCTTGGGCTGAGGTGCGGAGTTGGGTGACGTGGATCATTCCCGACGTCTCGACCAGATGATTGGTGACAGATCATCTGTCTAGCGCGCTCGGTTCGCGTCCGTGCTCTCGAGCCGGAACCTGGTAATCCATAGATACCTCGCTTCCGAACAAGTCTGGTACATGCGTGAACGCGCCGGGCATATCATCAAATTGTCGTTTCTGATGTTCCGATGCTCGGCACGAAACGGAACACGCTAAGGCTATTCGCTTTATCCGGTTTTGCTTATTTTCGAACCAATTTATATTTGGTACAAGTAACGCTATGAATTTATCCGGATTATATTCGCGAAGCGTTGGAATTGAACATAAACGACAGAATAACAGTCGATGGGTAATGCTGGCCGGTAGCCTTCTGCACCACGCTGGCAGGCTTCGATTAGGGCGCAGGTCGAAGAGGGTGCGGGTGAAAAATGGATGTGGTGAAAAGTTCATTTTATGATACGAAAATGATAACGTTTGCCATAATATCAATTCTCGCTTCTGGATTTTTGATCGTATTTGGTTTCTGTGCTTCGCTTCTATTCTTTGGGTTCCAACCGCAAACAGTACCCATCCTGAGTAGCTTCCTCGAGGCGAAATCCATTACGTTTCACGTTGGCTGTTCCGGGGCCACGGAAGATACCAGCGCGTGCCTGGCAAAGGCCTTTGATATATGCGGACGGCAAAATAAAGGCGCACAAACGCTCTATATAAAAAAGATCGCCTTTCAGGCCGAAAATGGGCCGGTCGATGTTGCCTTTCTCTGCGGAGCCGATCCAGGCCGATCTTCAGCGTCCATGTAGGAGGCCATTTCAAGAGCACTGTGAGGGACGATCGAGTCAGCTTCGGAATGGACAGTCGCGGAGCGTGTCGATCGGCCGAGGCAGCCTTTGTACGGCCACAATCAGAGTCGGACGAATAGAGAAGTTCGCTGCGAGGCAGCGTATCGCGAGCCGGTCGGTCGCCTCGAGCATCAGCCGGGGCCGAATGACATTATTTCAAGATGCCCTTAGTTTGTAGGCGCTGCAGGAATACTCCACGGCCGCGGCGGCGCTAATCTGCGCCGCACCTACAAATGTAGAGGCATGAGAACGATATTCTGTGCGCTTCTGGTCAGCGCGGCCGCGAGCGCTTCCCACGCGCAAAATGACGCAACCGGCGTAACGCCGGCAGTCGATCTGGAAGCGCAGTGCAACGACGACGTGACGGCGGCATGGATGTACGCAACGGCACACAAATCCGGCCGGGTTACCTATGACCAACTCGCGCATGAGAACGCTGAATTGCTTGCCCAACAAGAAGCAAAGCGCGACCGGATGAACCAGATCGCGTACCTCGCGTACAACGATCCGCGATTCGAACTCTTCGCAGATCAGTCCGAGGTCGCCCCCTTCATGGAAACTTGCGCTGATCCTGGTGGTCGTTTCGACCCGTTCAAATGGGATGGCACAGCGCCTACTCCAAAACGTAGGTAATTCGGGCGAAGGCGGGGATGCCGCGCCGTTAGCGCAACCAGCCAACATATGCTCCAGGACATCTGCGTTCGCTACCCCCCCCCATCGCCAGGGTGCCGCCTTCGCCACGATTTGCTTATTATTGAGCAAAGCCGGACGCTGGCGTGATGGGGAGGCGATATGAGATTGCGACGATTTTCGCGCATTCACCGCGCGCTAGCCCGCACTTCGTCGGGGACGGCTCGGTCGTTGCGGCGTGAGCTGGTAGTAAGGCCGCCGCTCCCGGAATACACGAGCCATTCGTCCCGATCGACAGGCCTACTCCAGATAAATAATCAGGATTGCAGATGAAGAATGAGGGAGAGTCCGGAAGACCTTGTGTGACAGGTGGCTTTCAGCCGCGTGACGAGATGCGGAGCGTAACGCTCACGGAGCTCGAACTAGCCATGCATTATTGGCAGCGGGAGGCGCTGCGCACTGCATGGGATCTATTATTTGCTCAACCCTTGACTGGGCTCCAGAAGCGATATCGTTGGCTCGTCGCCACGCGCCGTCACACGGTCGATCTTGCAAGCCTGCCGCCCAGTGAGCAACTGGCGATTCTCCTGTGGCGCGAGTCATTGCCCAAGGAAGAGTGAGGTACGTCGATCAAGGGAGGCAGGATTAGCCAACGGAGGGGCACGATGAAAGAGGGAGATGTCGCGACGCGGCTTCAGGGCCGCATTGCCGAGCGAATGGCTGATGGAAGTGAATGGACGATTGCGCAACTCACACGCGCTCTCAATGCTAGCGTGGGCGGCGTTGCAGTTGCACTACGGAAGATGCAGGCTAAAGGCGAAGTCAGCGACGCGGGCTGTGTCGCGCAGGGCAAGCGCGGCCCGTCCTCCAGGGTGTTCAAGCGCGCTACGTTGTCGCACGAACACAACGGTGCTGAGCGCCGGGTCAGCGAGCGGGTAATTGTAGCGCGGCGATGGCCGAAGGCCGACCCAGACCTCACTGCGGCCATGAGCGCCATGACTCGGCACGATCGGGACTAGCCGCGGAGTCTTGCCATCGCAACGCGGGGACGCAGTTTTCTTTCCACGCTCCTGCCCAAGTCGTGAGGCAGTCTGCCCATGCTGCGTTGATCCGCCATCCCATCACACGACTGAGCTGCCGGTGCAGACTTAGCTGGCGAGATCGGTTAAGGTTTGGCGCCCCATTTGCGACGCTTTCGGGAATGGTCAAACGTATGAAAGAAGCGCAGGAAGTTCACATGATGTGTTATATGGCTGGGGTCGTTTCAGCCAGGGGGCTGCGTCACATTCTACGGCTAGTTCACCATAGGCATAGGCTTGAAGCCGCCAACCAGATTCCGGCCGCCGATGGAAAAGATCCGGAACAGGTCGGCATCGCCTCTAGCTCCAAGCTTTCGCATGGCAGCACATTTTTGGGTACTTATCGTCTTATGAGTCTTTCTTAGCTTCTGCGCGATTTCACTAATCCTTAAACCGGAGATGAAAAGGCGCATGACTTCGGCTTCTCGCGCGCTAAGAGGATGCTTTCGCTGCTCATCGACAGTCACTGTCTCACGTTGACCGCCTACCTCAGGTTCGGGGGAAAACGTATCGCCGGCAAAAGCAGCGTTGATCGCTGCAAGCAGCGTTTCCATCTCACTCATCTTGTTTACCACTGCGCGGATTCCCAATCGATTGATTTCCGAAACTAGCGCAGGATCGTCAACTGACGTGTACACGATGATCTTCTGGTGAGGGTAGCGCCGTCTCAGGAACGAGAGGTAAGCAAGGCCGTCGCCAAATTTTCCGTTTGGCATGGAGTAGCCGGTGATCAGTACGTCGCATGTCGTTTGGTCGAGCTTCTCCACGACATCTCCCGAATCGTGAGCAGTCCCAACGATGTTTATCGTTTCGATTCTGGATAGATAGCGCGTGGCTCCGGCGATGACCAGGGGATGGTCATCGGCAAGGATGACGCGAATTTTCACATGGTTAGACATGACAGTTCGATTAGCCTAGCAATATCTGAAGAGCGAGCAGCGCACCGAAGAACATGATTGCGAGCAGGATGACCCCGCCGAGCAGGAGAAACAGCCACGACTCCTGAACCAGGGAGTGGGTAAGCAGGCCGTCCGGTTCAGGCGGCGTTGCTTCGCACTGGACTGGACGATCGAAATGGATGGCTGAATGCGCGCAGTCGCACCTGCGCGCAACGTCGAGCAATGCAAGCGGGCTCATGACTTCCTCTCTGTCGCACAATGTTTCTGGATGAAATCAGGATAAGAAAACACGTGTGCTGAGAGACCCAGACAAGTCCGCTACGAAGTGCGACGTGCCGACGCATCAGGGCGGTTGTCGAAACGGTTTGGTCGAACGACTGTCGCGCCCGGAAAAGCGGGCAGGGCTCGAATATCCCGCCCGCTGACCGAAGGGAAGTGCAGCTTCAATTTGCCTCGCCAGGTCCGATGAAGCGCCCGCCGCCGCGACGGCCGTTGAAGGACTACTGTAGCGGCTGAACAGGCAACAGTGCGGTCCATCTGGTCCAGCCGCCTGCGCTATCCCCAGATATCAGGCGCACGGCTCGCGAACCGTCGCAGAAGCGCAGTGACTCGGCGTGGCACGCCTTGGCGTCGAAAATGCTGCGTTCGCCGATATAGCCTTGTTCGTGCGTGAACGCCAGATTGCCCTCTTGCAGGATTTCGAGGCATACGGGCCATCCTTCAGCGAGCGCCTCGTGGCCCCAGTTGTTCAATAACGTCACAGCGGCTTCTGCATCAAACATTTTCTCTCTCCTCGCTCCACACTCACCCTTTCGGAGTTAGCGAAGGGCGTTGGTCGTCTTCGGTCAATACGTCGGACTGCGTCGCTCGGGCAGGAAGCCTTGCTTGACTGCTGCGGCGCGCCGCGGTTGAGCTATGTTCGCAAACGAATCAATTCATTCTGATATCCAGAATGCCGGCCACACGACCTGCGCGAAAAAGGCGCGAAGCGGGTCATGTAGTAGCACCTTAAAAAAATCGTGCGGCCAACCTGCATGCTGAATCGACGCTGGGAACGTGTCGCAAAGATACGCCCGGGAAAGTCATCGAGGAACGCAGGGCAGAGCGGAACGCGTAAAGTAGGACCGAACACGCTTCCTCGATACCTATGACAGGGGTGCCATGAAGATTCATCAGCTTCGAGCGCTTGTCGCTATCGCAGACACGGGCAGTGTTCGCGGTGCGGCGCGTCTGATCAATTCGTCGCCGGCCGCGATTACCCAGTGCCTCCAGTTACTGGAGGAATCGGTGCAAATGCAACTCGTCCTGCGTACGCCCTCGGGCGTCACGCTGACCGCGAGCGGGCAAACGCTGCTCACCCACGCGCGGCTCGTGGCCTCGCAGGTGACGCGCGCTCACGAAGCCATGGATGCGCTACGCGGCAACACGCGCAAACGTCTCTCGGTTGCGGTCACGGCATGGGTCGCACTCGCGTTCCTTCCAGGGGCGGTTGCCCGCTTCCGGGCGCGGATGCCTCAAGTCCAGCTCGAACTGTTCGAAGGACTGCTCGCAATCGCCAATCCGCGGCTACGCGACGGTAGCCTCGACGTGTATGTAGGCCGGCAGACGCCAGGCGCAACCAGTTCCGAATTCACATATAGACCGCTGTTTGCATCGAGCCGTGCAGTGGTCGCGCGCCGCGATCACCCAAATGCAGAAAGCCGTTCACTGGCCGATTTGCTCCACCTCGACTGGCTGGTTGCGCTCGACCCCGAAACCGAGGGCCATGCTTCCTACCGGATGTTCGCGCAGCACGGGTTGCCGGTGCCGCGTAGCATCCACTATTTGCATTCGCTGACCGTGGCTGTCGCGCTGCTCAGGGGAACGGACATGGTGAGCATCTTTCCATGGCCGTTGGTGGAATTGTGTGCGGAGCGCGACGGCCTGCGTGCGGTGCCGGTGCGTGAACAGCTCGATGATTCGATGGTGGGCATCATTACGCGCACTGGTGAACCTGCGGATGCCGCGTCGCGTTGCTTTATTGACTGCCTGATCGAAACGGTGCGCGCCGAAGAATGGACGCAGGCTCCCGACATACGGCGCGCCATGCACTCCGTTGAAATATTGATCTAGAGATTATCGCCCTCGCTGGGCGAGTTCCAGCCTGTTCAGCCGCGCTTCTTGCTTTCGCCTTTGCGCGAACTGGCATAGAGAGGCGTCGGCGAGCCAACCGCTTCGACAATCACGCGACCCGTCCCGGTTCGTTGTATCCCCAGCGCCGATGCCGCGGCATACGAGAGGTCAATGATTCGATGGTGGGTATACGGTCCCCGATCGTTGATACGAACGATGACCGACTTTCCGGTGCGCGGGAGCGTCACCCGCGCGTATGAGCCGAGCGGCAAGGTCCTGTGTGCGGCGGTCATGGCGTTCGTATTGAAGCGTTCGCCATTTGCGGTACGACGACCGTTGAAGGCCCGTCCATACCACGAGGCAATGCCCGACTGCCGGAATCCATGTTGTAGCGCTGTGCCGCCCTTTGGCGTTTCAGGCGCGATGTTGTACGGGTGATCCGGTTCCGGATGCCCTTTGCTTCCCGAACCATTGCCCGGCGCAGGAGCTCCGGAATGGTGGGCCAAGGGGAACCTGGCGCAGCCAGCCAGCACTGCCGCCGCTGACATCATGATTGCCAGCCTGATATGGCGCGTCTTTCTGATCACGGGTTGAACCTGTATTTGTTCACGAATACAGCGGATCAATACAGATCCCGATGTCGCGGGCTGCAGTGCTGCCGATCCAGACAAGGACGTGTATCGCAGTCGTCTTGAAGAGCCGTCCTCGTGAGCGGGGCTTATACCCTTGGCTGCGCGAGGACGGCTGTGGAGCCATCGTGAGGTCAACCCTGGTGATGGAAGGCGCCGTGATCGTCACGGTGATCAGCGTCATGGCGGGCGCGTTCGTCATGACGTTCGTCGTGCCGCACTTCGCGATGGTCCTGGGCCATGCGTTGATGCGCTTCCCAGTCCTTGCGATCTCCCATGCGATGGTCGTCGTGGTAGCGGTCGCCGTGCCAGCCGGGCGTGGCTTCCGTAGCCGGCGCCGGGGCGACGAACGTTGGGGCTGCAGTATTGCCGAGGTTGATGGAAACGCCCGCGTGGGCCGTGCCGGCAGCAATCGTTGCGCAGCCTGCGATCAAGGACAGAATGAGTTGGCTCTTCAATTTCATATGGAATCCTTATGAATGTTAATTACAGTTAACAATGCTGTCGACAGGGTGCCGAAGCGCAAGAAGTCTACAGTGGATGGGTTAGTGAGATGCGATGGATGAGTAACAGAGCTGCGCGGATAGTTTCGGTAAATTACCGTTCGCCCCCGGGGTTACAGACCTCCATTCAATTTGACACTTCGAGGATGCCATGATCGCTTCGTCCCGATTGAGACTACCTGGCCTGATGACACGCAGTTAGCAATCCCGCCGGGTCAACGGGAACACGGTCCTTGCGAACCTCGAATATGAGCGATTGATTTCCATCTGGTTGATCGCTCATTTCCGCGATCGCCTGGCCTTGGGTGACGACCGCGCCTTCCCGGGTGAGGATTCGCCCTGCATTGCCATACGCGGTGAGCAGGTGGCGGTCGTGCCTAATGACGATCAGGTTGCCGTATGCCTTGATCTGGCTACCCACGTACACGACGCGCCCGCCTCGCGCGGCACGTACAGGAGCGCCTGGTGCGAGTCCAATCACCATATTTTTCGAGCCGGCGGCGCTGAACGTCTTGAGAACGGGACCGTCCGCCGGCCACGCGAGTTCGTGCGCTGCCGGGTCCGCGCCTGGCTGGGCTTCGCAAGCTGGCGTCGGGTTCGCGGCGACAGGGTTTGCGACCGGCGCGACGCGCAATAGTTGACCAGCGGCGAGAGGCGAGTCGAACGATATGCCGTTCCACTTCGCGATTAGAGATGGGTCGCGGGAGAACCCGGACGCCACCGACGCGACAGTGTCGCCATTGTTGACGCGATAGTAGCCAGCGCGCGCCAGCGGGAGTTCCGCGTGGGCGAGTGCGCCCGACTGCGGCGCACAGTTCTGGGAACCCGGCACGGTACTGCAGCCAGTCACCTGGGCAAGGCTGCCGCAAAGCACGGGAATCAGGAAGTGCACGAGGCGTCGCGCAGAATAGACTGCGCCGTGTCTATCGCCGATCGTCAAGTTCATTTTTCAGACTCAAAATTCCAGGAGTTGCTGAGGCGTGTATGCCGCGCTATGCGGCATTGCTGGCTGCGGGCGCGTTCGACGGATCACGGAGTCCCTTGTCCGCGCCGGGGCAGGGGTGAGCCTGGGACAGTTCGTGATTGCATCCCGCATTGCGGCGCTTGCTGCCGCTTCGGTGAAAGACGTGCGCTACGCCCCAATAGCTGCGGTCGAGTTGTGGATGACGCATGACCGGCGTCAACCGTTCGCCGTATGCATGGAGTCCGGTGGGTGCCGGTGCGTCCTTCATGATGCCTTTCGCGGCACAGGATATGCCTGCGCAGACGCATGCGACAGTAAGCAGGAAGGCGCCGTATTTCATGATTGAGGCGGTGAGATCGATGCGGAATAAAGAACTATCGTATATCGATTGTCTGCGTCGTTGGTTATGGATTTCAAGGATTTGATGATCCTTTACTAATTTAATTACGGATTGCGAACGGATAACGATAGTGATTTCATTTTATAGTGGTCAATTGATAAACATCTTTAAAGGCGTTAATTTGCGGCGCTATCCGGTCAACTCATTGTCGACATCGTGCGTTTGGTCGAAGCCGAACAATTTCATCGGCGATTCAATCAAGCAGGGATATACCGTGATGAAGAAGAAGTTCGTAATGGTCGCTGTTGCAGCACTGTTCTCGGCCGGCGCATACGCTCAGGTCGATCAGGCCGTCCAGGTGACCAATGCGGTGAAGGACCAGGTAGCGCAAGCCGCTACCGCGCAGGTGGTGCAGGCGGTTAAGGATCAGGTGGCGCAGGCTGCCGCAGCTCAGGTTGCACAGGCAGTCCAGCAGCAGGTCGCGCAGGCGGCGGTCGCGCAGATCACGCAGCAGGTGAAGGAAGAGGTCGTGCAAAACGCGCGTGGCCAGGTTGCCACGGCCAACTCGACTTCAAGCGAGCCGGCAACTGTGCCTGTCAAGTACAAAAAACATAAGCATAAGCACAAGAAGCACACGAAGCGCCACGCGAAGCATAACGCCGTGCACATGACGAGCGTGAAGAATGCGGATCACGCAGCAACTGCCGCTACTCCTTCGGTCGCAAGCGATAGCGCAATGCCTGCTTCATCGGCCACGGCTGCGCCGCGTCAGTAACACGTGACTAAAACGTGAGATGTGCTGCATGGGCGCCCGTCACACGGCGCCCATGCGGATGTAGTCGTTCTATGCAGGGCGGACGCTGGTGTTACGTGCGCGCCGCGAGATGTCGACCGGGTGTATCCGGCGTTCTGGTGCACGAACGCTCAAGACGCCCATGCGAAGCGCGGCCTGTGCTCACTCGCCACTGGTCCATTTGACCTTTGCACCCAGTGCGCACAGATTTTCGACGAAGCGCGGGTGCGCCCGCCGGATAGGCTGCGCATGCATGATCTCGGAGCGCCCCTCGGTGCTCGCCGCAACCATCAGTAGTGCGATTGCAACGCGAATAATATAGGGGCTCTCGACGCGGGCGGGCGTCAGCGTCAGTCCTCCGAACGTGATAAGCCGGTGTGGATCCGAAAGGAATGCGTGGGCACCGAACTTCGACAATTCGCTGGTCCAACCCATCGCGCCATCGTAGACCTTGTTCCAGAACATCGCGCTGCCTTGCGCCTTCACGCCGAGCGCAACGAAGATCGGCAGCAGGTCCACGGGTAGATACGGCCACGGCGCCGCTTCGATCTTGGTCAGGATATTCTGCGTGAACGGCCGCTGTACCTTGAGCGGGCCGTTGCTTAGCGCACGCGACCAACCGTCGCGATGCACAACATGCACGCCAAACTTGGCAAAGGTCCTGTCGATCAGGGGGAAGTGCTCCGGCGCCGAGTTCCTGACTGCGATATCACCATCCGTAATTGCGCCCAGCGCCAGAAAAGTCGTGATCTCGTGGAAGTCCTCGCTGAAGCGGAACTCGCCGCCGCCGAGCTGTCCGCCGCCTGTCACGCCGAGCCGCGAGGTGCCGATGCCTTCGATACCGACGCCAAGCATGGCCAGAAAGCGGCAGAACTCCTGCACGTGTGGCTACGAAGCTGCGTTGACGAGCGTGGAGGTTCCTTTGGCGGACGCCGCGCAAAGTGCAAAGTTCTCGGTGGTCGTAACCGACACATAATCGAGCCAGTGATCGTTAGCAATCATCTGCCCGTCGTGGCGCACGATCAGGGAATCGTCGGTGCGCGTAACGCGTGCCCCGAAACGTTCGAATACCTCGACGTGCGGGTCGATCTCTCGCACGCCGAGTGTGCAACCTTTCACGTCGCTCTCCAGGCGCGCTACGCCAAAACGCGCAAGCAGCGGGGGGATCAGCATGATCGACGAACGCATCTCCTCGGGTAGCCGGTGCGTCGCTGGATCGAAGTCGGTTGCATGGTGATGCAGGTCGAGAATGCCCGTCGAGAAGTTCACAGAAACTTCGCTGCCCAACGAGCGGAAGATGTCGAGAATTTTGGTGACGTCAGTGATCTCCGGCACGCCGACGAGGCGCACCGGTTTATTGGTGAGCAGCGTGGCGCAGAGAACAGGCAGAACGGCATTCTTGTTGGCCGAAGGCGTGAGCTCTCCCCGCAGTGGAAATCCGCCGTGGACGATCAGGTTGGACATATTCGAAAACGTACTAAAAAATCGGGCCTTGAAGGCGATATCACGCTTTCACGTCGACATGCCGGGATGGTTGCCACTGTCTGGATGATCCCGCTGGATGCCGGGAGATCGGCGGTCGACAGCTCTTGTAAAAAACGGGATTCAATGCGCTGCGCTATTGACCTCGAATTGGCCGAGAACGATTAAAGCATTGCGCATCGCCGCGTTCGCGCGGACGCCACGACGTCTAACGTGCATTCGTGCTTATGCGAAGTTGTGCGACCGCGCGAGACATAGGCCGCAGCGCATCCGCATTGCGGATGACGTGCCGCCGTCTGTTGCGCATGGACGAGCATCGACCGGGCGAGCCGAGCAGATTTGCGCCTGGCCGCAGGCGATGATTGCCATGGATGCCGAAGCAAAGTTCGGATCGGATCTGGCTTCAAAGAGGTCCAATGCCGCGCGCTCGCGCCGCATCAGGCCAGGATTATGGGGGATCATGGTCACGCTGAAATGCACGTGGAAACTCTCAGCGCAAGTGTAGCGCTCTTTATCATCGCAAAAAATTTCTGCGCGACGATTCCCTATAAAACTTAACGGGGTCCAATATACAGTGTCTGATAGATATGCCGCCGAAAAGAAAGTCAAATATCGTTATATGGACACTTTTCCAGCAACTCCGATGCTAGTGTGCTGAATGTATCTGTTCTTGCATTCATGGGGCATGGGGTGCCGAACGCTTTCAGCGCAATTGTGTGAGAGGAGACAATGGAAAAAGTGCGTACTTATTCGTCGGAGATGGTTGGCATCGGGCCGTTGGCCTTGCTGCTCATTTTGGTTGTCCTGGCGTGTTACGGCACGATGGCCGATAGGGGTTTGCTAGGTCCTGGCGGGTTTGCGATCATCGCAACCGCTGGCGTGACATGGACTGGCGATGAGTTCCGGCGAAGCCTCAACGAGTCCAAAACGCTGTGCTTTCCAGCTTATTTTGCAGCAATCGGTCATGTGGTCGTACTGTTGATCGCGGTGCTCACGCTGGCAACCGCATGACCGTCGGTGGTTCGCACCCTTAGGCCAGAGTATGTCCGGCGGGTTAGCCGCCGAGACCGACTTCAATCGCGTAGCGAACGAGATCCGTATCGCGTGTGATGTTGAGTTTCGCCATCGCGTTGGACTTTTGCGTACTGACCGTCTTGATGCTACGCGCGCGCCTGCCGGCAATCTCCTTTAAGCTTAGTCCGGACGCATACAGTCGCACGACCTCGATTTCGCGTGCGGAAAGCGCGCGCACATTTCGATCAATGAATTCGGCGCGATGGAGGTTCTTGTGCAGCGCCGGAGACAGGTAGGTTCCTCCGAAAAAAGCCGAATAAATGGCTTTGATCAGATGACTGGTCATATCGAACTTGCTGATAATGCAGCGAATACCGAGTTCGATAAGCGCCCGCGTCAATATTGCGTTTTCCGTGGTCGTTGTCACTACCACATTCAGGTTTGGATGGCGCTGGCGAATCGTGTCGAAAAGCGCAAGGCCTTCACTGAACCGGGCGCCGGAGATCGAATAGTCCGCGACAAGCACGTCGAAGTATTGATTGGCCAACGCGTCCATCATCTCGCCAGAGTCGTGTGCGGCTTTGGTGACGGCTATTGTGCTTGCGGTCGACAATACGTAGCGCGCGCCACATACAACGATAGGTTGACTGTCCGCCAGTAAAGCATGAATTGGAACGCTTCGCATGACAATCCCATTCGCGATTATTGTTTGGCGGACAAAATGATCAACCGTGATATGCGCATATCAAATTATTCGCTCGATTCCTGTATTCCAGCGCTCGTCTGAGAACAACTACCGATCCTGAAGTGCGGGCCCAATTCGCGAGAGGGGCGGCGCATGCAGAATCCAACCACCGCAGCTTTCCCCTGTGCCAGTTGGGCACTAATCAACTCAATATGCATGCTACGCGAGGCCTTTACCTTTCGTGGCAGGACAAGTTCGGAACTGCGGTGGCATAGATCCGGATTTACCGTGCGCATCGGCGAGGCTCGACGGGGTCGCGCCCTTTTTTTGGATCGGCACTCGGATTGGCACGGTGCTCGTTTGCAGCAAGCCACGTTCGGTTCGCCATTGCGCGCGCCGTCCTGCTATGCGAGGCGAATCCGTTACTGGAACTGTCTTGTCGGTAAAGGGCCGCATCGCATACGACTGCGAAGCCGCGCGCGGGCAAGAACTAGTCGATGTTGCCCGCAAGCTGGCGGGCGCGGAAATGCCGGCGTACGAGATCGATCCGGCTGAGCGTATCCCTTCCCGCAACAGCGCGAGAGGTGCGACGGACTCGGAGGCCGTCGCTGAGTTGGACAGGCCCTGTTTCACTCCGTGTATCTAGATCCATTGCACAGATTCGTCTACGGAATTCGTGTGCATCCATCCAAATCATGACAGGCCTTGGATTGCCCAGGCAGACCCGCGCCGCTGTGCGTAACGGGTGACGTGTGAAGCCGTCAGTGGGTGTTAAGAATGGTCATATCTGCTCGGTGCCAAGTCGTAACCATACTTGTCCGGCTCGCCTCTCACACTTCTTTTAGCAACATCGCGACGTTGTCAATTTGCGGGCATGTTTGCCTTGGCAATGTCGCTGCTCAGGTGGCTCAGATTGGCGCTATTGCGCTGGGCGTTTGAGATTCGACGGCGGGTATCACCCCGGCAGGCGGGATGGCCGCAATGTGCGCGATGGCCTTTGTTGGGCCGGTGCGGCGCTCAGCTCGCCTGCGAGTGCGGCTGGCAGCACGTACGCAACTGCGATGGGCAAAAAGCGGGCGCGAATAGTACTGCCCCAATGGCACCGGACTAGTCCGGAATTGGGTTGGGCTTTCGATCCCGTAATAGTCCGGCGCGTCCGTCGTATTTCTGCTGCCTGTTCTTGTGGTCGCCAGGAGCGGACTCAGGGCGTGGACTGTTTAGCGTCCGCGTTCTGTCCTGGTGCGTTACGACGACGGTCAAACCCGTACTCGTCTGGGGCATCTGGTTTGGCCTGATGCGTACTCTAGCGAGTGGAAAAAATCAATAGGTGAGACTTCTCAGAATATCGAGAGACGGGACGATTGCTGTGCTGCTCGATGGATCGGAAATCGATAGGAATATTTGTAAATAAATCAGGAATGCAAATGAATAAGTCGTATCGGACGGTGTGGAACGAAGCCGCAGGAACATGGGTTGCTGTGCAGGAGAACGCTGCCGCGCGTGGCAAACGCTCATCGGTCAAGACTTTGGTTGCTTCGTCTGCGGTTATGGCGGTAACCGCGTTGAGTGGATATTCAACCGTCGCTGAAGCAGATACCATTGGCGCTGGAACCTATACCTGTAGTAGCGCTGGTGGTTCGCTTAATGGCTACAGCTACGGTACTAATTACAACGCGGTCGACGGCAGTGGGGACTGGTCTTCCGTTGCGGGCTGTGCTGCTTCCGGTGGTAACCATCTGGCAGCAACAGCCTTCGGCACGTTTGCGTCAGTCACTGGCGACCTCGGCGTGGCTTTTGGCTTTGGTAGTAACGCAGCAGGCGGTGCTACAGCGCTCGGAACGCAGTCGTTTGCGCTCGGCAACAATAGCGTGGCCATCGGCTTGCTATCCACTGCGACGCTGGCGAACTCTGTCGCGCTGGGCAATGGCGCGAAAGCCACTGTTGCGGCTACCCCCATTCCTGGCGGGATGATCGGCGGCACGTCGTACAGCTACGCTGGCACGGCGCCGATCGGTGTGGTGAGCGTAGGTGCCGCTGGCGCCGAGCGTCAGATCCAGAACGTGGCAGCGGGCAATTTGACTGCGAGCAGCACGGACGCGGTGAACGGCTCCGAGCTTTACGCAACCAACACGCAGGTCACGACGAACGCGAACAACATCACGACGCTGCAAGGTCAGGTCACGACGATCCAGGGCCAGGTCACCACGCTGCAAGGCAACGTGACGACCATCAACGGTCAGATCACGAACCTGCAAGGCAAGCTGGCCGACGCGGTGATGTACGACTCGTCGTCACATACTTCGGTGACGCTGGGCGGTTCGGGCTCGACCACGCCGGTGGCGTTGCACAACGTGCAGAATGGCACGCTGAGTGCGACGAGCACGGACGCGGTGAACGGTTCGCAGCTGAACGCGACGAACACGAACGTGACGAACCTCTCGAACACCGTCAACAACATCAACAACGGCGGCGGGATCAAGTACTTCCACACGAATTCGTCGCTGGCAGATTCGTCGGCCGTAGCCACGAACAGCACGGCAATCGGTCCGGCGGCGACGGCCACGAGCGGGGGCGGTGTCGCGATTGGCCTTAACACGCTTGCAAGCGGAGGTGGCGTCGTTAGTTTGGGGAGTGGCTCGACGGCTTCCGGTAGCAACGGCTCAGTCGCTATCGGCAGTTCAACGACCGCGTCGGGGACGGGCGCTATTGCCATGGGCGTTGGTGGGTCGTTTGGCGGTGTGGCAGTTGCTAGCGGGATGGACGCCATGGCGCTTGGCAATGGCGCGACGGCCTCTGCCCAGGCTGGTACGGCGCTTGGCGTGTCCGCGACCGCCAGTGGCGGCACGTACGCAACTGCGGTTGGCGCAAATGCAGTCGCGACTGGCAACAACTCAGCGGCAATGGGCTACAACGCGAAGGCGAGCGGCCAGAACGGAGTTGCGATCGGCTACGGCGCGAACGCAAGCGTGGCGAACTCGGTCGCGCTGGGCAGTGGCGCAACGACTTCGGCAGCGGTGGGCACGGCGAGCGGCGTGATCGGCGGCACGACGTACAACTATGCCGGCACGAGCCCGACGGGCACGGTGAGCGTGGGTTCGGCAGGCGCTGAACGCACGGTCACGAACGTGGCAGCGGGTCAGGTGGCGGCCACGAGCACGGACGCGGTGAACGGTTCGCAACTGTACGCGGCCGATACGCAGATCACGGCGAACGCGAACAACATCACGACGCTGCAGGGTAATGTCACGACCCTTCAAGGCAACGTGACGACCATCAATGGTCAGATCACGACCATCGACGGCCAGATTACGAACATGCAGGGCCAGCTGGCCGATGCGGTGCTCTACGACTCGTCTGCGCATACGTCGGTGACGTTGGGCGGCTCGGGCTCGACCACGCCGGTGGCACTGCACAACGTGCAGAATGGCACGCTGAGTGCGACGAGCACGGACGCTGTGAACGGCTCGCAGCTGAACGCGACGAACACGAATGTGTCGAACCTCGCGGGTAACGTGACGACGCTGCAGGGCAACGTGACGACCATCAACGGCCAGATCACGAACATGCAGGGACAGTTGGCCGATGCGGTGCTGTACGACTCGTCGGCGCATACGTCGGTGACGCTGGGCGGCTCGGGCTCGACCACGCCGGTGGCGCTGCACAACGTGGCGAATGGCACGCTGGGCGCATCGAGCCTTGATGCGGTGAACGGTTCGCAGCTGTATGCGACTAACACAAACGTGTCGAACCTGGCTGGCAACGTGACGAACCTCGCCGGTGACGTGACGACCATCAACGGCCAGATCACGAACATGCAGGGGCAACTGGCCGATGCAGTGCTGTACGACTCGTCGGCACATGACTCGGTGACGCTGGGCGGCACGGGCGCGACCTCGGCAGTGGCGCTGCACAACGTGGCGAATGGCACGCTGAGTGCGTCGAGCCTTGATGCGGTTAACGGCTCGCAGCTGTATGCGACGAACACGAATGTGTCGAACCTCTCGGGTGAGGTGACGACGCTGCAGGGCAATGTGACGAGCATCAATGGTCAGATCACGAACATCGATGGCCAGATCACGAACATGCAGGGTCAACTGGCTGACGCGGTACTGTACGACTCGTCGGCGCATGATTCGGTGACGCTGGGCGGTACGGGTGCGACCTCGGCAGTGGCGCTGCACAACGTGGCCAACGGCGCGCTGGGCGCATCGAGCCTGGATGCGGTGAACGGTTCGCAGCTGTATGCGACGAACCAGAGCATCTCGAACCTGTCGGGCGACATCACGAACATCAACGGCCAGCTGGCTGATGCGGTACTGTACGACTCGTCGGCGCATGACTCGGTGACGCTGGGCGGTTCGGGTGCAACGTCGGCAGTGGCGCTGCACAACGTGGCGAATGGCACGCTGAGTGCTTCGAGCCTCGACGCGGTGAACGGTTCGCAGCTGTATGCGACGAACACGAATGTGTCGAACCTTTCGGGTGCGGTGACGACGCTGCAGGGCAACGTGACGACCATCAACGGCCAGATCACGAACATGCAGGGTCAACTGGCCGATGCAGTGCTGTACGACTCGTCGGCACATGACTCGGTGACGCTGGGCGGCACGGGGGCGACCTCGGCAGTGGCGCTGCACAACGTGGCCAACGGCGCGCTGGGCGCATCGAGCCTTGATGCAGTGAACGGTTCGCAGCTGTACGCAACGAACCAGAGCATCTCGAACCTGTCTGGCGACATCACGAACATCAACGGCCAGCTGGCTGATGCGGTTCTGTACGACTCGTCGGCACATGACTCGGTAACGCTGGGCGGTACGGGTGCGACTTCGGCAGTCGCGCTGCACAACGTGGCGAATGGTACGCTGAGCGCATCGAGCCTTGATGCGGTGAACGGTTCGCAGCTGTATGCGACTAACACAAACGTGTCGAACCTGGCTGGCAACGTGACGAACCTCGCCGGTGACGTGACGACCATCGATGGCCAGATCACGAACATGCAGGGGCAACTGGCAGATGCAGTGCTGTACGACTCGTCGGCGCATGACTCGGTAACGCTGGGCGGCACGTCGGCAACGTCGGCAGTGGCACTGCACAACGTGGCGAACGGCATGGTGAACGCATCGAGCCTCGACGCGGTGAACGGCTCGCAGCTGTACTCGGTGTCCAGTTCGACGGCGGCAGCGCTGGGTGGCGGTTCGACGGTGAACAGCGACGGCTCGATCTCGGCTCCGACGTATCTCGTGGGCGGCGACACCTAC